>NZ_JBVMVZ010000002.1:0-167910 GCF_055635395.1 Kocuria sp. KKT182
ATGTTCACCGATCTCGCCGCACCGCCCGGCGTCCTGGCCGCGTCCGGGATCAATCCCACTCCTGGTGACTGGGGTCTGCCCCTGTTGGCTCTCCTCTTTCCTCTGGTCATGTTTGTGATCTCGTTGCTGATCTTCTACTGGGTGGTGCGCAAAGGCGTGACCGCCGGCATCAGGGACTACGTGCGCAAGCACGGCGACCACCCCGGCAATCGGCGACCGTAGACCCCCCAGAAGACGCCTGCCCCCCAGGTCCGCGTATCGAGCGAGGACCTCGTCGCCGTCCAGGAAGGAACCCGTCCCGTGGATGCCCCAGCTCAGATGCCCACCCGGCCCTGGGCCGGTGCCCTCCGGTGGATCGGGCATTTCCTGGTGCGCTGGGCGCCGATCATGGTGGCCCTCCAGGTGAGCTTCGAGGTGCTGCTGCGCACCGACTGGTTCCTCCGGAACCCTCACCTCGACCCCGGACAGGCCGCCACCTTGGTCGCCTTCCTCCCGGCCGGGCTCTGGGCGGTGGCCGACGGATACCGCCTGGTGCCCACCGGACAGGCCGTAGCACTCTGGGCCGTCGTCGGTGCTGCGATGGTGCTCGCCGCGCATCTTTACACCGCGGTGCTCGGTGTCACCCAGGGCATGACCCTGACCGTGGTGGAAACAGCCCGATGGGCCACCGCAGCCCTGGACCTCGCAGTGCTGCACGCCGTGCCCGCCGGAATGCTCGTGCTGCTGGGGGCAGGCCTGCACCACCTCCGGAGCACGCGAGCCACCCGCTGGTCCACGACCACCACCGAGGGCGGCCGGTAGCGTGAACAGCATGGACGACCGCCCCCGACCCGCACACGAAGAGTCCTCACAGATCGACACCGCCCCGGCCCCCACCGTCGGCCAGGTCCTGGCCCGCACCGTGCCCGCCGCCGCGATCCTCGTCCTCGCGATGCCGGTGGCGCTGCGGTGGTTGCTGGACACCTCCACCGGTGCACTGCGCACCCCGTGGTGGCCGGCGCTGCTGCTCGGTCTCCTGGCCCTGTTCCATCTCCTGGCTCGACTCGCCCGCGCCCCGCGGCCCACTGGCCTGCCGCCGGTGTCCGCGGAGCGGGTTCGCAACGCGCTGGTCTCCGCCGCCCGGACCGGTGCTGTGCCCTCGGAACCGCGAGTCCGCGCCGCCGCCGGCGTCACCGCCTGCCAACGGGTCGAGGCCGCCGCCTACGCCGTGGCCGCCACGACCGGGGTGCTGGTCGCCTCGCTGCTCGTGCCGCAGCCGGCCTGGACCGTCTTCGCCGTCGTCGCCGGGATCCTGGCGGTCATCCACGTTCTCCGCGCCCGGCACCCCTGGGCCTACCTGCGCGCGGCCCACCACGACGACCACACCAACTAACGAACCTCTTCTGCAGCAAGACGAGAGGGTGAGTGCTGGCAGGGTTCTGCTCTACAGATGCAGTCGCTCAGGTACCGGTGACTTCCAGCTCCGGTGTGAGCCGCGTCCAGCCGGCCGTCGTTTCCTCCGGCAAGCCCTCCGGGTCGAACCTCGTCTTGACCCCGCTCGGACCCATCGTGCCCAGCGGCCCCGCAGTGCCGCATCCCACGACCCAGTTCTCCGGGGCCTGAGGCTCGTAGGTCAACAAACAATCGCCCTCAGTGGTGGAAACGAAGGCGTAGAACTCATGCCCATCGTGTGTGGCCAGTAACCGGGACGTACTGGTGTCCCAGTTCTCCCTATCGACGGCGATGTCTTCTGGAAGAACATCGGATTCCGTCTGCTCGCCCTCGTAGAGGTCACGGGTGGATTCGGCGCACCCGGACAGGCTCAAAGCTACGCAGACCGCCAGCGTGGTGAAGGTGCCATACCTGTGCATGCGTCGTCCTCGCCTCGGGTCCACGGGCGGCCAAGAGCCGTTCTCCCACCCTAGAACCGGGTGCATCCGAGAAACATGAACGCCGCACGACCTCGAGGATGGCGAACGCGCCAGCGCCGCATCATGTGCCTGCCCCACCTAATCCCCCAGCAAGCTCCTCCGGCGTCCTCGCCCGCGTTGGAACCCTCCCTGCAACCCGCCGCGCCTGGTTCAGCGTGAGTTCGTGCGCGGATGCCGGAATATGGGCGAGGAATTCTAGGCGGTTTCCGGGTCGGCGGGGTCAATCGTGGGGGTCCCTGCAAGGGTGGAGGGGGTTGGTGGCGGCAGTGCTGCACTCAGGTGCGGGGCGATACGTACCAGTTGGGCGAGATAGCCGTGGACGTCCAGCTCGGTCAACGCGGCAGGGACCCGGGCCTTGGCCGTGCTGGCGCGGGCGGCGAGGCCAGCCACAGCCAGGGTGTGTTCGGGACGGGTGCGGGTCACCGCGCGCAGCACGCGACGGGCCTCCGGACTCAGCCGGGTATCGGCGCCGGCTTGGTGGATCAGGGCCTCCAGGGCCGGGCGCAGTGCTGCGAAGGCCGCCGCCCGGGACAGCGGATCCCTCACGGGACTCGCCCACCTGGAGTACGTTCCGGCAAGGTACCCATCGTTCATGAGGACCGCCTCAACCGGGACAGCTGCCGGCACGTGGTCGTTGTGCTGCCACAGCGCCGGAGGGATGGTCAGGGGTGCCGTGTGGGGCCGCCGGCCCGGCGGCAGAAGAGTCCGCCCCCCGACGACGGGACCCCAGGCCCCAGGTCTTCTGCCGCCAGGACGGCGGCCATTCGACCGGTCGGCAGCGGGTCAGCCCCCCGGCTGAGCACTGCGACACGGTCCACGCTGGGTGGCCCAGCCCCCCGACTGAGCACCGTGCGCGATACCTCAACCGTACCGACCAGTAGACAAAAGATCGACTTTCATCATGTCCCCATTTCCGCTGGCGGAACGCCCCATCGTGCTCGCGAGGCGTTTCCGGTCCGCGTCGTTCACCCGGGGGCAGCTCCCGGCGGCTCATGCGGCAGGGGGTCACTGCTGTGGTGCTGGCCCGGCGGACACCAACTCCTATCGCACTTCGTGAGCCTGGTAGGTGTGGTGGGGCTCGGTCGTAGCCCTCACAATTTGGGCCTCAGTGTTTCCGGTCGGTGCTGATCGCCAGGGCCACGGCGGTGGCCGTCACAGCAAGGGCGGCTGTCAGGGCCGCCGGCCAGGCGGCCGGATGGAGCAGGGCGGTGGCGGGTGTCGCGAGCAGGGCGGGCACCAGGATGAGTCCCCGGCTGTAGCCGATCAGCTGGGCTACGGGCACCGGCCCCAGGGGGGTGTCGATCGGAGGCTGGGTGTGGTCCGGTTCCGGGCCGAGGGCACGGTAGGGGCCGACCGCACCGATACCAGCACCTGCCACGGCTCCGAGCAGCACCGGCACCGCCCAGCTGGTGCCGACCGCGAGCCCGGCCAGCAGTGCCACGGCGGCCAGGACCGCCGCATTGAGCGCGCACGGGACCACCAGGTGCATCAGGGCGGCTGCGGTGGCCCCGATCGGCAGGTGCCGTTCGGCGGCGGCCCCGGCGCGCAGATCACCCAGATAGGCCGTGCCGCGGCCCAACCCCCGGTATCCCACCACCAGCAGCGCAGCCCAGCCGGCGAGCACCACGGTGTGGGAGAAGGCGGCCAGCAGCACCACGGTCAGCCCGAGGTCCACGGCCAGTCCGGCCCGCCACCGGCTGGTCCGCAGGGCCGTGAGCGAGGCGAACAGCACCACCGTGCGCGGCCCCGACACCCAGCCCGGTGTGCTCCCCGACAGTCCCCGCACCCCGGTCACCGTGGCGGGGGCCAGCGCGGCGGTCAGGTCCTGGGTCGAGAGCAGGGACACGGCGTTGCTCAGGTGCCGGGTCCGCGCTCCGGACGCCCGTAACTGCACCCCGTCCAGGCCGCGGGCCCACCGCAGCGCCCAGACCCAGAACAGCCCGGCCACTACCACCAGTAATCCTGCGACCCCCACGACCCACAGGGGCGGCACGAGGACATTCCACCGGCCGGTGGCCCCGTCCCGGGTCCCAGCCAACACGACCAGCACAGCCCCCAGCACCAGGAACCAGCCCGCCCAGGGGCGGGACCGCAGCGAGTCCGGCACCCCGCCGGCGGTCTGGGCCCAGACAGAGACCCCGACCGCACTGACCCCCAGACCGGCCCAGCACACCAGCTGCGCCATTGCCTGCCACCACGGCGCGCCCCGCCCGGCTGCCGGCCCGGCACCCGACAGCAGCAACAGCCCGGTGCCACCGAACACCGCCCCGGCCACCGCCGCCACCCACAGCATCCGGTGCACACTGCGGATCGGTTCCTGCGCCCCGGCCCCGGGCAGCGGCCACACCCACACCGCCCGCTCCGGGGACACCCCCACCGGCCCCAGCCCGCGCAACAGGTCCACGGCACCGACCCAGGCCACCCCGAGCAACACCGCGCCTCCGAGCACCGGCGCCCCGGCCCCCACCCAAGCGGCCGCCGGGCGGTGCAGTACCCCGCCGGGGGAACCGGCCGCCATCAGATCCCCCAACGAGGCACCGAGACCCAGGACTCCGGCGACCGCCCAGGCCACCAGCACCACCGTGACGAAGAGCCCGGTGTAGACGTCGACGAACCGATCCGCACCTCGAGCCCGGCCCTGGGCCTGGGCTGCTCGCAGGAACACTACGATCTCGGCGGGCTCGGCAGGCTTCAGGCCGGCACCGCCCGTCACGACTGGTCCTCCCGCTGCGGCTCAGCCGTAATCGGTGGCAGGGCACCGTCGGAGTCGAGGCTCAGCACGGTGGTGCCCACCGTGTCCGCCAGCGGCGCGTCGTGGGTGGCGATGAGCAACCCCGCCCCTGCCTGCCGGGCGGTGACCAGACGGTCGGCCAAACGGGCACGCATCAGAGTGTCCAGGCGCTGTTCGGGCTCATCGAGCACCAGCAGCTCGAACGGGCGGATCAGGGCCGCGGCCAGCAGCGCCCGCCGACGCTGGCCTGAGGACAGAGCGAACGGCGAGGCGTCCACCCGGTCCTGTAGCCCGAACTCGACCACCGCCTCAGCGGCCACGACCGGCGCATCGGCCACCCCGTGACCGCGCAGCACCAGTTCCAAGTGATGCCCCACCGACACCCCGGGCAAGAACGCGTCCTCGTCGAACAGGCAGCTCACCGCCCGGCGGTAGGCCAGCGAGTTCTCCACCACCGGCCCGCCCTTCAGCCACCGCTCCCCGCTCACCGGAGCCTGCTGGCCCACGGCCGTGCGCAGCAGCGTGGACTTGCCCGCCCCATTGGCCCCGCGCAGCACCACCGCCTCCCCCGGCCCCACCTCGAAGCTGACCCCAGCGGTCACCGGCACCCCGGCATAACCACACACCAGCTCACGAACGGACAAAACAGGGGCGCAACTCACGGACAAGAGCCTTTCAACGGCAACACGGCCACCCCATTCTTCCCCGATGCCACCACCCGCAGATCCCCCGCCGGCCGGACATCCGCCACCGCCACGACCGAACACCAACCCTTAGTGCTCCACCGGACAAGCGGCGGGTGGGTCCTCGTCGGTGAACGTGAACATGACGGTCATCACCGGCCCCAAGGGGTCCTCGGGGTCCGTGGGCACCAGGGCCGCCCGCAGCCGGGCCGGCAGGTCGAGGATCGGTTCCTCCCACGGGATGAACCCTTCCCGGGTGCCATGGACGTAGGTGCCGACACGGATCTTGCCCTGTCCATGAAGCCCCACGATGTAGTCGATGGCGTTTTCCTCGCTGGCGGGCAGGCCGTAGGTGGTGGCATCGTCGATCACGTTGGCGACCATCACCCAGTCGATCTCGTTGCGCTCCCGCAGCAGACGCTCAAGCCCTGCATAGTCCGGGCTGCCCATCGCGCTTCCTTTCTCCAGCGTGCCCGTGGTCCCTGTCCCTGAGGTCGCGGGGCCAGGCCTGTCGCCCCACCGCGACGACACGACGCCAGCGGTCGCCGGTACGATCACCGGGCTCCCAAGCGCTGTCAGAGGCTCACGGGATCCGGACCTCGCAGGTCTGACCGGTTGGTGTCCCGTCCAGGGTGAACTGGAGTCGAAGGATCCCGGCCGCTTCCGGGTGCTGGGGCACGAACTCCCAGGTCGCCTCCCATTCGGTGCCGTCCCCGGCCGCCTGCCCGGCGATCAGTCGGTACTCGGTGCCGGCCTCATCCGTAAGCACCACCCCGACCCGGTCCAGAACGGAGAACCCCGGCATGAGCGGCACCGGCTCCTTCCCCCGCCTTCCGCCATCTTCCCGCTGGGCCCAGGCCAGGCGGGCGGCCTGGAACTGCCCATCCCGGCGCATGGTCTCGGCGCCGCGCACCGCGGCGAGACTGATCCGCACACCGTGGACATCCGGTGGCTCCTGCGCGTGGGCAGACAGCTCGGCGGCGAGATCGATGCCAGCGAAACGCACATCGATCCCGTCGCTGGTGGCGATCACCAGATCGGCAGGAGCAGACACGATGGATCCCATGCCACCACCGTAGAGACATCAACAGGTCTCAGGCTCTCACGCCACGCGCCCTCGCTCTGCACGGGTCAGCCGAATTTGAGAAGCACCGCAAGCGACCACCGGACACTGCCCCGCGCCCGGGCACGAACCCCTACTGCAGCGTCCTTGGGTCTAAGCCGGTGCGGCGCCTTCTCGGCCGCAGAGAGCTACAGAGCGGCGGCGGGGCGTTGTAGATCGACTGGTGCGGATTTGTCGGCCTTGCGGGTCGATCGGAACAGCAGGCCAGCGGTGATGCCGCAGGCCAGTGCGCTCAGTCCCAGCCAGAAGGTGCCGGCACCGGTCGGGAAGAGATCCGTGGTGAAGTTCTTCCCCGGGTGCCCGTCACCGGAGGAGTAGTGGCAGACCAGAGTCGGGGGAAGGAAGGTCCATTCCCCCTCGTAGCCCACGGTGGGATCAGCGTGGTACGGAGACACGTCGGCTCGAGCGCAGGCTCGGTCCGCACCATCGTGGCCGAGGCTCACGACCGAGAACTGGTTGGACACCAGGACGGCCACAGCACCCATCAGGACCACCGCGTTCAGCCACAACCAGGCCCGGGTCGGGCGGGTGCCTTGCCGTGCAACCGCGCCGGGCCGGCGGCTCCGCAGGATCCCTCGGGCCAGTGCCAGCAGCACGATCAGGGCGAGCAGGACCGCGCCCAGCACCAGACTTGTTTCGTTCACAAAGTCCGGGGCTTGGAGCAGCGCGAACGGCACCAGGAGCCCGCCGGCCACCACCAGGGCGCACCCGAGGACCGGGCCACTGGAAGGTCTGAGCTTCGACATGCGCGCTCCGGAATCTTGATCATGTATTACCGGCATCCTGACACGGATGCCGCACTCGAGCCCGTGGCGCCGCACACGCGACGTGCGCGAACGAACCCCTAACCCACCGTGCAGAGAGCGGTCACGGCCGTGCAAGCGTCAGCTTTCCAGTGGACCGGGCGCCTAAGTGTGATCCGCACGGACAGCGGCCGTGGTTTTGCGATCCCGGACCGCGAGGACCGTTCCACCCAGGAGGCCCACGATCGCCCCGTAGGGAGCCAGGAACAGGGCGTAGAAGAACCACGCCGGGTCGAGGATGACGTTCAAGACCAGGAACGGCAGCAGCAGCGCTGCGCCGGCGACGGCCATGAACGCGATGCGCACCCCCGTAGACAGCCCGTAGTCGGCCCCGGCCTTCCAGCACGGTCCCCACGCCAGCTGGGTCCACACCAGCCCGACCGTTCCCAGCACCGCCCAGTACCCGGCCCAGGTCACCCATCCGATGCCGTCCACTGACAGGACACCGGTGTAGGCCAGTGCCACCATTGCGGTCAGTGCTTGGAACACCAGGTAGGTGCTCAGCGGATGCACGCGAAGGGCTCGTCTCACCAGGCATCACCTTTCAACCGGGGCTCCCACCGTAGGCACAGAACCTCCGGGACCGTCGTCAGGGCGCGTCTCGCGACCACCGCGAGGGAAACCCTTGCCGAGGCATCCGAGAGCTGGGGTCTGTACAGGCTTACCGCTTCGGCAGAGCAACCAGGGAAGCGGATGCTCAGGGCCTAAGCTCCAGCCATGAACGCCCCTGCGCCGGACTCTGTCCTACCGGGCACCTCAAGCACCTCGAAACCCGGCATGCAGAGCAGCGACTGGCTCTTCATCACCTGGTTCATTGCCATCGCCGCCTCCTTGCTCTGGGTGCTCAACCAAGTCGTACATATGGTGACAGTCAGGGAAGGCCCGCAGTACGTCTGCGCGAGAGATGCAGTACCAGACAGCGCTCGAGCACTGGGTGCATCAAGCCAAGGAATGGTCTCCGGTGAAAGTACGTTCTTCCCGCCCACGTTCGTCTGTGCCTATCCCGCACAGGCGGACCCGCAGTCCATGGTTTACGTGGACATGTACCCCACCGGGCCCTGGATCTTCTGGGCCTCCCTGTCAGTCTTCGCCCTGACGACTGTGCTTGCCATCCTCCTTCGGCACCGAGCGCGGCGGAAGCACGGAGGCGAAAACCACTGAGGAGGGCAGGAAAGCACTTCTTCATCTGCCGGTCCGGTCTACTGGGGAACCCCTACTGCAATGAAGAGTCTCGACCCGCTCCAAGCCCTCGGCCCTGCCGGTTCGGACTTCCGGTCACTTCGCCGGGTCGAGCTCCGTGTCACGCTCGTGGAGGTAGACACCCATGGTGAGCATGGCGATGAACTCGAGAGCGAACACGGCGAAGGTCCACTCACCCTGGGTGACGCCGAAGAAGACCGCGACTGGGATGAAGATGAACAGTTTCATCGCGTCGCTGGTGATCATGGACCGTCCGCGGGCTCGCGGGGTGTCGATGTAGCCGTGCCCGGGGTAGAACATGTGCCCCTCCACGTGGTCCGGGTCAGCTTCTTCGTGGGCCATCTGCTCGGCCCAGTCGCGCCGGCGGCGGGCGTAGTGGAACATGCTGATCACCGTGATGACGTACATCAGGGTGGTGAGCCCGGTGACGAAGAGGATGATCATCTGCTCGTCCCCGCCGGTGTTCACAGCAGCGCCTCCGCCGACGGCCAGAGGTATCAGCCACAGCGTCAGCAGCACCTTGTCGACCCTGGTCAGCATCGTCCCCCTCCCCCAGTCATGGCCTGCGGCAACGGCATCCTGGCACGACAGCACACCCCACCTGTCTGACCCCTCATCCGGGGCGTGGCTCGGCCTTCGCAGCGCTCGAACGGCCCGCAGTGTCGTCCGTACTGATGGTCAAGGTCGCCGCCGAGATCGGTCGCGGTTTTGGCGCTTCTGCTCGTTCTTCACTTGCCACCAGCCGATCAAGCCGACGATTAGGCTGCAGGAAGCACTGAGAGTTGCCCACCACGCGCGCGCAGAGCCTGTAGCGATGGCATTTGTCAGAGTGATCACCACAATGACGGCGATCGCGACCGTGATGATCTGGATGAAGTGAAGCTTCGAGCGGGGCATGGTTTTCTGTGCCACCTGGTTGTGATGGGCGGGTTGTCGAGAAGCAGAGACCGTTGGTTCAGCGCACGTGGTCCAGCTCGCGGATCAACGCCTCCGGGTCGGCCACGTCGAAGAATCCCATTCCTTGCGCGGAACCGAAGGCGAAGAAGTCCATTCCCGTGTTGAGGTAAGCGGTATGGCGGCCGCCTCCGAAGATGACCGTGGCATGCCGGTTGTCACGAGAGCGGTTGACGCGGACGGGGACGTTCTTCACCGGGGTGTCGTCGAAGGACCGTTCGCTGGTCGACACGATGGCCCGCGAATCGGTGAGCCCGTAGACCGTCTTCAGCTTGCGGTGCTTCTTGTAGATAAAGCGGCCGACGATGAAGTACAGGCCCACCAGCACGAACGGGATGCCCCACAGGGCGAAGAAGAGGGACTCGGTGTTGGTGACGGCCTGCCATTCCCAGACGATTGCGAAGCCGCCCCACATGAGGCTGAAGGGCACCAGGAAGAGGTCCATCGGCGCGAAGCGCACCTGGGGGTCGGGGTGCCCGACCCAGCGCAGCTGTTCGCCCGGTCGAAGGAGGGGACGAAGCCGGTTCCGCGCATCACTCATGACCTGGAGTCTTCCACCGGAACGCGACACGCAGCGGCGACCCGCGGGGTCCTTCCTTCGACACTTCGCCCCACACGAACGGTAGAGGGTGGCTCGAGGATCAGCACGTTTCCTCCCCTGGCGCTGCGGGATCCGACGCCTTGGGGCGGCCGGCGAACCAGCTGATCAGCCCGATCAGCACGGCGAAGACGAACACCAGCGGTGACAGCGACCCGGGCACCTCGTCTCCGCGGGCCACGGCGCTGAGAACCGAGACGAGCAGGTACCCACCGGTGATGAACACCGTGGAGGTGATCTGCCGCCGCTTCGTCGCCTGGGGCGGATGCCTCATGTCCCAGGCCACCAGGACAGGGCCAATGAGGAGGAACGCCGCGGCCAGCCACACCGCCCACCAGCCGACCTCGGGCGCTTTGTAGAGGGCCAGCACCAGCAACAGCGATGCCATGACCCCATCAAGATCGGTCCCCTCCAACGCGGTGACATGAATCCTCCGTCTCTACGACTTCCCGTCGCCCCGGGGACTGCCCTGTGGGGGCGGGGCTTCCCCAGTGCCGGAGCCCTGCTCATCGTTGTGCGGGTGGGTGGTTTCGGTGTGCTCTTCGTGCCACTGCTCCGCATGCCGGTCCGAGCGCTCCATCAAGAACGAGGCGATGGCGATACCGATGCCAGCACCCCAGCCGCCGTAGATGAAGTCGTCGCCGCGGCCCAACCACCCCGAGACCATGGACAAGAACCAGGTCAACCCGGTTACGGCCCCGCCGCTGATGAGCAGATGCCCCCAGGTGATTCTGTGGACCGCCAGCAGCAGACCGGTCCCCATCGACACCGCGCCGATCACGGCGGCCCACCCCAACGGCTCGCCTGCCACCAGTTGCACCACGCCCGGCACGAGAAAGGCCGCGGCGAGCACGGCCACGAACCAGCGCGCCATCGTCTTGCGTGCCATGCCGTGCTCCTCTCGCGACCTTCGGCCCAGCCTCCGGTCCAGGTGTCCGTCTACTCACAGTCCCCTCCCCGCTTGACCTTCCGCGAGCCCACCAGGGCTGGGGTCCGCCTCCGGGCTCGTTCCGCGGCGACGGTCGTATTCCTCGGCGGCCGTGATGACCTCCTGATGCTGATCCGTCGCAGACTGGCGCCGGCGGACATCGCGGATCTGCAGCAGGAAGGACAGCCCAATGGCCACCGCAGTCACCACGCCCAAGGCGCGGTCGAGGTCCCAGCCGCTCGCGACGCCAAGGGCGACCTGGGTGAGCAGCAGCAGTCCCGCCAGGCCGACGAACCACCACCGCCACCGCCCCGTCGACGACGTACTATAGGCCCCCACGATCCCCCTTAGATGTGTTGACTCTGCCCCCGTTACCTTCTTCGTAGCTCGTCCGTCCAGCAGGATGGAAGGGTGTTGGCCGGTCGGTCCTCGGCATGATCGTTTGCCCCCAGTCGTCGATGATCCGGGGGGTGTTGTCACCGAGGGCCGGTCCGGTGGTCACGGATCGCTGATAGAGGCACGACCTTGTTCTCGAGGGACCTTCGTAACGTGGATGCCGAGCGTGACCACCACCCGGCCGGCCGGCACGCGCCATGGGCCCACGTCGAGGAGGAGACCGCCATGGAAGATCAGCGTCCGGCCGTGTTCATCGGCCTCGACGTCGGCAAGTCCGACCATCACGCCGTGGCGGTGACGGCGGCCGGCAAGACGGTCCACGACAAGGCCCTGCCCAACGACGAGACCCGGCTGCAGGCCATCCTTGAAGAGCTGGCAGCCGCCCACGGGCCGGTGCTGATGGTGGTGGACCAGCCGGCCACGATCGGGGCCCTGCCGGTGGCCGTGGCCCAGGCGACGGAGGCAGTCACCGTGGCGTACCTGCCGGGCCTGGCCATGCGGCGGATCGCGGACCTGCACCCGGGTACTGCGAAGACCGACGCCCGCGACGCCCTGATCATCGCCGAGGCAGCCCGCACCATGCCGCACACCCTGCGCAACATCCGGGTCGACGAGGAACAGATCGCCGAGCTGGCGGTGCTGGCCGGCTTCGACGACGATCTCGCCGCCCAGATCACCGCAACCTCCAACCGGCTGCGGGGCATGCTCACCCAGATCCACCCCGCACTGGAACGGGTGCTGGGACCGAGGGTGACCCATCCTGCGGTGGCCGATCTGTTCACCCGATACCCGACCCCCGCCAAGCTGGCCGCCGCCGGGCGGGGCCACGTGCGGGCCCGACTGCGCAAGCATGCCCCGCGGCTGGCCGAGTCGTTGACCGAGGAGGTCTTCACCGCCTTGGGGCAGCAGTCCGTGGTGGTGGCCGGCACCGAGGCCGCCGCGACCGTCGTACCGATCCTGGCCGGGCAGCTAGCTACCCTGATCCACCAGCGCGCCACGGTGGCCGCCCAGGTCGAGGCCCTCGTGGAGGCCCACCCTCTTTCCGAGGTCCTGACTTCGATGCCCGGCATCGGAGTCAGGACCGCCGCGAGGATCCTCACCGAGGTCGTCGGCAAGGACTTCGCCGACGCCGGCCACCTGGCTTCCTACGCCGGGATCGCCCCGGTCACCCGCCGATCCGGGACCTCGATCCGTGGCGAGCACGCCGCCAAGGGCGGCAACAAACGCCTGAAGCGGGCCCTGTTCCTCTCGGCCTTCGCCTCGCTCAGCCACGCCCCGTCGAGGGCCTACTACGATCGAAAACGAGCCCAGGGCAAACGCCACAACCAGGCGATCATCGCTCTGGCCCGACGACGGACCGACGTGCTCTTCGCGATGCTGCGCGACGGCACCCTGTACCAAGACCCCACCGAGCCTCAGACCTCGCCACCGGTGGCCCTGGCCGCTTGACGAAAACCATAGAGGCACCCCCCTGGGCCAACCACCGTTCACCCGTGGCCGCCCCAAAACGGAGGATGTGGTGCTGGCTAACTATCGGCCGGTGAACCAGGCACGGACCGGGGCCTTGAACGCGGTGATCAACCAGAGGATGTCCACGATCAGCACCGCCACGGTCAGAGCGATCAGTACCACCGCCCAGCCCCCGAAGAGCAGGGATCCGAGAACGCCGAACACGGTGCCGATGGCGCTGAGGATGGCCAGGATGATGCCGACGATCCGTGCCCAGTTCCGGCCCTTCTTCAGCCCGGTGTAGACCAGGGCGTAAAGGCCCACCGCGATCACCGCGGAGATGATCGTGCTCAGCACCGAACCACTCGCCTCCGCGGCCGCCAACTGGGCCTGCTCAGTGGTGAAACCCAGACGTTCGTAGGCCGCGGTCAGATCCACCGTGGAAGTCACCACCAGAGAGACCGGGACTGTCCGATAAACGGTGTGTGGGGCCCGGCGGTTTTCATCAGTGAGCGGTTCTCTCGAACCGCCCGGCGAAGGTGATCGCGAACGCGTTCAGCGCCGGCTTCCACCTCATCACCCAGCGTGCTCTACCGCCGCCGGTCGGATCAAGAGACCTGGTGACGAGGTAGAGGCACTTCAGCGCAGCAGCCTCGTTCGGGAAGTGCCCGCGCGCCCGCACCGCCCGCCGGTAGCGGGCGTTGATCGACTCGATCGCGTTCGTCGTGCAGATCACCCGGCGGATCTCCACGTCATACTCCAGGAACGGCACGAACTCCGCCCAGGAGGACTCCCACAGCTGCACGATCGCCGGATACCGCTGGCCCCACTCGGCCCTGAACTCGGCGAACCGGTCCTTTGCCGCTTGTTCTGAAGGCGCGGTGTAGACCGGCTTGAGCGCCTTGACGATGCCGTCGCGGTGCTGGCGGCCGGCGTAGCGGAAGCTGTTGCGGATCAGGTGCACGATGCACTGCTGGACGACGGCCTGCTCCCAGGTGGTGTTGATCGCCTCCGGCAGGCCCTTGAGCCCGTCGCAGACGGCGATGAGCACGTCCTCGACGCCCCGGTTCTTCAGCTCGGAGAAGACCTGCAGCCAGAACCGGGCGCCTTCGGCGCCGTCGCCGGCCCAGATCCCGAGGATGTCGCGTTCTCCGTGCACGGTCACGCCCATGACGACGTAGAACGGCGTGTTGCGCACCTGCCCGTCGCGGACCTTCACCACGATCGCATCGACGAAGAGCACCGGATAGAGCGGGTCCAGCGGGCGGGAGGACCACTCGGCCAGCTCACCGGCGACCTTCTCGGTGATCTTCGAGATGGTGTCTTTGGAGACCTTGGCCCCATAGACCTCCTCAAAGTGTGCCGCGATCTCCCCGGTGGTCAGGCCGCGGGCAGAGAGGGAGAGCACGATCTGATCAATCCCGTCCAGACGCCGCTTGCGCTTGGGCACGATCACCGGCTCGAAGGACCCATCCCGATCCCGTGGCACCTCAATCTGCACCGGGCCGATTTCGGTCAGCACGGTCTTCGGCCTCGTGCCGTTGCGCATGTTGGCCGCGATCGGCGTCTGCCCGTGGTCGTGACCGAGGTGTTCGGTCAGTTCGGCTTCCAGGGCGGTTTCCAGCACGTTCTTCGTCAGCTGGTTCAGCAGCCCGCCCGGGCCGACCAGGCTCACGCCCTGCTCCTTCGCCTGGGCAAGCAGCCGCTCGGCGAGGTCCTTCTGATCGATGATCTCTCCCGTCACGGGATCGATCATCATGCCTGTCATCTCGGTCGTGGACTCTGACACGGCCGTCTCCTTTCGGATCAGGCCGGACCCTCACACACCGTTGTTCTTACAGTCCCGAGAGACCACCAGGTTGAGCAAGTAGAGCCCGGCCGAGGCCAGCGTGAGCTTCAGCAGCCGGGCGTGCTGGGGCGGGGGCGCACCCCGATTCGCCCGCCCGTACTGGTCCTGGCCGGGGTGGTAGTAGGGCATCCCGGCCCCGGCCGTCCCACCCTGGGGATACGGGGGCTGGTCCGGGCTCTGCGGTGGTGGCGTGCTCATGGCGTGAACTCCTCAATGGTGATTTGGAACCGCCCCGGAAGAAGGAGCGCAGGGATGAGAGGTGCAAGTCGGATGCGCCCCAGCAACGGGCTAAACCCTCCCAGTATGTGCAGTAGTGAAGGACGAGGGAGGGGTCGAGCCTGTCCCTACTTCCGATGAAGACCACTCGCCTACCCAAAGGCCTCGCCTTTCACCGCCGACCCGAGCCTGTGGTCCACGACAGTCGCAAAGGGTGCGCTGGGGAGGGGGTGGTTTCGCGCCCTGGCGGCACTGCGCCTGGTTCCCTCGGGCCCTGCCGCATGGGAGCAACTACGACAGCTACGCGCCAGCAGGGAAGAGCCCCGCACACCGGTCACAACCGGGGCGCTGATGAGCTGGACGGTGGGCATCGTCCTTGTCTCGGTCGACTACCCCAGGGATGGGTTCGTGGTCGCGGTCCCCTTTTGTGCGCCAAGACCCACCCCCATACCGGGCCGTAACGTCGGGGCCATGACAGAGACCGTCCCAGCGTCCAGGCTTGGCCCGTCCCTGCCCTCTCCTCGAGGGGTCGATGTGGTGTGGTCGTCCCTGGCGGGGTTGGGCGGGATGCTCGTGGGCGGCCTGTTGGGAGTGCTGCCTGGGTTGTGGCTGGAGAATCTCGACCTTGTGCTGCTGGCCCTTCCGGCGGCGGTGCTCGGCAGCGCCGCCGGGCTGTGGCTGGGCTTGATGCGCCGTGGTTGGGGCTGGGCACAGCTGGGGTTCGTGTCCTCCCGCCGATCGGCATGGCATCTGTGCTGGCAAGTGCCCGTGGCCCTAATGGGCGTCTATAGCTGCTCGCGATTGTTCGCGGCGGCGGCCGGGTGGGTCTGGGTGGCCACCGACACCACCAGCGGAGGTGCCCTGACCCTGGCCATGACCGTCACCCCCTGGCTGCTTGTTGTGGTGAGCCTGTGCGTGGTGGTCCTGTTGCCAGCCGCGGAAGAAGTGATCTTCCGTCGGGTGTTACTGGGGTGGCTGCTCACCCGGATGCCGCAGGTCGTGGCCGTAGTGGTGGCCGCGATCCTTTTCGCTGCCATCCATCTGGTCTCGATCGCCGCGGTGTACCTGTTCTTCCTGGCCGTGGCCGCCAGCATGCTCTACCTGTGGCACCGCAGCCTGTGGGCACCATTGGCCCTGCACGCGGCCAACAACGCACTCGTGCTGGCACTGGTCGCACAGGCTTCCAACGGCTGATCCGAAGGCTCCCATCCTCGAAAGGGTCAGCACACCTCCGGCCAGTACAACCCCGCTCCCACTGGCGGGGCCCCTGGTGTAACGCTGCGGGTTGAGCAGAGCATTGAGATCCCTCCCCCGTCAGATGTGACACCCCAGGGGGACGCTCGGCGCGAGGACGGATACTGGTGATGAGACCGGGCAGAACAGGTGGTCACCGAGAGCCAGTGACCTGACAAGGAGAGTCAGCGTGGACGGGACGAGGCTTCAGGAGATCGCCATGCAGGTCGCCGCCACGTTGCCGGCCGTGTCCCGCACCTTTCCTTTTGGTCCCGACCACGATGTGTTCAAGGTCGTGGACAAGGTCTTCCTAATGACCACCGAAGCACCCGGAGAGCCGATCGTGACGCTCAAGTGCGAACCCCCGCACGCGGCGGCCTTGCGCCAGGAGTTCCCCACGATCACACCGGGTTACCACATGAACAAACAGCACTGGATTTCTCTGGCCTCCGGCCCCGGGATCACCCCGGAGCTGGTCGAGGAGCTGGTGCTCAACGCCTATGAGCTCGTCGTCGAAGGCCTCCTCCGCAGCCGGCGGCCACTGCTGCGCCACACCTATACGGGTGCGCAGCCGGCATCGACGGAGAGCGACTGATCCAACGCCCGCGCACAGCCCATGCCGCGTCGAAGGACCCCCGAGGCCAGTGCGGCGCTCATGATCCGCACGGCGCGAGGCCGACGAAGGGGGGCGCATCCCCTGATCCAGGGACAGGGCGTGCTCAGATCACCGGCATGGGCAATTCACGGATCCGCCGGTAGAGGGTGGCCCGGGACATGCCCAGGTCCCGGGCGACTTGGGTGGCCGGTTCCCCGCCGTCAATCAGGCGCAGGGCGTTGCGGATCTGGGAGTCGGTGAAGGTCTGGCGCCGCCCGCCGAGGTCCTTGCCGGCGGCCCGGCGTTTGGCCACCGAGTCGGTGATCCGCTCCCGTTTGATCTCCAGCTCCATCTGCGCCAACGCGGCCATGACGGTGAAGACCATCGATCCCATCGGGGTGGCGGTGTCCACGTCTCCCCCACCCAGATTGAGCACCCGCAGCCCGGCACCTCTGCCCCGCAGTGCTTCGGCGAAGGCCAGCATGTTCTGCGTCGATCGCCCCAACCGGTCCAATGTGGTGATGACCAACGTATCGCCCTCCTCGAGGGCGGCCACCGCCTTGTCAAAGGCGGGACGGGACGCACGCCCTCCAGACACTCCACTGTCGACATAGATGTCATCGCGCCGCACGCCGGCATTCAACAGGTCAGACACTTGACGGTCGGCGTCTTGCTGCCGTGTCGATACCCGGGCATACCCGATCAGCTTCCCCATGTCCACCCCATCTGTCTCGCAACCAACGTTGAGTATCGAATTCTAGAGGCATGGATAAAGCACAAGGATGTGAGACATGCCGGACCGCGCAAACTCGCGGGAGCAAATTTTCCGGACGAGACGTCTCGCATCCCATGACCTGCGAGACGAACCAACGCTCCGAAAGCCTCTAAGACTCGGTCTCACCCGCCGCCGAACCCCCACCAGAGACAGCGTCAGCCGGTGAACCGCTCATAGGCGCTCTGCCGGGAGGTGCTCAACGCCCACCCGACCCCGGCCCACGAGGCCCCGCTCCCCCGGGCGTCCTCCACGGCATCGTGCAGCGCCACGCCGGCCCCGCGTTCCAACAGGCGCAGGAACCGTACTCGCTCCAAGGCTCGGTCGGCGGCTTCATCGGTTTTGGCAGCCGCCCATGCATCGGCCGCCATGCGTAAGAACTGCGCCACCGCCACCCCATCACGGTCGTCCACCGGCACGGAATGATCAGCCAGAGCCGCCCCCAGCTCCCATGCCGCGTGCGGCGCCGTCACGCCCTGCTGTCCATCGCGCTCAAGCACGTCCACCCCCAAGGTGTCATGAAACCCTGACACTGTCAGGATCTCCTAACACTGCCACGGGGTCAAGCACTCCAAGCTGGCACCAGGGCGCGCATCCCCTCGTACTGGCTCGCGTCTGGCAGCTAAGTCGTCGCGCAACCCCTAGGACACGAGACAGGCTCGAAGGGCCCAGTAGCTGAGCCCATCGAGACTCCGCCGGTTGGGGCCCTGCGGCGGTGCAGTACGACACCACCGACGTCGAGGGAGGTTGCAACCTCCCTTGACTTTCGAAACACGAGAAGCCATGCTCAGGGCATCAACCTACGTTGCAACCTAGCTTGGAGAAGTCACATGCTCATTCCGATTACCGTCCATGTCCCTGACCACCGTGTTGATGAGTTTTACATCCGTTTTGGAGAATTCGTCGCCGACGTCCCTAACCCCGATGCGCCCACCCTGGTGCAGTCGGGGACCATCCCCTCCTGGGTTGAGACCGATGAAGCTCCAGCAATTGCCGCGACCTTATGGGATAAGATCTCGCCAAAGGGACATGTGGTTCTCCTTCACATGATCCGAGCGACTGGTGACGAGGTTGCGCATTTCCCTCCGGAGGAGATTGCCAAGGCCATCTCGCACCCGAAAGGCACGGCGGGCGTCGCAGGCGTTCTCGGAGGCGTGGGGAAGGCAATCCGCCGCGCGGGCCTTCCGATGTACACCACCCCTAGCGGCAAGCTTTGGCACTACATCTGGGGGTGGGACGGTGAGCGCTACTCTATGACACCGGAGGTCGCTCGGCTCTTGCGGAAAGCGCAGGAAACAGACAGCCATGAATGTGCCGCGTAACCCAAGCCTCGCGATACGCCGTCTCGCCTTTCGCCAGGTTTCACGCGCTTCAGCGACTCCCTGGCTGGCTCCGACTCGGCCATGCCGCCGCGGAAACCCGGTGTAATACGACGTCGACTGCATCATCGGGCTTGTGATGGCGCGGTCGTGTAGTCGACTTCGAAAAACGACGGCACCTTAGCGGCTTCGAACCGGTTTCGCGGGCGTTTGGGACTCAAATGATGGTTTTGGGACGAGCGTAGTGCTCGTGCACCTCGGTGGTGAGTTGGCTCAGAGCCTTCTCCTTCTGGGTCGCCGTCGGGTTCTCGGGCATCCGCCCGAGCTTGGCCGCGAGCTTGTAGAAGCCCCCGCCCAGATGGGAACTGCCTTTGTGCATGACCAGGGCTGTGAGCAGGATGCCGTGCTCGGCGTGGGTTTTTTCCGAGATCTCCACCAGCAGCTGCCCGATGGCGTCGCGGCCGGGTTGCTGGGAGAAGTCGAAGGGCGGGAGGTCGTTTTCCTCGGCGATGACGTGGTTCAGCGTGCTGTAGTCCGTCGTGCAGCGGGTCTTGGCAACCGTCACGAGATAGTACTCGGCGGATTCGCGGAGTTGTTCCCACTGCTCATCAGTGCGTCCGTACATGAGTTCACCTCTGGAGATTTTCGAAGGAGTTGGCCGACTTCTTGGTACGCGCCCCCGTGGGCCCAGGCATGCCCGTGATCCGATCAGGGGTGGGCGGTCTTGTGTTTGGCGGCCCAGTCATCGATGGTGCGGCGAACGTAACGGGTGCGCGGATGTTGGGGTCCCAGGGCGCGCTCCATGTCGGGGAGCAGGGCAGCGTAGAGCTCCTGGGCTCCAGCAGGGTCACCGGCCACCTCGGTGCAGGCTGCCAGGTACATCCGGGCGGAAAGAGTGTCGATGTGGTCCGGCCCCAGGACGCGCTCGGCGATGGGGATGAGGTCGAGGTAGAGGTCCCGGGCCCCGGCACGGTCGCCGGCCTGCCCGGTGAACGCGGCGAACTCACGTCTCATGTTCACCACGTCGCGGTGCTCGGTCCCCAGGGAACGCTCGGCGACAGGGATGAGCTCGGCATAGAGATTGCGAGCCGCTGCTGGGGCACCGGACCAGCCGGTGCAAGCGGCCCAGCGGCGCCGGACGTCGAGAGCACGCCGATGCTCCGGCCCCAAGATGCGTTCGACGTCCGGGACCAAGGCGGCGAACAACTCACGCGCCTGGGCGATGTCGCCCGCCTGCCAGGTCCAGTGCGCAAGGTGTCCGCGGGCCGTGACGACGTCGGGGTGGTCCCGACCGAGGACAGGGTCGCCAGCCAACTCATCCAGGCAGCGGCGTAGCTCCTGCATGCCCTCCCCCTGGCGGTATCCCAGGGCCAGGACTTCCTCGAGCTCCTGCGGAAGGCCCTCCGCGGCGGCGCCGGAGATGGATCTCGGAGCGCCGGCGGTAGTGGGATCAAAGCCGGACACAGTACTCACGGGGATCTCCTGGCACGGGGGACGTAGCAACGCTCCTTGTTTTACGACGACCCGCACCCGGACACCGACCCGCCACGCCCCACCGGGGAGGAGGTGGCGATAAATGACGGCGGGCACCATGCTGCCGATGGCGTGAGCGGGGGCCCGACCGAGAAGCAGACCAAGCAGTGCGCAGCTCGGCGCACTGCCGCCTCGAGAGTCCCGCGGCCGCCATTTATCTCTGTCAGAACGCCGCCATCTGTTTCCAACAGTCACATCCCTGGCCGTCTCACAACCAAAGCGCCTCACAACCCATAGGATGCGAGATCCCCACATGCCGTGTCTCGAGTGACCATCGCCTGGCCAACCTCACATGACCGCCCACCAAGTGCCTCTCTGCCTCGTATTCCAACCCGCGACAACACCCCAATCGTTATGCCAGGGGGTGGGATCATGAGACTCCTTTGCATACGCTATCCATACGGAGTATGTCAGGAGGTTGCCATGATATCCAACCGCTCTCCCCCCTCGGCACAAAAAACCCGCGACCTAAAATAGCTCGTTAGGAGATTTACCTTCATGGCAACCGGCTTCCAGAAGATTTCGGTAAACCTTTCTGATCAAGTGCTTGAAGCACTTCGTGGCATGGCGGCTTCAGACTCTGTAACCGTGACGGAAGTTCTTCGTCGCGCAATCAGCACTCACAAATTTATTGAGGATGCCCAGCGCGACGGAAAGTTAATTTATGTTCGAGATCCTGACACAAATGAAGCCGAAAGGGTTGTTTTTCGTTAAACAAGAAAGGCTACACACATGAGACCGGACGGCCCGAACAGCCTTGGTGGAAAAAAAGGTACTAAAGCTTCCATCCGCCAAGGGGATCCTAAAATAGCTTATCGCAGTCCCGACCAGATAGAAGAAGGCGCACAATGTCCCCTTAGAAACGCAAAGATCGATCCTATCGATGAATCCCCCAACGAATCTTCATATCTACCGCTTGATGTCCCACTTAAAAAACCAGCGACTTGGTCACCGCATGACAAGATGCGATTGCTTTTGATCATTGGCCTTATTGGTCTTTTGCTGTTTTGCTTAGTTACTGAAAGCGGCGCGACTAGTCAGATAATTGCAATTGTTGCGTTAATTTGTGGGTACTTATTTGGTAGACATGATTCAACAGGGAAAAGTACATAGAGTTTTCTAGAAGGGGAGGGGCGTAACGCTCCTCCCCTTCTCTGCTTCGGTCCCGCGGTGCGCCTGGAGGTCACGGACAGCATCAGCACGGAGGTGCTCGAGCTGCTCGTCTCCGAGCTGGGCATCGACGAGTCCGAGATCTACCGGCTGCCCGCCCCGCTGGACCTGCGCGGGCTGGGGGTCATCGCCGGCATCGACCGCCCGGAGCTGCACTACTCCCGCCACGTGGCCCACACCTCCCGCTACCTCAACGCCGCGGAGACCGCCAAGGCCGCGGACGTCTTCGCCGCGACCCGGGCCCGGGACGTGCTGCTGCACCACCCCTACGACTCGTTCGCCACCAGCGTCCAGGCCTTCCTGGAGCAGGCCGCCGCGGACCCGAGGGTCCAGGCGATCAAGCAGACCCTGTACCGGACCTCGGGCGACTCCCCCATCGTGGACGCGCTCATCGACGCCGCCGAGGCCGGCAAGCAGGTGCTGGCCCTCGTGGAGATCAAAGCCCGCTTCGACGAGCAGGCCAACATCTCCTGGGCCCGGAAGCTCGAGCAGGCCGGGGTGCACGTGGTCTACGGCATCGTGGGCCTGAAGACCCACTGCAAGCTCTCCCTCGTGGTCCGCCAGGAGGAGCACGGGCTGCGCCGGTACGTGCACATCGGCACCGGCAACTACCACCCCTCCACCGCGCGCTTCTACGAGGACCTGGGCCTGCTCACGTGCGACCCCGAGGTGGGCGAGGACGTCTCGAGGCTGTTCAACCAGCTCTCCGGCTACGCCCCCAAGACCACGTTCCAGCGCCTGCTCGTGGCGCCGCGCTCGGTGCGCTCCGGGCTCATCGACCTGGTCGAGGCCGAGATCCGCCACCACCGGGCCGGCCGGCCGGCCCGGATCCAGGTCAAGTGCAACTCGATCGTGGACGAGGCCGTGATCGACGCCCTCTACCGCGCGTCGCAGGCCGGGGTGCCCGTCGACGTGGTGGTCCGCGGGATCTGCGCCCTGCGCCCCGGGGTGCCGGGGCTGAGCGAGAACATCCGGGTCCGCTCGGTGCTGGGCCGGTTCCTGGAGCACTCCCGGGTCTTCGCCTTCTGCAACGCCGACGAGCCCCTGGTCTACATCGGCTCGGCGGACATGATGCACCGCAACCTGGACCGCCGGGTGGAGACGCTGGTGCGGATCACGGACCCCCACCAGGCGGAGGCGCTCGTGCGGCTGCTGGCCCGCTACTCCTCGGACACCACCAGCAGTTCATACACCGGCCGCGCTACGACGACTGGTCCTTCCCCAAGGGCAAGCAGGACGACGGCGAGACGCTGCCCGAGACCGCCCACCGGGAGGTCAGCGAGGAGATCGGCCTGCTCCCGCGCCTGGGCGTGCCCCTGCCCACGATCCGCTACGACGTCAAGGACGGGTGCAAGGACGTGCACTACTGGGCCGCGAAGTTCGGCCCCGGCGCACGGCGGGCGGTCGTCGTGCGCCATGCCAAGGCGAAGCCCCGCTCGTCCTGGTCCCGGGCCGAGGGCGACCGGCCGCTGGCCGCGACCGGCAAGCGCCAGGCCCTCGCCGTGACCCGGCTGCTCCGGGCATGGTCCCCCGAGCGGGTGCTCACCTCCCCCTGGCTGCGCTGCCTGTCCACCGTGATGCTGTACGCGCGAAAGGCCGGGGTCCCCGTGCGGGAACGCCCGCAGCTCACGGAGGCCTCGCACAAGCGCCATCCCAAGAAGGAATCCACGATGGGATAGATCGTGTTCGACAAGGACCCGTACCTGTCCCCAGACGAGATGATTGTGCTCGTGGACGGACAGGACCACCTGCTGCGCAGCCGGGCCCTCGGCCGGCTCACCGTCTGAGCACCAGTATCCTGGGAGCGGACCAGATGAGGCGTTCCGGAAAGCCAGATCTTGGGTGTGGGGGTGAACGCTCCGAACGATTCACATTGCGTTGAGTCGGGATGGAGTGCCACACCCGAGCGGAAGGCCGATCAGGAGCACCTGATCACCGCGGTCCTTACGATGGGAGGCAGCGAGAACGCCTCTCGTTGGTTAAAAACAGCACCCGCTCCGAGCTGGGTGCTCATGAGCGGGTGCCTTCGAGGAAGGAGGCGCAACCAATGGCGGAACATGTCTGCGAAGCGTGCATCCGCCGGGCGCGTCACCATTCCATGCTTCTCCTCCAGTTGACGCTGGAGATCATGAAGCTGGGTGTGGTGGCTGCCCCGGTTGTCATCCCTCTGGTGTTCTAAGAGACGCCAGGACGAGGGGCGTGGATGTTCACAGCATCCGCGCCCCTTGCTCGTTCCGGAGCCCTCAACGCCGCGATAGCACTAGTGACCACCACGCCGTTGTCAACAGCTTAGTTCACCTTACGCGAGCTCTCCAGGACCTCCGCGCACCACTCGTCACCGGCAACACCTTCCCCGAGCCCGAGCACTGCAACGCCGCATGGACCGTCAGAGCGGCCTGAACGAGACCGATCGTACCGTCCATTAGCTTGCACAACGTCGCTTCCATGCGCGGGCGTGGGAGGAATCAGCACAGGCGCTGCTCTACTCCTTCGCTGCGGCCATGGAGTTCCATTGGAACGCCGACGACGATGTGGTGAGCTTTTCCAACATACAGCGCTGGGTGTCTTTGTCGGAGTGATGATCAAGAATTTGCAGTCTGCAACTCCGGAAGCTGAGAGACGAGCTCCATCGTGCGGACACTGACCGTAGTCACTCGTCCAATGAGATCGATAATGTAGCGGGGGTCGGAGTTTTCAGTGGCCCAGTGGTTGGGATCATTGGTGATCCCGGACTTCTTATCTACCTTGACCTGATACCGATCGATCAGCCAATCAATCGCAGATCGAGGTCCAAGCATGTACTCATGGGCCTCAATGGGGATACGTTCGAGCGTGATCCATGGGTTGTAGACGAGCTTGGTTCTATCCTTACCAGCCCCGTAGTTCATTTTGGTGACCCTGTAGAGATCCATGGGATTCGACGGAGCACCGTCCTTGACGACCTCAGTCAGTGGATACGGTTCTACTGCCTCGTATCCCAGGTGCAAATCGGCCAGCTGCCGACCGGTGTCGGCAAAGGTCTGGAATTCCTTAGCGCTAGACACCTTGGGAATGCGCGGGAGCATCTTCGTTAGATCCGCCGCATACATGGAGCGGTAGTCCGGAGAGTACAGCAGGCCGTAGACGTAGTAGAAGACATCATCTTTGGTGACGGGTGAGCCGAAGGAAGAGCGGTAGTCGGCGAGGATCTCATCAGTAATGTTATCGACCCGCCGATACCCATACTGGTCGATGTTGCCGTTCGTGCCGCCAAGATCTAGTTGCCCTTCAGAATTATTTACTTTTTCGTAGACCCAACGAGGAAAGAACTGCCCTGCCTTGCCGTATAAATCCAAGCATGGCATGGAGTCCAACATGAGACACGCGAACCGAGAAGTTGCATGAATCCCATTCAGGTAGAATCCATAATTTTCATGCCTGGCGGTTGGATAAATAGTCGGCAATTGATATGTGCAGTTATTAAACTGCTGTTTCGGATCGAAGTAAAGTTTCTCTCTCATGAAGGGGCGGTATATGCCCTCCCGAATTCCTTCCGGATCAAATTTTCCGTAACGACCCCGCAGCACGTCGGCCTTATTAATACGATCCCAGCTAAATTTGGATGAATCGAAGTCGATCATCTTTTCGACATCCGGTGTCGAATCGGGCTGCCGCCCAAGTCTTTGAAACTTATCCACTTCCGAATTGTAGAAATTAATCATGCTCCGGACATTTCTGGTCAGTTTCTCCGATGAAAAGTTGTAGCACCAAGCATCACGACTTGTCTTCAGTCCCGCAGAGTATGAACGGAATATGGCGAGCTGCCCGTCCTTGGCTTTCTTGTCGCCGATAGTTGGGTATGTCATGAAGTCGGTGTTGCGCTGACTGGTCCAGTCCCCTGCCTCATTGGGTTCGATAGCATCCCAGTCAATTTCGTACAGGGTGGACTGCTCGATGATGTCGAGCTTTTCTTCGCGGGTGAGGTAGTCGCCTATGTCCCGGTAGTAGATGACGCAGGAGCCGTTGTGGGCAGGATTCTTGACGGCAATCAGGACGGCGACGGTGTTGCGACTGCCAGAGCCGAAAATCTTACCACCTTCCTTGCGCGACTGTTCGCCAGCGGTCCGCTGGTTGCCCCGCAAGTTGAAGACGTAGAGGCTGGAAAACTCTTCCGCCAAGGTCAGGCGGAGACCGTCGGCAGTGTTGGAGTCGATCCAGCCACCGTTGGTGACGTAGGCGATGACGCCGGAGTCGCCGATACGGTCGGTAGCCCAGCGAATGGCGCGGATGTAGGAGTCGTAGAGGCTGGTCTTGAGCGTGGCAGTGGAGCGTGCCGCGTACGTGCGCTCGATTGCCGCGTCCAAGGACGTGTATTTGATGTTGGCGTTGTTGTCGTTGGCGCTGGTCTGGCCGACCGAGTAGGGCGGGTTTCCGACGATTACCTTGATCGGGGCCTCGAGCTGGGTTGCGGCGCGGTCGTTGTTGGCCGTGAACATTTCGGTGTCGAGGGTGTCCTCGTCCTCGGACATCTGAAAGGTATCGGTCAGCACGATGCCCTCGAACGGCCGGTAGTCGCCGCCGGCGATGCCGTGGTAGGTGGCTTCGATGTTGACGGCTGCGATGTAGTAGGCCAGCAGCATGATTTCGTTGGCGTGCAGCTCGGAGGCGTACTTCCGTGCCAGGTCGTGCTCGCTGATGATGCCTGACTGCAGCAGCCGGGTGATGAAGGTCCCGGTCCCGGTGAACGGGTCGAGGATATGCACGCCCTCGTCAGTGAGGCCGCGGCCGAACTCGGTCCGGGAGACGTCGTCGGCGGCCCGGAGGATGAAGTCGACGACTTCGGTGGGGGTGTAGACGATGCCCAGTGCGTCGGCCTGTTTGCGGAAGCCGAGTTTGAAGAACTTTTCGTAGAGCTCGGCGATGATGCGCTGCTTGCCCTCGGCGTTGTCGACCCCTGCCGCGCGCATCCTGACGGACGCGTAGAAGCCGGCCAGTTTTTCGGTCTCCGCATCCAGACCCTTGCCTTCGAGGGCGGTGGCCATGGTGTCCATGACGATGGAGACCGGGTTGTGGGCGGCGAAGTCGTAGCCCTCGAACAGGGCATCGAAGACCGGCTTGGTGATCAGGTGCTGGGAGAGCATCGAGATCGCTGCTTCGGCGTTGATGCTGTCGTTGAGGTTTTCTTGCAGGCCCTTCACGAAGGCGGCGAACTGCTCGGCCACCTCGTCATCAGCCTGGTCGACGAGGGCGCGGATGCGGGTGTGCTGGGCGCCGGCGATGTCGGCGACGTCTTTGGCCCAGTCCTCCCAGTAGGTGCGGGTGCCGACCTTGTCCACGATCTTCGCGTAGACGGCGTCGCGCCACTCCAGTTCGAGGTTGAGCATCCCCTGGACGCCGCGGCGCAGGGCGTCCTCCTGCTCCTGGTCGGTGGTGGTCTTGTCGGTGTATTCGTCGTCGCTCTCGCCGGGGCCGACATGGACAGTGAGGAGGTTGTCGGGAGCCTTGCTCTTGTTGAGGTCCAGCTTGTTGACCATGGCGTTGAACCGGTCGTCGTGGGCCCGCAGGGCCTGGAGGACCTGCCAGACGACCTTGAACCGCTGGTTGTCCGCCAACGCCTGTTCCGGGGCCATCCCGGCCGGCACGGCCACGGGCAGGATGATGTACCCGTAGTCCTTGTCGGGTGCTTTGCGCATGACCCGGCCCACGGACTGGATGACGTCGACCACGGAGTTGCGCGGGTTCAGGAACATCACCGCATCCAGGGCAGGGACGTCCACACCCTCGGACAAGCACCGCGCGTTGGAGAGGATCCGGCACTCCCCCTCCGGGACCGGGGCCTTCAGCCAGTCCAGGCGGTGATTGCGTTCCAGGGCGTTGTAGGTCCCGTCCACGTGCTCCACCGAACACCGCAGAATGTTGTCGCCGGCCGCCTCGTAGGCGTCGATGACCTCCTCGAAGGCCCCGGCCAGACGCTTGGAGGTCTTGATGTCCCGCAGGAACGCCACCGCCCGCTGCATCGGCTTCTCCCCCGCTCCGAAGCCGCCGGCGCCATTGTGGCCGGTGCGCTTGGCCAACCCGTTCCAGCACCCCACGATCCGGGTGGCATCATCCAGGGTGAGCTCGTGGTTCTCATCGGCCAGCTGCCGCTGCAGCGGCCCGGCGATGTACTCCTCATCAACGGTGAGCACGAGCACCTTGTAGTCGGTCAGCAACCCCCGCCCGACCGCATCCCCGAAGCCCAGGCGGTGGAACTCCGGGCCGTAGACGCTCTCGTCGTCCATGGAGGTGAGCACCGCGGCGTTCTCAGTGGCCTTGGCCTTGGTCTCCTCGGCGAAGATCCGCGGGGTCGCCGTCATGTACAACCGCTTGGACCCGGTGATGTAGTCGGCGTCGTGGATTTTCACGAAGTTCGACTCGTCCACCCCGGCCAGGGTGGCCCCGGTGGTGCGGTGGGCTTCATCGCAGACGATCAGATCGAACCCCGGCGCCCCCTGGGCCTGGGCGTCGTGGATGACGGGCAGGGACTGGTAGGTGGAGAACACCACCGAGACCTCCGGCTCTCCCACCTCTCCCGTGATGGCGTGGGCCAGCTTGGTGGCGTCGGTGGTCACCGGGATCACCACATCCACCGTGGAGATGTCCTCGGCTGCCCGGGAGGCCTTGGTGTCCGAGCACACCGCATAAGAGGCCATCGGCATCGCCGTCTGGCCGGTCCACTCCCGCAGCGTCTGAGACATCAAGGAGATCGACGGCACCAAGAACAGCACCCGGAACGCCCCGGTTCGCCCCTGCTCCCGTGCGGTGGCGGCCATGGTCTCCACCAGCTTCAGGGAGGTGAAGGTCTTCCCCGTGCCGCAGGCCATAATCAGCTTGCCCCGGTCGTGGGCGGTGAAGCCGGCGGTGACCTTCTCGATCGCCTCCTGCTGGTGCGGGCGCGGCTGGTGCTTGGCTGCCGGCTTGAGATCGACCTCGAGCTGGTCCTCGGCCGGCCAGGCCACGTGCCAGTCGATCGGGGCCGCTGCGATCTCCGACAGCCCGATCCGCTGCACCGGGATCGCCTGCTCCTTGATCGTCTCCTCGGCGTTGCCGCCCCAGTGCTCGGTGGTGGAGACGATGATCCGGTTGGAGAACCCTTCCTTGCCCGAGGCGGCCAGAAACGAGTCGATGTCGGCCTTGGACACGTAGTGGTGCGGTTCGTAGAACTTGCACTGGATCGCCGTCCACGACCCATCCCCCCGATGCCGGGCCACCAGGTCGATGCCGGTGTCGGGTTGGCCATTGCGGCCCTCCCAGTCCGACCAGCGCATCACCCGGTCAAAAGTGGAGGAGTAGATCGGGTCCAGCTCGAAGTAGCGGACCATCAGCTCCTCGAACTTCGCCCCCCGGTCGTAGTTGGTGCGCTCCTGACGGAACGCCGCCATCACCTCATGGACCGAAGTCGTCACCGGGTCACTCCTACTACTCGACTGCACTGGGGGCACCATCGAATCTACCGGTCAGAGGACTCCAGCCCATCCAGGGACCGCAGAATCACCCCAGGCAGATCCCAGTGGACAAGGCGGTACGCAACCCTCTGGCTCTGCGTCCGGCTTCAGGGATGCCGATGACCGATACTCGTCTGGTCCTGTACCGCATGCGGGCCATCCATTCTGCAAAACTCATACAGGTTCCCTAAGGGCACCGCTGCAGAAAGCACCCACGGTGCTTACTGCAGCCCCTGCACGCGATAGACGAATACGACAGTTGGAGAATCAGAGTGAGGTACTGGTGGGCGAGCCAAGGCAACAAATTCCCCCTCGTAATGGAACAGCGCATCCTGTGGAGTCGCCCCACCGACAGCGGCGCTCTGCCTCAAAGCCGGGTGTGTCTAAAGGAGATGCGGCGCGGAGACATCGTATTCCACTACTCCGGCCCTTTTCTTCGCGCCGTGAGTCGGGTAAGTGAAGAGTGGGAACCCGCATCCCGGCCCCGCGGACACCGGGAAAAAAAGTTCAATGAAGGGTGGCGGATCCGGGTGGAACCGCTGAAGCTCGACTTGGAGATCCCGTGGCAACGCGTGGCTGAGCTGATCAACCACGGCTCCCCTGGCCCGCTCACCTATAAGGGCGTGCCAGCGCTCAAGTATGCCTCACCGTTAAGTAACGAAGAAGGCCTGCGGCTGCTGCAGGAGGTTGGTGTCTCTCTCCCGTCAGACGTGGCGAACGAGGAAAGCATACTGGGGCGCCCTGCAACCTCATGGGGGGAAGAAGAAACCGATGGGAAGGCTCAGGGAGCGGTTCGCCGCGAACAAGCCTATTTGCGCCAACACCTGTTACAAGGACGCATCGTAGCGCCCTGCTCAATCTGTGGTGAAGTGCTGCCCGCACGTTTGCTTATCGCCGGCCACATCAAGCCCCGGAACCTGTGCACCGAAGAGGAGCGCACTGACTTCACCGCGGCCGCAATGCTGATCTGCGCCCTAGGCTGTGATGCCTTATTTGAGTGGGCTTACATCGTTGTTGATTCCGCTGGCCGGGTGTCCCATGGCCGCCCTACCGAAACGGAAAACCTCAGCGCTGCCGTAAATCGGCTCAACGGCAAGGTCTGTGCCGCCCATAACGCCAAGACTGCGACTAATTTTGAGGCACACCGTTCCTTGGCCACACACAGCTCGTAGTGACCGACTGACGGGTGAACTGGGCGCGCCAGGGGGTGGGACCACTAGCGGCCATGTCCCTTCCCTCCCACATCCCTGCTAGCGTGTAAGCGCAGGCCTTGATCCCTGGCCACCACATTCTTCCTGCGACTCCGTGTAGAAGGGTAAGACACATCTGCGGGTCGCAGCCCCGTAGATGGTGAAGGCACCAAGTGCACCGCAAACCTTTCCTTGCGATACGCCGTTTGTCATGCCGTGCCACCGACGATAACTCGATATATTGATATCCATATCAATGAGATGCACGCATTAATCGATCGAGTCGATCGCTAATAGATTCGAGAAGGCCAAGGCCATCACGCATTTCGTCCATGGAAGCTGATTTGCCATGTACGACCAAGTTGCGGATTGCAAGTGCTCGGCGGATATCCAGTGAAAGTTCGGCGTCTGCAATGCCTTCTTGGTGGAGTCTATTTATCAACATCCCTATGGGCGCATTCAACTTTTGATCACTACCCAATGCATTGCGCTCTGATATTTTCCGGATACCCTCCTCAATGTGCCTCCAGCGGTTAATAAAAGTGAACTGAACTTCAGCCTCGCTCATCTCTTTGTCCGAACTGGTGTGATGCTGCGCGTTGACCCGTGCCTCATAAATATTTTTATAAACTGTTTCCGCATCATAAAGACCTTTATGTAGCGCTTCCCTGAGCGCAAGCTCCCTCAGCACTGCTTCCTTACGCCGGGAATGGCTCAAGCTACTACTGAACGCCACTCCGGCAGCAATTAGAGCGGCGACCAAAGATAATACAGACCAGACTATGTCTGAGGAAATCAAGTCCCGCGAGGCACGGAAAAACACAAAAGTAAGAAAAAGTATGTTGGCAAAGGCCGCGACTAGTAAGACAGTTATAAGGACAGCACTAGTCCTAGTGGGAAGCCGTTGAGAGAGAGCTCCTCCCGTGTTGTCAAAGTCAACCCTTTTTTCGCTGGTTAACTCGGTAGTAATATCGTTGAACGCAGACAGTATATCTGTTTCGGTTAACACATCATGCGACGAGTTCAGCATGGCCTTTTCGATCACTCGCGCGCGATGTTCATCCAATAGTTGACTCAGAATTTTCGCAGCATTCTGGGTCAGCTGGGGCGTTGCGGCATGCTCTTCAGCTCCAGCGTTCACTTGCGTCCCCCTTTTGAGTCATAAATAACCGTAACAACGATGGCAGCGATGCCAATTGTGAGACATGCAGCGAACATCGCTATCCAAACACCCCTGGAAAACAGCATCGGATCATTTTGTGTCATGAAGGCACTGGTGACCCCTACCGCAATTGCCATTATATATTGGGCTATTCTTGCGAAAATTATGTATTTGGGCATTGGCGGAGCAATTATGCCTCGGTTCCGGACAATTCTTTCTGCGTCAGAGATATGGGCAGTCGTATATTGAGGCACCTGAGACGTTTCGGCCCTATGCGAAGCCTCATATCGACTGGCCTCATCAAGGAGCTCCGTTGCATAATTTTTCACTTTTAGGTCAAAGGCATGGCGCGCTGGCTCGGCGAGAAAATTTGCTCCGGTAACACTAAAGCTTACAAGTTCCTTGCCGACAACGGACTGATCGGATGCTTTACCGCTCATACTCAGCCCTTAATTGATTGGGCGCTACACGGAATAATTGTTTTAAAGGGCGGGGGCGTAATTTAAGGTTGGCGGGATCGACTGAACTAGCCTGAATAATGTTGGGGCCAGCAGTATCGTAATGTATTATGATGCCCCTTTCCTCCTGGCGTAGATGTTGCCTAGACGCATAACCATGCCCCCTCCGTTCCATGGCAATATATTATCCTTTTCCTCTACTCAAGTGGCGGATTTCTACGTCGGTCGCCAGAACTATTGCGGCCTTTGGGGCGGCCCGCTCAAACCCGAGTGGGTTAGCCGTTTGTACGGGTGCCTGCAAGTGGTGCGGTTCGTAGAACTTGCACTGGATCGCCGTCCACGACCCATCCCCCCGATGCCGGGCCACCAGGTCGATGCCGGTGTCGGGTTGGCCATTGCGGCCCTCCCAGTCCGACCAGCGCATCACCCGGTCAAAAGTGGAGGAGTAGATCGGGTCCAGCTCGAAGTAGCGGACCATCAGCTCCTCGAACTTCGCCCCCCGGTCGTAGTTGGTGCGCTCCTGACGGAACGCCGCCATCACCTCATGGACCGAAGTCGTCACCGGGTCACTCCTACTACTCGACTGCACTGGGGGCACCATCGAATCTACCGGTCGGGAGCTCATAACCGTCCACACCACTGCGTCGCACGCCGCATAGAGTGATAAGCGTCCATCCTGGTCTCAGGCCCCGAGTCACCCCGCACAGGAGATTTTGTGAAGGCCAACGCGCTGTCACCCCGTGAGCTGTTCTCGGCACCGGTTCAGTACACGATCCCGCCGTTCCAGCGGCCTTACGTGTGGTCGGAAGAAGATCAGTGGGAGCCACTGTGGCAAGACATCGAGCGCATATGTCTACGTCTTCTCAAGGCGAAGGAAATCGAAAGCCCGGGACCTGATTTCACATCCCATTTCCTCGGCGCCGTCGTATTCAAGTCCGGTCCGGCTGTTGCTGGTGATGTTACGGAGCACTCGGTGATTGATGGGCAACAGCGGTTGACGACCTTGCAAATAGTTCTAGATGCCGCGGAATCGGTCATCGGTGAGCGCAACTATGAGGACGAGCAGGAAGTTCTCGATGAGCTCGTGCGAAACAAGAAGAGGAAGAAGTTTCAGAATACCCACAAGAGATTCAAGCTGTGGCCCTCGCGTGCAGACCGCACTGCTTTCGCGCGGGTGATGGACGGCCACGACGCTGATACGGACGGTCATCGGGTGGCGGAGGCTCACAAGTTTTTCCAGCAACGCATCGCCCAATGGATCGACGCAGAGAGTGACGACGGCCAAGATGCCCCGCAGGTGAGCCAGCACGAACGGGTCCGGGCCCTGGCTGCTACGTTGCAGGACCAACTGATGGTCGTGGCAATCCAGTTGGAACTCAACGACGACGACCAAGTTATCTTTGAGACCCTCAACGACCGCGGGACACCCCTGCTGAAGGCAGACTTGATCAAAAACTGGGTCTTCCAATGCGCCGAAGATCTAGGCGCCGACACCGAGCAGTGGGCTGACCAGTTTTGGAGCGAATTCGACGCGGACTGGTGGCGTGAGGAAATCACACAGGGTCGACTGTACCGCTCGCGAATTGACATTTTCCTTCAGTACTGGCTAACAATGCGCACCAGTAAAGATCTGGTGATGAATGATACGTTCAAAGCGTTCCGCGAGTTCGCCAAAAAACCTATGTCAAATACCTCGGAAGCAGAAGCACTACTACAGGAATTCCGCAAAGACGCTGACACGTTCCGAAACTTCACTGATCTTGCCAGCAACACTCCCGAGGGACGCTTCTACAGCAACGTCATCGAGGGCATGGAACTAGCCGCTACCACCCCCGTGTTCCTGTGGCTGACCTCGGAGAACCACCAGGTTTCAGCTCCAGCGCGAAAGATCGCTTTGATCGCCCTGGAAAGCTGGGCCATCCGCCGGAGTCTGCTGCGCCTGACCACCAAGGGCGTGAACAAGTTGATGGTGGTCTTGCTTCGGGAGCTGAACCAAGCACCTCATGAGCACGTTGCTGAGGTAGTCGTGAATTTTCTCAAATCCCAGACGACCGAGACTTCGCTATGGCCCTCCGACGAGCAAATGCTCGAGGAACTACCGACCAAGCGACTGTACGGTGTCGTCCGGCAAAGCCGCATTCGCATGGCGTTGCAGGCAGTGGAACTGCATATGCGATCCCACGGTTATAGCGAGGACGTGTCGCTGCCCGCCAAACTCGAAGTTGAGCATCTCATGCCCCAAGGCTGGCAACGGCACTGGGATGAGGACCCTCCTTTAGATTCCGAGGCTGCAGCACGTCGGGACATCGCCGTCAACACACTGGGCAACCTGACCCTTGTCACACGCAAGCTCAATGCGACCTTGAGCAATAGGCCCTGGACGGACTCCGACGTGCGCAAGGCGAATGCGGGCACTGCGGGTGACACCCGCGGCAAGAGAACATTGATTGAAGAGTTCACCTTGTTGGTACTCAATCGTTCCGTAGTGCTGAACCACCAAGCGGAATGGGACGAGGACGCCATCCACGCCAGGAGCCAGGACCTGACCCGGGTCATATGCGAAGTATGGCCCCACTCGGATCTATAGTCCTCGAAAAAGAGGATGGTGCCCATACAGGAGCCGTTCTCTCGGCGAGGACACCGGCAGGAAAATACCGGTAGAGTCAGCTACTGCGTAATGACGCTCACCCAGTCGGTGCCACACCGGCCTCCCTAAGAATGCATTCGGGAATATGAATTGGTGCTAGCGTCCCAACCCGTGGGCGCACTTAAACGCAGAACAAGACGAGATTATGGGAAAGGTGTTGTGATGGCCCAGAGCGTGCAGATCATTTTGGAGGACGACCTCGAAGGCGGTCCTGCTGAGGAGACCGTCCAGTTCGGTCTGGACGGCCGGCAGTACGAAATCGACCTCTCCACCGCCAATGCGGAGAAGCTGCGGGAGGCCCTGCGCCCTTACGCGGCCGCTGGCCGGCGGGCCCAGTCCAAGCCCGCCCGGTCCACCGGGCCCCGTTCCTCCACTGGTGGTAACCCGGAGACGGCGAAAATCCGGGCCTGGGCGAAGGAGAACGGTCACCAGGTCTCCGACCGCGGCCGCATCCACCAGTCCGTCAAGGACGCTTACTACGCCGCCCAGTAGGCCCCCACTCCCCCACCCGGACACGCCCCCGGGCTCCCCGTCCGACCCGAGACAGCGAACGCTTGGTGTTAGCGGGCCACCGCCACGGCATCGCAGCGGAACTCCTCGGGGCAAGGCTCGAGCCCGGGGAGCTACTCGCTGTGAGGGTCTCTCCTCACTGTGAGTAACCAGCAACGAGCTGACGTCCCTTGTCCGGCACGGAGCCGCCGGGACGCCCCGCGTCCAGGCCGAACCGCGCTGGTCGTCGGTCGTCCCTTTGGCGTCCGACAACAGGCCCTGCTGGGGGTCTGCCCTGGCTCCTTTCGGAAGGGGCGCAGGCACCCGCGTCGTTCGACGACCCATGGGATCACCCGGCCCACCAGCAACGGTGAGCCCGGCTCCTGCGCCCTGAACCATGGGAAAGTCGCCCGCTGTTGCAACCTTCCTTTCTCGGGCCCCACGCGGAGAAACCCCCTAGGGTCCGCCCCCAGTTGAAATAAGCGCTCCTGCGAGCTGGCCCGGAGGACGGGACGGCGGCGCGGCGGCGTCCCTTCCTCGGGCATGAGCGCACAGTGGAGTAGAGGACCGCCGGCGGAAAATCTGCGGTAACAAGTACTCGATTAGTAGTCATCTGCAAACGTGTCGGTGTAGTGGTCCAGACTCATGGGAACGGCAACACCCCCAGGTTGCCGAGAATCTGGAGAGGAATCCCCCATGGCTAAGTCAGTTTTCTACAGCTTTCACTACGAGCAGGATGTCCATCGGGTGCAGCTCGTTCGCAACATCAATGCTCTTGAGGGGCAGCCCGTGCTCAACTCTCAGGAGTGGGAGGAGGTGCGTCGCAAGGGAGACCAGGCCATTGAGAGCTGGATCCATGACCAGATGTCCTACAAGAAGGCGGTCATCGTTTTGATCGGCAAGCAGACCGCCTCGCGGGAGTGGGTAATCTATGAGATCGAGAAGGCATGGAGGGACAAGAAGCCGCTCCTTGGGATCTACATCCATGGGCTGTCCTCCCTGGGGAAGGTCGACTCGATGGGAGCCAATCCCTTCGACAAGGCCGAAGGTGTGTCCGGGGTTCCTGTCTTCGACCCGACACAGAGGGATTGGCAGGGGAACATCGACTCGAAGGCCACCTACAACAACTTGGTGCGGAACCTGGAGACATGGTCCGGTCAGGGTAAGGTCCGCCTGTGGTGATACAAGAAGACTGCCCCTTCTGCGAGATCGTGCAGCGCGAAGATCCCGATGCTCGTGAGGTGTACCGAGACGAGGATGTGGTGGCGTTCTTCCCGTTGGAGCCGGCGACACTCGGTCACACGTTGGTTGTGCCCAGGAAGCACATCTCCGATGTCTGGGATCTGGATGAGAACACAGCGTCACATCTAGCCAGGGCTGTAGTCCGCATCTCTCATGCGATGCGGACAGCAGTCGAGCCTGAGGGTCTCAACATCATCCAGTCCAACGGTGAGGTGGCTACCCAGACCGTGTTCCATCTGCACGTGCACATCGTGCCGAGATGGAGCGGTGATGCGGTTGGCCGGATTTGGCCCCCGGAGACGAGTTATTCCGAGTCAGAGAAGGACAACGCATGGGAGAAGCTGCGCAAGGAAATTGGAAGGACTCCAAGGCTGTGACCCCCTCCGATGAGGACCGACGGAAGCACCTGGAGTTTATCCAAGCGGTCGTCACCCGCATGTCGACGGCTTCCTCGAACACGAAGTCCTGGCTTCTCCCGGTCGTGACTGCGGCCTACGGCTACGCCCTCACCCAAAGAGCCGACTCCGTCGCACTCTTAGGCATCATGGCGGTTCTGGTCTTTGCGTTCCTCGATGCGAACTACCTCCGTCAGGAGAAGGCATACCGGAAGCTCTACGACGATGTCGCAGGGCTGGATCGCTCAGGTCAGGGACCGCGGACGATACCGCTTTTTTCCATGGACCCCTCCGACGCTGACGACCCAATCGAAGCCTCCTCCTCGGCAGGGCAGAAGCTTGTCCAGCTAGGGCGTCGCTGGTTCCCTTCGTGGGCCGTCTGGTCGTCATGGTCCGTAGCGCCCTTCTACGGATTACTCCTGGTCGCAGGAATCGGGATTTTCTTGCTCGTCCGGTAATCGTCAAGCTTGCCGACCAGCTCCGTAGACCCCTCAAGTACGCCTCGACCTGAACACTGTAAAACAGCGTCGTTTAGAACAGAGACTATTTGGAATCTGTTTTGGGGGGTGGCCATGCCCGTTTTTGCTTTTTATAAAATGGTTCAAGTTCACTGGTCGGAAGGCCACCATTGCGAACCTGATCGTTTTCCCAGTAGATTTTGTCGAGACGATTCCATTGGTCATTATTAAGTGACCCCAGGGCAGATATTCGCCGTGCAGCCGCCTCCGCACTGACATAGTCACCCGCTGCTTCGAGCGATGCGAACAGCCCATCGCTCATAGCTTCGCCAAGCTCCGGGACGGCGGACACCCAGTCGGTAATGATCTCAGCGACCTCTTTCGGGGATGCATCAGGCTTCGATGGCCACTGTTCTCGCTCGATGAACCCGCCCGGATCACTCCCCATGCGGACGGCGTACCGGTGCACTCGACGCCCAAGTGCCCAACCAACCTCTTGGTGACACCATGCGCTGTCCTTGAATTCGGGATGAACGATGGACACGAAAGCTTGCATCGACCACAGAGCCTGCTCGATCTGGTCCTGCCAGGGTTGGCTGTAAGCCATGGTATGAGGGGCAACGAAACCATGAATACCAACGACAGCCAGCTCGTTAGCAACATCACCGACGAAGTTTTTCTTCGAGTCCGAGTGAGATATGAATAAACGCACATATCCTGGCTTCCAGTTACCTGGATCATCTTCTGCGGCAGCGTATCGAAACTCCTCTGGATCCTCTCCCGTGATCTCTTCGTAAATCGCAATGAGATTAGAGTCGGATATGTTAGCAATGGCTTCCTCGAACGCCGGGGAGTTATACTTCTCCTCAAGGGCTGGGAACCCAAACTCCGTTAGAAGCAAGTTTTGCCGACGGATGTTCCACTTCAGGCGGTCCCGATCCATTTCCTCGACGAGACGGCTCTTAAGTCTGAAGCGCTCGATTCGTGATAGTGACATGCTGCAAACACTACTTCCTGAGAGCGACAGCCTTCCTAGCGCAACCCTCATAATATCTCTTATGGCGAGTCGCCATGTGGAGTCAATGCTCACTCGGCCGCGTCAGCAGCAAATCGTATGGCATGGTTGGGTGCTTGAAAGGCAGACCGCCGCGAGAGAATCTCGTTGATGATGGTCATCGCGGTCGCGGTGGTGCTGGCGAACGCGGCCACGACCGGCGACGGCAATAATCCGGGCCTGGGCGCAGGAGAACGGTTACGAGGTCTCCGACCGCGGCCGCATCCACCAGTCCGTCAAGGACGCCTACTACGCCGCCCAGTAATCCCCCACTCCCCCACCGGCCACCCCCTCGGGCCTGTCCGGGTGCTTGCGAGACAGCGGGTTCTGATGCCGGCGGTCACGGCCGTGGCATCACCGGGGAATGTCTCAGGGCAGGGCTCGAGCACGGGGACCCGTCATCGTGGCTCCTCCGCACGATCAGCAGCCGGTGACGGGCTGAGGATCCGTTCCCGGCCACGGTGCCCCCGGGACGCCCCGCGTCCAGCCTGGACAGCGCTGGTCCTCCCTTTGGCCCCCGACAACGGATCCTGCTGGGGGTTGGCCCTGGCAGCTTTCGGACCGGGCGCGGGCACCCGCGTCGTTCGAAGACCCACGGGACCACCCGCCCCATCCCGCCGCCTGTCCCCAGAAGAAGAGAACCCGGCCCACCAGTAACGGTGAGCCGGGTTCCTTCATCGCCGACCATGGGAAAGCCGCCCGCAGCCACCCCCTCCCCTATCGGGGTCCGGTGTTATCGGTTGATCTGTTGGGCGTAGGCGCGCACGGCGTTCTCGATCACCGCACGGGCGGTGCCGTCGTGCTCGGTGAGCTCCTCGATCAGATCGGAGACGTCTTGGGCCACCCGCACCCCGAGCTGGATCGTGGGTTCCCGGCGCGGCCGGCCCCGGCCGCGCTTCGGCGCCGCGGACGTGGGTTCCGTAGCCGGTGCCGTCTGCACAGGTGGGGACGACACCACCGGTGCCACGGGCTGGGGTGTGGTGGCGGGTCGGGGTGTGTAGTCGACCGGGTCGATGTGCTCATCCGGGGCCGGGCGCGGCCGGCGGCGGGCCAGCGAGGCGGGACGCTCGGGCTGGTCGGTCATCGCAGCACCTGCTTCGCGATCGCGGTGTAAGCCTCCAGCACCCGGGCGCCCTTGCGGTACTGGCCGTACCACTCCCCCGATATCCGTACCTCCTGGACGATGGCCCGGTCCGGGATCAACGGCTCCAAGAACAACCCCGTGGCACGCAGCTCCTCGAGGCTGGCCACCGCCGCCCGGCTCATGATCGTCTCTTTCACCCCGCCGACGACGATGCCGGCCTCGGTCAGGTTGTCCGGGGCGCCCAGGTGCCGGCGGTGCCGGCGGAACTGAGCGACCGTGCGCCGGGCCCCGTCCACCTGCGTCGATGCCGTCACTGGTGGCTGTGGCGGCGTAGACCACGGTGTCCGCCGCGTTCAACGCCGACAGGGTCAGCGGCCCGCCCTGCCGGTTGGGGCAGTCGATGACCACCACATCCGCCTGCAGACCGGTCAGGGAGATCAACAGCGGCAGCTCGTCCATGATCAGCCCGGTCAATTTCCCGGGGGGAGACGGTGCGGGGCCGAGGGCATCGCCCCGAGATGGAACAGTCGATGCCGGAACCGGCGGAAGCGTTGTTGAATCAAGCTCGCCCGTTGGGTGTTCTCAGGTGATCCAGGCGTGTTGGCCCGGGGACCAGAACACGGCCTCGGCCCCGTGGTGGGCCAGCTGCTCGCGGATCTGCTCATCGGTCATCGAGGAGGACCCGGACAGGGGATGGAAGTCCTGGCGCGCCACCGCGGTCCGGGAGGCGGCGTAGAAACGGTCGGTCTCCTGGGCGAACCTGGCGGTGAGCTCCGCTTCGGCCAGCAAAGCGATGGCCACCAGCTCCCGGTCGTAGCCGACCTCATAGAGGCGGCCGCCGATGACCTCCTGGTAGCTCAGCCCGGCCCGGGTGAAGTCCCCGATCCACGCCTCCACCTGCTCCTCACGCAGCTGGCGCTCCTGCTCGGTGGCACCCCGGACCGTCAGTTCCTCCGGTTCCCCGTCACCCTCGGTGACCACCGCGACGACGGTGCCCTCCAGGAGCAGTTCAAGGCACTGGGCCGGGTCCGCCCCGGGGTAGGCCTCCTGGGTGGCGGTGTAGGCGCCCAATACGTAGTCCGTGGTGGCCGGGATGGGCCGCAACGTGGCCGGCAGCAGGCGGGTCGGGATCGTGCTGTGCGTGGGTGCCATCGGTTCTTCCGGGATGCGGGGCGGGAGGGACAGTCCCAGTCTCAGCCACCACCGCGCTGATCCGGCGATAGCGCGGCCCAGCCCCCGGCGCTGGGCGTGTCACCGCGCCGGGGTAGCTGAGCACCAGAGCACCGCCCCCCCTCCAGGAGCACCGAGCGGGCACCGGGCCAGTGACCTGGCCGCGCCCGAGGCGAGGACTCACCGCCCTGGTGCCGGCGTTGCTGAGCCTGGGACAGCAAGCCCTGGTCGACTACCGGCTCACCGGACATGAGTTGCCCGAAGTGGAGGTCACCGCCGTGGAGCGGGTGGAGACCGTCCCGGCCACCGCCCGGGGGACCGGCTTTACCGTAGGCGTCACCAACGACCTGAAGGCTAAGTGCTCGTCCATCGTGGTGGACCCGGACCTGCTGCTGGGTAACGACGGCGGGGTGCTGCTGATCGCGGCCACCCTGTTCGCCGGGGCCAAGCACCTGCTCGAAGCCCGAGACTCCTCTGCCGACCGGCATACCCCGGCTAAGCGCCGGCCACCCCGGCGCCGCGGCCCGCGCCCGGCGCTGACCTGCGCCCGACCCTGACACCGGCACCTCAACGCTTTTCACGCCGCCACACCCTGCCCGGGCTACCCCGTCACGACCCCGCCAGGGCCCCGACCCCTCCCCCGCCGCCCTGTGCGGTCCCTGGGGCCGGGCCGGCGAGCCGGCCCGGAGGCCACACGTCGGGTCAGCACAGCGCTCAGCGCGGTATCACTGCCACCCCTGGGGCGGGGTGGTCCATGCGTCGCAATGCGATCAGCCCCTGTCCGGGGACGGACCTTTCTGCCAGGGTGGGGAACGTGCGTCCCTGACGTGCACGAGCCCTCCGAACCTCGGAAAGCTCGATAGATCGCAGAACAGAAGCAGGTAGAAGATATGACTACTGGTGTGGTCAAGTGGTTCAACGCCGACAAGGGCTTCGGCTTCATCACCCCCGACGACGGCTCCAAGGACGTGTTCGCCCACTACTCCGCCATCGCCTCCAGCGGGTTCCGCTCCCTCAACGAAGGCGACCACGTGGAGTTCGAAACCCAAGCCGGCCCCAAAGGCCCCCAGGCGGCGAACGTCACCGTCCTCCCCTAGCCCGTTTCGCGGTCTTCAAGCTGAGGTCCGCGGCGACCGGCACATGCTGGTCACTACTAGAGCCATCGCCACCTCGCCCTCAGGCGGGGTGGCGATGGCTCTGTCGTCCATGATCTCGAAGTCTCCCCCCACCAGGCGCCCCATATTGCCTAGCAAGCAATCCGATTCGGACTTCACACGGAACAATTGATTGAATATACACACTGGATGCAGGGCACTCACTTGACGCAATACATGCGCTAATGGAACTCGTTTGCCTGCTTAGCGGGTTGGCTTGTTGGGCAACCGCTTGGGGGCCACCGGCAGGGTGCCGCCGTTGCGCTCTCTAGCTTCGTGAATGGCGATGCGCAGGGCCTCGGCGGCCAGTTGGCTCACCGATTGCATACGCCCGGCCCGTCGGTCGATGCCGGTGGTCTCTTCCATACGAGCGATAGTGTCCACGGGCAGAATGAAAGCGCGATTAACTCCGCGGTTGCCTTCCTCCGGGTCCGGATGCACTTCAGCTAGTTGGGCTCGGTCGGCGGGGGTCCGTCCGATATGGGCATCCAACGCGCCTGCGATCCAGCGGGCGAAACTGCTGGGCGGGTCGGTGAGGGTGTCCAGATCGGCCACGTAGGCGGACTTAGCGCTCTCCAGGGTGCCTTGGCGAAGATACAGACCTAGGCGAGCCGTGCCAGCCGGCAGCGCCTGGGCCCGACGCGCAGTGCCACCATTCCTCACAGCTCCGGTCGACCCCTCTGTCAGCTCGGCGACGGCGGGTTGCGAGATGGACTGCTCCCCCACTGACCCTGCCTGCGTTTCCACCACAGGGGCAGCAGCTGGCTCGGAAGACACCATGGTTGCGGGTTCCATGGTGGGTTCTTCGAGAGGCCCGGTGATAGCGGCCTTGTTGCGGTCTTTGAGGGACTTGCGGGCGGGCATCAGACTCGAACTCCTGTGCTGACGGCGATGATTGGGGACACGGCGGCTTTGTAGTCGGCGGTGACCTTAGAAGATGGGTCATAGACGGACACCGGCATCCCGGCGGTGTAGGCGTCACGCACGGACACCGCCTCACGCACCGGTGCGGTGACCTTGCCCGGGTGCATCTCCTCGAGCATTTCCACCACCTCCTTATCCAGGGTCCGGCGCCCGTCATAGCGGGTGGGCACCACCCAAGACACGGCCAACCCAGGGCGGATCCGGCGGGCCAGGCGGGCTTCGATGACGTCAGTGAGTCGGGTGAGCTGATCCAGTGCCTCGACCTCACAGGCCACCGCCGCTACCACCACATCAGCAGCAGCTAAACCCGCCAGGGTCAGCCCGGACAGCGCCGGCGGGGTGTCGATGACGATGTCATCGAAACGGTCCGCCACGGTGGGCAGGTGATCGCGCAGGGCAGTCACCAGGTCCGGAACCTGGTGGGTGTCCATGTCAGCTAGATCATGGGTGCCAGCCAGCACATGCACCCCCGGAACAGTCGGGCTCGGTGCTGCGGCATCGGCGGCAGTGGCTGCCCCGGTCAGCACCTCGGCAGCAACCGCGGTGACTTCGCTGTCATCGGTGAGCCCGAGTCGCGTGGTGAGGTTTCCCTGTTGGTCCAGGTCGATGGCCAACACCCGGCGTCCAGCCGAAGCCAGAGCAGCTGCGATTTCTGCAGCCGTGGTGGTCTTGGTGGAGCCGCCCTTGGACAAGGCGACGGTATAGACGGTCATGCGTGGGTGCCCCTTTCGGTAGTACCGGCAGTTTGGAAGTGTCCAACCTGTTGCGTGTATTCAATCTATCGCAACTGACCACTATGAGTCGTCAATCCTAACCCTCGCGTCGGGCGCGTATGAGTCGTGGATGCATTCTCGCCAATCCCTGCCCCTTTCCCCCAACAGGCATGCCGGTACGCATTGAGGACAAGACGATGCACGTGACCTAGCTGGGTCCAATTTCGTTGCCTCGGAATGTGCAACACCTCTCGCCCCGTGCCTGCCCGCAGTGGGTGAGAGGGCTGCACACAAGGTAGGCAGACGTCGCCCCTCGGGAACGACGACCAATGGGGCTACTGTTGCTGCGAGATGCAGTGCATATATTCAATCCAGTGCTTTTAGGGATTCCAGTGATTCTATCGACATAGGCCTGCCAGCCTCCCCCTAGACCGCCGATGCAGGCAAGGTAGCGAAAGTCTCACTGGAAGCGTGGCCCAGACCCTAGCCCGCGCAGAACAAAGGCCCCCAGATTAATCTGGGGGCCTTGCCTGGTTGCGGGGGCAAGATTTGAACTTGCGACCTCTGGGTTATGAGCCCAGCGAGCTACCGAACTGCTCCACCCCGCGGCGACCGTCTGACTATATGTGCCGCGAGGCGTTCGCGCACATCGAAGACGACGGTCCAACCTCAGAGGCCATCCGTCCGGGCTTTACGCTCCGACCGGCCACTCTGCATAGCTTTTGCCGCGTATATTCAATCTAACCATGCACAAAAATAGATTGAATATACTCTCTAAAGCAACTAGAACAACCATACGCTTCAGCGTAGAACTCGTCCCGGAAGGACTGACTCAAGCAACCTAAGTGGAGCACCCTGCCCTAAGCCCTCGCAGACCGAAGAGCGATGTCCCGTCGGTGTAGGCAAAAGGTGTCGCCCATGCCATGCCTATATTCAATGCATGCATTGCTGTGTGTTTAACACATCCCATGTGACTTCTGATTCGAGGGGAGTGGCTGTCCCTAGGCGACAGACCCTCCCTCCATCACTCGCCTCACCGATACGGCGTTTTCAGAGGGACCTCCTGCGAGACGAGCACCAGGACCATGGAAGGCAAAGCCATCCCCAAGCACCAATAGTGCACCGTCGAATATATTGAATATACACAATATAATGTAGTACTTGAATGATGCCCTCCCGACTCCGAGGAAGCGTGGGGAGAACGGTGCAGCACTCCATTTGCCGTGCTGATCAACCCATGTGCGGAGGCGACCTTGCTCCTCGTGGGCAATCATTTCGGAGGCCCGCCAGGGCCGAGGAAATGTGCGGCAGCCTTCGTCTCTCGCCTGAACCCCCTGCGTATCCCTCTCCACGCACCCGAGGCCGCCGAGATAGGCCATGACACTTGTGGGCGCCTCGCGCTGAGGGCCGCCCTGCATAGCACGACTGGGAGGCGGGTCGAAGTCGTGGTCGGCGAGCTGGCCACCGTGATCGCCGCGGCCGGGTTGGTCCCGGATCAGATATTGCATGACGTCCAGTGGTTGCGGGGCTGGCGCGAGGAAGCCGTACACGGAACCCAAGAACTGCGGACCGAGCGGACTACTGCCCGGGACAGGGTGCGCACCTTGGAAGCGATAGCACAGATCGAGTCGCCCCAACGGTTTTAGTAGCACCATCACTAGAGGCAATGGAATGAATAGACCTAATTGACTGCACAGGAACAATGGAATGCACCGCGCTCAACTGACGGTGCGTAGTTCGTTCCAATCGGTGGTGTACCTGGGGGAGAGGTCGGTTTGGCGGTTGGTCCAGGGGGTGGGGGAGTGGGCGCCAGTGCGCCCCAGGGCGAGGGTGCCGGTTCCGAAGCGCCCGTTCACCGCGTCGATGAGCTCCCCGATGGGGGCGGGTTGCTCAAGGACCCCGGGCAGGACCGGCACGGCCCCGTCGGGGGCGAGGTCCAGACACAAGATGCCGGCGCGCATGTAGGACATCCCGTGCATCAGCTTGGGCACCAGGGCGGCCCGGGCCGCGGCCACCAGGGGAGTGGGCTCGTTGGTGGGCACGGCCAGACGCACATGCGCGGAGACGTTGTGGGTGGGTCCGGGCCGGTGCGGGGAAGTGGAGGCGAACACGGTGAGGCGCCCGGTGACCTCGCCTTCCTTCCGGAGCCGGCGGGAGGCGCGTTGGGCGAACTCGGCCACCGCGGCCCCGACGATCTCCGGGTCGTGAATCGGGTCCGGGAACGACCGGGAAACCAGGATCTGTTGCTTGGTCGCGGCGACGTCTTCGACGGGGATGGCGGGGAAGCCGTTGAGCTCGAGCACGGTGCGCATCTGCACCACGGAGAACTTGTGGCGGATGGCCACCGGGTCGGCATCACGCAGATCAGCGATCGTCTCGATGCCCATCGCCTCCAGGCGCTTGGCCAGCCGCCCGGCGATACCCACACCTGGGTGACGGGCAGGGCCGCCATGAGCCGCTCCCAGTACCCCTCCGGGGCCTGGTCCCAGTGGACGACCCCACCGGTGACGGGCAGCTTCTTCGCGGCCTCGGTGGCGATCTTCGCCAGCCCCTAAACTGCACAGAAAACTGTATACTTTGGGTATGTCTCTTCTGGATCTTTCCCATCCCATCTCGGTCACCGAGGCCTCCCAGCGCGGTGTGGCCGGTTTGATCAAAGACGCCGAGGCAGGGGAGGAGGTCGTGGTCTCCCGCCACGGCAAGACGGTGGCCGCCGTTGTGAGCGCCCGCCAATTGGAGCAGCTGCGCACCCTGGAGGGAGACCTGCGCGATGCGGCCCTGGTCATCGTGCGTGCTGCCACCGACAGCGGAGTGCGCGGCTCCCTGGATGAGGCACTGACCGCCTTCGGCCTGGACCGGGCCCAGCTGGAGGCGGAACTAGACGCTGACCTGGCCGCCGGCAGACCGTGAGCACGCCCGGGCCCTCCACCCCGGATGCTCCACGGGCGGTAGTACGACTCACCGAAGACGCCATCGCCGACCTGCACCGGTTGCACCGCAAGGACCCCCAGATCGTGCGCTGGGCCTTCAAGAAAATGCTCCTGCTGGAACGCTCCGTCGATGCCGGCGAACCACTACTGGGGGACCTCATCGGCTTCCGCAAACTAGTGGTCGGTGACCGCGACTGGCGCATCGTGTGGCGAACGACCACCGACACCGTCGGGGCCACCGTGATCGATGTCGCCGAGGTCTGGGCCGCCGGCGCCCGATCCGATGATGAGGTCTACCAGGAGATGACCGCCCGTGTCGCCGCCCTGGGCACCTTGCCCCAGGCAACCGCTCTCACCACGGTGCTGGAGTCCATGGGCCGTCTCTTCGCTGACCTCGAGGCCACCCCCGAACCGGTCCCGGTGGAGCCCGTCCCGGACTGGCTCGCCCGCCGCCTCATTACCCAGGTCGGACTGAGCGTCCAAGAGGTCGCCGCGATGACTCCCGAAGACGCCATGGCCCGGCTCGAGGCATACTGGTCCACCCCGCGGTGAACCCTCCGGAGTGCCCGAGCGCGATAGAGAGCTGGAACATCGACCAGGGCCCGACCAGGCGGTGGGGGCCCGTCGGGCACCGGCCGACCGGAAGGTGGCCATACCCAGCCTCCACATGAGGAAGGCCCTGTGAAGATCCGGCCTCTCGCAGCGATCCGTGACCACCGGACTAAATGCCGTCGACACCACCGGATCATCGATGACCGGGGCAACGATCACGACGGCGGCCGGCCAATCAGCATTCCTGCATCTTCTTGGACCGGCGAAGCACACAAAAGGAGTGGGGGAGCGGGAGACAGTTGTGCATGGCGCGGCTCGACACACTGATCGGGGAGGTTCCATGGCTCAGCAGCACATTCTGCCGCCGGCTCTCGAGATAGACCGGGCACGACAGGTGGGCTCCGTGGTGCACAGTGCGGCCATGGAAGGGCTTCACGTCACCACAGCGACCCAGGCGGAGCTGGATCGTTTCGCCGCCGGTGGGCTCGAGGTCGAGGAGCTGGTTCGGCGCACCCGCGCCCGCTACGGCCTTGAGTAAGGCCCCCGGCCCGCACCGTGCCCGGTATTTGGACCCACACACCGGGATCCTGACCGACCTGATCGGCGCCTGCACCACCACAGAGCTCGCCACTGCGGAAGCTGACCCGGTGACGGCCCACATCCGGCGGTTGTTCCGCCACCCACCCGAGATCTGGCCGAACTGCAGGCCATTCACTGTCTCCTGTTCTAGGACATCTATCCCTGGGCGGGGCAGCTGCGCAAAACGATCCCGGAGCGCAGCCGTTCCTACCGGTGTCGATGATCCCCCGCTCGGCCGGTTTCGTCTTCGATCTTCTGGCCACAGCCGCCGACTGGTAGCTGGACTAGATGTAAGAGGGCATGACGTTATTGGCACGGGCCGGGACGCGTGAGGCCGGGGGCTGATCACCACAGGCGGTATGCGGCCGATGGTAGTTGAAGTGGTTCACCCAGACCCCGATGGCGTCCCGGCGGGCCTGCTCGCTGGCGTAGGGGCGGACGTATAGCACCTCGTCAGCCAGCAGCCGGTTGTACCGCTCCACCTTCCCGTTGTGCCGCGGCGTGTAGGGGCGGATGCGCTGGTGCCGGCCGGCGAGGGCTTCCACGCAGCGGGTGAAGTCCTTGGCCCGGTAGTTGGCGCCGTTGTCGGTCACGACCCGGTGCAACCGGGCGATGCCGTGGGCGGCGAAGAAGGCTCTCGCCCGGCAGAAGAACCCGATCGTGGTCACCGCCTTCTCGTCCTCGAGAGCCTCGGTGTAGGCCAGCCTTGAGAAGCCGTCCACGGCCGAGTGCAGGTAGGTGTAGCCGACCTTCGCCCCGGGTCCGCGCTTGGCAGCCTTCGCGGCCGTAGTGCCGCGGCCGTGGGCCCGCCAGCCGCCGCCGTCGGGGATCCGCCCGACCTTCTTCACATCCAGGTGGACCATGTGCCCAGGCCAGGCGGCGCGGATCCGCCCCGGGGTCCTGCGGGAGTTCTCGCCGGCGGGGGTGAGGTCGCGCAGGCGGGAGATCCCGAGCCGGTGCAGCCAGCGGCCGACGGTGCGCAGGCTGATCGCCACGGCGCGGTCGACCAGGTGGCGGTGGATGCGCCGCGCCGACCACTTGTGCTTGCGGCGCCAGCGCTCGATGAGCTCCACGACCGCCGCCGGGGTGCGGGGTGCTGCTGCGCCGCGGGGTCGAGGGACGGTCGGCCAGCCCGGCTTCGCCGGACTCGAGGTAGCGGGCCACCCAGGTCGCCACCGTGGGCCGACTGACGCGGAACTCCGCGGCCACGTGGGCCATCGGGATCCCGTCGTCGAGGTGGCGCAACACCATGCGCAGCCGGCCGGTCGGGGTCAGAGGTGCATTAACGTGGGTCATGAACGGGCTCTCTCGCGCGGACGGACGGTGTAGGAACTTCCATCCTGTGACGAGGAGCCCGTTCCTCATCTCATCGACGCACCCGCGCCAAGAACCTCATGACCCACAACAACTAGACCCAGTTCACCGGGGCGGTCAACGATGCCGCCTCGCGGGCCGCAGCCGAGGATCACGACCTCGCTGCGCTACAGGAGATGTTCGCGGCGATCCTCGCTCCCGCACCACACCGCACTCGGCCGCGTTCCTGACCGGCCCAGCTAACGGTCAGATAAACACTGGGAGCACCGCCACACTGGTCCCGGACACGCCTTGTCAGTGGACGATGTAACCGGCGAACCGTGCAGACCAGCGCGTCTCGCCGGCACCTCGAATGACCTCGTAGGTGACGGCCGTCAGATGGGGGACGCGTAACCCGTGGAGTTTGCCGAGACGGGCCCCAACTTGCGTCACGTGCAGTTCCCGGCCACCCAGCGCAGCACCGTGGAACGGTCCGTCCTTGACCGTCTCCCAGTAGGCGGAGGCGGTGGTAAAAGACCAGTACCCGGAGCCCAGCGGGTAGTCCTCCAGGTAGTCCAGGGGCACCCAGAGAGTGAGACCGCAGTGCTCGGGGAGGAGCCGATCCCGGAAGTCGGGGTCTGGTTCTCCAGGCAGGACGCCTTCGGGCCACGGGTAAGCGGGTTCACACGCTACGGGGGCATCGTCTTCCTGGGCAGGTCCGGGGGGCACCTCCAGGCTAGGGGAGGGGGCGGAACCAATACCTGTTGCTTGGAGAACTTCACCGTCTCCCACGGTGTTGTAGATGGGCGCGTTCTTCAGCCAGGCCATCACGGTGCGGGCGGTACGCCCCACGGCCTCGGCAATGGCCCGGTAGGTCGCCCCCGCCGCCCGCAACCGCACCGCCTGGGCACGCAACTGCCCCACACGGTCGGTACGGGCCTGGCGTGCCTTCCCGGCGTTGTTCGCCGCCGCACGCGCCTTGGCCTCGGTCCTGGCCTTCCCGCCACGCCGTCCCATCCGGGCCAGATACTCGTGTGCCGCATCGGAACCACTGGTGGAGGTGGGACGTCCCTTGCCGGCGTTGACCTGACGGACGGCCGAGCGCGCCAGACACGTCACCTCCCCATCGGGCAGCGGGTGGGTCAGCTGGGCGTTGAGCGCCTTGGCGTGGGCGATCGAGGCGGCCTCCGTCGGGGTCTGCTGGCGGGCCTGCCGCTGGTCCCACAGCCACCGGCGGGTGGCGCGGAAGACCGCGGTGTTGCGCCCCACCTCCGTCGCGGTGTCCACCACCGGGACCCGCGGGATGCCGACTCGCCCCAACAGGGCCGTGCCCGGGTCCCAGGCCGGTGCTGCTGGCCCGTCGATGGCCTCGTCGTGGAACGGATCGATGTACTCGGCCATGTGCGCCTTGAGATCCCCTAGAGACCATGGGCTGACTCTGCGGCCCCACCACACGCGCCCGGCCGGGAACGCAGCGGCCGGGTTGCGCACCAGGTACCGGGTGAAGCAGGGATCCCCGTCCACCAGCCGGTCCAGGGCCCGCTGCACCGCCTCCGCGTAGCGGATCGGACCCGGCCGAGCACCCTCGCCCCGGTAGACCGGTTCGATCGCCCACCCAGCCTGGGCATGACCGGTGTCCGGGTTCTCGATGATCCAGGTCGGCTCGGGCACGGCCGGGTGCATCAGGTTCAACAACGCGTCCTCGTCATCGACGTCCACAACGAGGAAGTTCAACCAATCGGCCGGATTGAGCTGGATGAACGCGAACTCCCCAGCAGGCCGCCCACGGTTGGGGAACGCCTGCGACTTGGTCTGACCGCACCGGAAGTACTCGATCCGGTGGTGCGCCAGAAACCGGCGGGCCGGGGTCTCGGGGCAAAAAAGGGCAACATCCAGCAAGGCAGGGTCCACTTGCGGACGCGCCTCAGGTACACTAGGGGACACAACAGTCCCCTGGTAATGGGTTCATATGCGGTTCTCATCCGGTTTCTGTTGAACCAGCTGTCTCGGTCGCCAAACTTGCGACAGCTGATTGACTTCGACGGTCCGCCCTGGCAGGCGGACCGTCAGTCGTTTAAGCGGTGTTCTTGAGCGGGAGTTCCGCCTCCTGTGGGTTGTCGAGCTTGTTGGTCCGCCCTGCATCGCGTTCGATCAACGCGCCAAGGTACTCCGCCATTGACAGACCGGACCTAGCAGCAGCCTCAGCTGCAAGTCGATGCTGATCAGGCGTAAAGCGCGTGCTAAATGCGACCTTGCGGCCATACATCTTCGGCGCCTTGTACTCACTCATGAGGCCAGTCTTACAGACCTATTGCACAATAGCTATCTTCCGGCCCGTCGCGTGTCGCCGCTGAGGCAGGCCGCTGAACTGGGGGCTAACGACGTCCCCCTGCCCGTTGCGGCTTGGATGTAGATGGCGACCTGGTTGGCGTAAAGCAGGAGTGGGGCTCTCTTCGCGCACGACTTGTGTAGGAACTTCCATCCTGAAGCGCGGATCCCGTTTCACAGCTCATCGGCCCATCCATGGCAAGAACCTCATGCCTCACAGCACCTACCTGTTCACATAATGAGTACCGCGTCCCCGGATCAGGGGACAGATGCGATCTGACTGCTGGTCCTGTAGCTCTGCATGTTTGACGTCCCTGCCTCTGGGGTGCGGCGATGCAATGTCCCCCGCATTGATTGGGGTCCTGGAGTTTGCATACATACCATCGGCGTTGAGCTGAGGTAGGGCTCCGCCTTGCAAGAGCGGGACAGAAAGGACCTTTGGGGGGAGAGCGTTGTGTTGGTGTGCCGCAACAGAATCAGGACGGGTTGTCGCCCAGGAGGTAGGCATCCAACGTGTCGAGCAGTTCTTGGATCCGCGCCTCGTTGAGCGTGTGGAGTGTCGGCCGGCCCCGGCCTGTCTGGGTTTCAGACACCACTACACCGAGGTCGCGCAGGATTGCCAGCTGTGGAGTCACGGTGCCCGAGGGCAGGGATAACCGCTCGTTGAGGTCGGGCCCCAGCAGGGGGCTCCGTCTGAGTTCGTGAATGATGGCGGCCCGTAGTCCGTTCCCGAGCGCGATGACGGCCTGATGCACGTCGTCACTTTGGCCCTGGGGCTGAATCGGCGCTGGCATACGGACCATTGTCCACACCTTCCACTGATTGCGCCGAATTTCCTCAAGACAGCGAATGCCCCGATGGACCCACCACGCTTTCTTGATTGCACTCTCCTTTCACTACATGATGGTACTACCAAACGTGAAAGGAGGTGACTCGTGGAAGAGGAAGAGTCCAGAAGCTCATCGACACTCGCAATTACTGTCCTGGCGTTGGTGGGAGTGGTCGCAGTAGGCGCCCCCATTGTGAGTGTGGCCGGCATCGCCCTGGTGACCGATATGCAAGCCGCAATGGGTCAGTGTTCCCCTTCCGCGGTCGTCTCCGATGAGGACTCCGAGGACGCGGTGATCAATGTCCCCAACGGTTGGGGGCCGTTGGTGGAGGAGGCCGCTAAGACGGCCGGGTTGCCGGTGAGCGTGGTAGCTGCCCAGCTCCAGCAGGAGTCCAACTGGAATCCCAATGCCGGCAGTTCTGCCGGGGCTCAGGGCATCGCCCAGTTCATGCCCGAGACCTGGGCCCAGTACGGGAACGGCGGGAACGTGACTGACCCCGAGGACGCGATTCCGGCCTACGGCCGCTATATGGCAGACCTCAGGAATGAAGTGAAGTCCCTGGCCGGCGACGATGCAAGCAAGTTGGTGCGCCTGACCTTGGCTGCTTACAACGCCGGCCCCGGCGCGGTTGCCCAGCACAAGGGTGTGCCGCCGTTCGCGGAGACGGAGCGCTACGTGGCCAGGATCCTCGACGGTGGTCAGGTCGAGTTCTCGCCCGGGTGTGAGGCCCCCGCCGGGGGCAAGGCGTGGGACGGGGACCTGGGTGACGGGGAGTGGACCGCCCCGCTGCCCGGGGGCAAGTTCACTTCCGGCTACGGGCGGCGCAACGTGCCAGGGCTGCCCGAGTGGGCGCAGAACCACGTGGGCCTGGACTTCGCCACCCCCGGTGCCGGTTCCCGCCCCGGGGGGCCGGTAATCGCCCCGACCGATCTGCGGATCACCGGGTTCAACGACACCGATGGATGCGTGATCGCCAAGGAGGACGGGGACGATCCCGATTTCGGGTTCGCCTTCTGCCACCTGAACGCCTGGGGCGTGAAAAAGGGCCAGAAGCTCACCCGCGGCGACGTGATCGGCGTGGAGGGCAACCGGGGCCAGTTCGGTATGTCCACGCACCTGCACATCGAGATTTACAAGCCCAATGCCCCCGACGTGGTTTCCCCCTATCAGGGCTTCAACATCGACCCCGAGCCGATCCTGCGAGAGAAAGGAGCGTGGCCGCGATGAGCCGCCGCCCCCACCTGATCACTGCCCTGGCCCTGTGCGCCCTGCCCCTGGCTGCCTGCTCTGCTGAGCCAGCTCAGGAGACGTCCGCCTCCTCCAGTGCTGCGTCCCCGGCCAGCTCGGCCCCGGCCGACTGGCCGACGTCGAGCAGCTTCCCCACCCCGGAGGTCCCCGGGGATGGAACGTTCCCGGCCGTTGAGGACGTGGACCGCACCGATGTGGACTCCACCGCCCGGGCGGCCGCGGTTCTGCTGCATTCCTGGGACACCGTGGTGGACCGCACTGAGACGGCCGCTGCAATCCGCACGAAGCCGCTCATGTCCGATGAGTGGGCGGCCCAGCAGATCGAGCCCGAACGCAACTCCTCCCAGGGGGCGTGGTTGGACCCCGCTGCGCACGGGGCCTACAGCCGGGCTCAGGCGGTGCCGGCGATCGGGGACACGACCCGCGACGTGGGGCAGGACAAGGCGATCCGGGCGTACAAGGTGACCTGGCGGTGGGCCAGCCGCGATGGGGAACCGGCCGAGGGCACCGGGACCCGGCACGTGACGATCTACCTGGAAAAGCACTCCGGGGCCTGGGAGGTCGTGGGCCACCAGTCCCACGAGCTGCCCGCCGGGGAGGCCACCTCGTGAGCCCGGCCGTGCACACCTGGCCGGTGATCGCCCTGACGTTTAGTCAGGAGCAGATCGTGGCCGAGGCCAACGGGGAGGTGCTGACCTACCCCGTCCTCGATGCGGGCGCTACCCATGAGGTCGCTGCTGATGCGGCGGCTGAGGTGTGCCGGCGGCTGGGGTTGAAGATGTGCCGGGTGCAGGGTCACACCGAGGACGGGTCCATGTTCGAGATGGTCGTGGACGCCGAACTGGGCACCCTGGAGGAGTACGAGCCCCCGGCTGGCCCCGGGCCGGCTGAGCACAGGGCAGCGCGCCGGGGCGGAAGCTCCGCCCGGACACGCACGGCGGGTGCCCGATCCGGGAACCAGCGCCGTCGCGCCCTGGCGATCTGGGGCAGCGTCGGAGTCCTGGGATTGACCGCCGGGGCCTCGGTGGCGATGAACCTCACCGAGGGCGAGGGAGAGCCGGTGGCGGTGGTGCACACCCCGCCCCCGGCCCAGCTGCCGGTGCCGGCCCCGGCCGGATGGGACACCTACGGTGCGTGGGCCACGCCAATGTCCGGGTCACAGGTGCAGGCGGTCCTGGACTGGGAGGGTCGGCCGGTCAGTGTGGACGGGAGCAAGCTCATCGGCCACGACCCCGACACGGGTGTGGAGCAGTGGAGCCGCACCGCGCCGTTCACCGTGACGCAGCTGGGGCTGTTCACCGTAGACGGGCAGACCCGCCTGGCGGCCGCCACGGGCAAAGAGCTGGTGCTGTTCACCCCGGACTCCACCGAGCCGATCCGGGTCCAGGTCCCCCAGGAGGCCACCGTGGTTCTGGACGGCGGCACCGTGCCCCGCCTGGACCTGCCCAATCAGAAGTCCCTGCTGGTGGCAGCGGACGGGTCCACCGCCGCCCGGGTGGTGCCCGCGGCCGCCAAACCGCTGGAGGCCCAAGGGGCGGACCTGATCGCTGCTGATGCCAAGGCGGGAAAGGTGTGGCGGGTCGGCACCGACTCCGCCGCCCTGCCCAAACCGGCGAGACTGCCGGCCCCGGCCAAGGGTGCGGAACTCACCGGCATCCTCGGCAGCGTGGACGGCCGGGTGGTCGCCGCCTGGAAGGACGGGAAGCAGACCGTCGTCGGGTTCTATGACGTGGACGAGGCCACTGATGCGACCGGGGTGAAGCAGGTCGCGGTGCGCGAACTCGACGGCAATCAGATCACCGCCTCCACGGTGCAGACCGACCGGGTGCACGGGTTGCTGCTGGCCTCCACGGTGCTGGTCGATGTGGACGCCACCACCGCCCACCGCCTGGAGGGCCAAGCCACGCTGGCGGCCGGCTACGCCTGGGTCACCGATGACGGCGAGCAGACCCAGGTCACCCGTGACGGGCAGACCGAGGCCACCACGACGGCCGATCAGGCGGCGGTGCCCGACGTCATCACCGACAACGGGATGGCGCTGACCCGGGTGGACGGGTCCACCGATGGCTCCCTCTATGCCCTGGTCGAGACCGGCCCGACTCCCACAGCCAGCACGTCACCGACTGCGAGCCCTACCCCCACTGCTAAGGAGACCCCCTGATGAGAATGACCGCCACGATCGACTCCACCGGTACCGTGCACCTGGACACTGACGGGGAGACGACCCAGGAGAACCACTCCTCCGTAGGCGATGCCCGCCGCTCGGTCATGGCCACGGCCAAGACCCTGGCGGAGCAGACCAGCCAGGACATGCAGCTGCACATCGAGGACCCTGCCGGGTCCCGCACCTTCCTGGTCGGTGCCGATGGCGCCTCTAGGCAGGAAAGTGTGTCCCCGGCACCGGCCACCGTCGAGCCCCCGGCCCCGGTCGAGCCCGCTAGGTCCGAGTCGGTGCCTGCCGTGGAATCGGTGGTGTCGGGAGAGACCGTCCCGGTGGCTGCTGCGGCGGAGGAGGAACAGGCCCCCGCTGCACTGGCTACGGCGGCTGCTCCCGCGCCTAATCCGTTTCTCGGTGGCCGCCCGTCCACGGCCCGCCCCGCGGCGGTGGTGGAGCCCGAGACTGCTGGCAGCCGGCGGGAGTCGTTGCCGTCCTTCGTGGACCGCCCCGAGGTGGACGCCCCGGCCCAGCACGGGTGGCGCGGGGCGCTGAACCAGTTGGGCCTGCACCTGGCGCCCTCGGCCGCGGAGCTGAGCCAGCGGAAGGATGAGGCCGCGGTGTCGGCCCACTGGGCCGGGCCGCGCACGATCGCGGTCCTGAACCCCAAGGGCGGGGCCGGCAAGACCCCCACGGTGATCTGCCTGGCGGCTGTGTTCGCCCGCCTGTCCGGGGGCGGGGTGCTGGCCTGGGACAACAACAACTCCCTGGGGTCGCTGGGGTGGCGCACCTTCGACGCCGGCCATGAGGCGACTGTGGTGGATTTGCTGGGGCGCACTGAGCACTTCATGACATCCGATGCCCGGGTGGGGGACCTGTCCGGGTACGTCCACCACCAGCCGGCCGATCGCTATGACGTGCTGCGCTCCGATGACCGTTCCGGGGACCAGGAGCGGCACATGGTCACCGGGGACGAGGTGGACCGGTTGCACGCGGTGGCCGCGAAGTATTACCGGGCGATCGTGATGGATTCGGGCAATACCGAACGCGGGGCGAACTGGCAGGCGATGATCGGCCACGCCGATCAGGTGGTGATCCCGGTGAAGTCCGTCGATGACGCCGCCGAGGGTGCCTCCCGGGTGCTGGCCGCCCTGCACGCCGGAGACACCCACGCCCAGGAGCTCGCGCGCAACGCGGTAGTGGTGGTGCTGTGCTGCGAGCCCGGCCACCAGAAGACCAAGGCCAAGGAACTGGCCGAAGAGTTCGCCCCCTATGTGCGGGCCGTAGCCACGATCCCGTATGACCGGGCACTGGTGGAGGGTCGAGTGCGGTTCTCCGCGATGACCCCGGCCACCCGCCGGGCCTGGCTGCGGGCCGGGGCAGCGGTGCGGGAGGGCCTGTGATCGTGGACAGTCCTCGTAACCCTTTCGTGGCCGCTCCCGAGGTGGTGGAGGAGGAGGACCCGATGGAGGAGGACCCGATCCTGGGGTCCCGGGATTCCATCCGAGGCCCGCAGAACCTCCAGCAGGCCCTGGCCGAGGAACCGGTGCCCGCCGAGGAGCCGGCGGCCCCGGTGGAAGGCACCCCGGCCACGCTGTGGCTCGTCGGGGCCTCCGGTGGCGTGGGCACAACCACTCTGGCCGGGCTGTGCTCCGAGCAGGTCGTGGACGCGGCGGTGCAGGAACCGGAATGGGCGGGACGTGCCCTGCTGGTGTGCTCCACCAGCGCGTCTTCCCTGGAGTCGGCCGCCCAGCTAGCCCGGACCTCCGCCACTGGGCAGCTGCCCTATGAGCTGATCGGTTTGGTCATTGTCCATGACCGGCCCAAGAACCGGATCACCAAGCCCACCCTGAGCTTCGCCCGGGGTGTGGCGCGGATGTTCCCGGTGGCCATGACGGTCCCCTATGAGTCGTCGTGGCGCGAGGTCGGCGTCACCCCCGCCCCTTCCAGCACCCGGCTGAAAACCGTGCTGCGGAAGATCGAGAAAATCGCCCAGACCGGGCACTGAGAAAGGAAACCCCCCAATGTTCATCAACACCCTCAACGCCCTGATGATCCCGGCCATCAACGCCACTCCGACCCAGCCCCCGGGGATGGAGAACGTGACCATGATCCTCGGCTGGATTCTCTGGGCCGCCGGCCTCGTCCTGTTCGTCTACTTCATCTTCGGACTCGTCACCGCCGGCCGGAACCGCCGCCGTGGCGATGAGGTCGAGGCCCCGGTGTGGCCGCTGGTCGCTGCCGCCCTGCTCGGGGCGGCCGGGGCGATCTGGAACATGATCACCGGCGGCTGAGCCGGCCCCCGATCCTCAACCGGCACCGCAACGCCAAGGAGACCCCCTGATGGACACGAACAACAACAACGCAACCCGTACCCGTCCCCGCTGGTTCGGCCCGGCGCTGATCGCCCTGGTGCTGCTGCTGGTCGCGGTGGCCGGGTGGACCATTCGCAACCTCACCGCCCCCGATGAGGTCCAGGCCCCCACGACCCCTGCTGCCACGACCGCCCCCACCCAGGGAGAAGCCGAGGCGGCTGCTCCCGCCTCGGGGGAGGACTTCGCCTGGGACTGCCAAGCGCAGCTGAGCACCGACACCTCCTCGGTGGCCGTTGAGGCCCCCGAGGTCCTGGATTGGGTGGCCGCCGGCTACAACGTGGTGCCCTCCTCCGACGAGTTCGGCGGCTGTGAGCGACGGGACTCCGGGTTGCGGGTCGGCTACGCCCACTCCGAAGCCGGGTCGCTGATGGCTGCTGCGACTTATGCGATGGCTCTGGACCCCTCGGTGAGTGAGGACGCGGCCAAGGACCTAGAGGTGGCGATCGCGGAAGGCCCCAACCGGGACCGCCTGGAGGAAAAGGCTCAGCGCATCCGCGACGGGCTGGAGGAGGCCAAGGGAGGCTTGGCCGCATCCTCGGCCACGCTGATCGGCTACTCCCAAGACCACTACACCGACGAGGCGGCGTCCTATCAGCTGATCTACGACCTGCCTTCGGAGAACGGCCTGACGCAGAAGATCGCCGGTCAGATTGACCTGGTGTGGGAGGACGGGGACTGGAAACTGGACCCGGCCTCGGGCACCTCGATGATGACCGGGGACCAGCACCAGGGCCAGCCCTACGTGGAGTGGGGACCAAAGTCATGATGGATTGGGTCGGAGACCTCGCCGGCGGTATCGCCGGGGACACGGTGGAGAAACTGATCCTGTTCATGGCCGGGTGGCTGGTGGAGGTGTTCTCCACGATGCTCGACTTCGTGGGCACCTGGTGGCTGAACATCGGCGCCCCGGAGATGGGCGCGGGCTCGGCCACCGAGCGGGTGCAGACCGCCACCACGACCTTCGTCGGGGTCGCGGGCATCATCGGCACCGCCTTCGCCGTGATCAGGATCGCTCGGGATCACAGCCGGGAGTCGGCCGAGAACCTGGTCATGGGCCTAATCCGCACCGTGGTGGTCTCCGGGCTGGCGGTGTCCATGGTGGCGCTGTCCCTGGCGGTCACCGATGAAGTGGCCCCGTGGCTGGTGAACACCATCGCCGGCAACGCGGCCCGGGACGGACTGGGACAGTCGATGGGCCTGGACGCCGTGGGCGGTTCAGCGATGGCGCTGACCACCGCGGGAATTCTGATCGTGTTGGCGCCCTTCGCCATCCTCGGGTCGATCCTCAACGCGGCCCTGGTGATCTTCTCCTACGGGGTGGCCGGGGCCCTGTGCGGGCTGCTGCCGATCTTCGCTGCTGCCTCGACCACGGAGCGGGGACGCAAGTCGTTCGACAAAGCGGTGGGCTGGCTCATCGCAGTGATCTTGTTCAAGCCGGTCGCGGCCGTGCTCTACGGCTTCGGCTTGGCCTTGATGAACGGGATCAGCGGCACCGCTGACGATGAAGTGGCCAACCAGATCATCACCTTGCTCACCGGCACCGTGATCATCTTCTCTGCCTGCCTGGCGATGCCCGCCCTGGCCCGGGTGATGGTCCCGGCCGTCAGTGCTGGGCCCCGCGGCATGGGCGCTGGTGGGCTGGCCATGCTCGGTGGCGCGGTGGCCATTGGTGCGGTGACCGCCGGCATCGGCACGATGGCCGCCGCTGCAGGTGCCGGTGCGGCCGGAGCCTCGGGAGCAGGAGCAGGAGCAGGCGCCGCAGGTGCTGGAGCTGCGGGTGCCGGTGCCGCAGGTGCGGGTGCTGCGGGTGCCGGCGGTGCTGGGGCCGGAGCAGCTGGTGGAGGCGGCGGGTTCGCCGGGGCCGGTGCCTCCGGTGCGGGGTCCGGTGCTTCGGGCATTGGAGCAGGTGCCTCGGGCGCTGGTACCGGGGGCGGTACCTCCACCGGCTCCAGTGCCTCCAGCGCGACCGGGGCGCCGGAATCGGCTGGTGCTGGCGGGCCTGGTGATGGGCCTTCCTCGGCCGGTGGACCGGCCGGTGCCGAGAACGTGGAGAGCACCACGGCCGGTGCAGCTCCCACCTCCGCACCAGGGACCACGACCGGGGGCGCCTCGGGTGCGGAGCAGGTGCAGAGCTCGAGCCCGTCCCCGGCAGCTGCCGGTGGGGCATTCGAGACGTCTGGGCCAGCCGGTGCCGAGCCGGTGGCTCCGACGAATGGCGCTGGGCCGACCGGTCACCCGGCTGGGGAAGGGTCCTCGGCCACGGGGGCCAAGAAACCGTTGATCAACGGCCAACGGCTGGAATTCGGGCTGCGGGAAGTCGTTCGGGACAGCGAGCAATCCATTGAGAGTGGTGAGGATCTGTGAGTAGCAACCAGGTGATCGTGCGGCAGTACGGCAACATCGCCGAGGACAAAACGGCCGGGCTGCTGGGCTTCTCGATGGCCTCCACCGTGGTCCTCGGTGTGGGGTCCGTGCTGGTGTTCTTGTTCATCATGGCCTCCCAGATCTGGGTGGCCGCCGGGATCGCGGTGGCCGCGTTCATCGTGGCCACCGTGCTCGGGTCCAAGGACCGCAACGGGCGGTCCAAGCCGGAGCGGTGGATCGCCCGACGCATGTTCTCCCGGGCAGAGAAGAAGAACCGGACCACCTACAAGGCCGGTCCCACCTCACAGATCCCGGATGGCTCCTTCCGGGCCCCGGGGGTGCTGGCGGCCACCGAGCCGGTGACCTTCACGGACCTGTTCGGCCACCGCGGGGTGATGCTGTGGCACCCGAAGCTGAAGACCGGCACGGTCTTCGTCATCGCCAACTCCTCCGGGCTGGGGCTGCTGGATCAGGACCGGGTGGACCGGATGGTGGGTACCTGGGCCGCGTTCCAGCGTGACGCCGGCTCCAACACCGAGCTGGTGCAGGTCTCGGTCACCACCCAGTCCACTACTGACCCGGGGGAGCGGCTGCCGGATGCGGTGGCGGTGGGCCGGGCTCAGGCGGGGTCCCAGTCGGTGCCGTCTTTTGCCCGGGCGACGATGGACGAGGTGGTGGCCAATCTCAACCAGGACGTGCCCAAGCTGGAGCAGTGGATCGCGCTGACGTTCAGCGCCAGGGCCAACGAACGCGAGGGCGTGCCCGAACGCACGGCCGAGGAGCTGGCCACGGACGTGTCCTCGCTGCTGAGCGGGTTCCTGGAACAACTCGAGCAGGCCGGTGCCGGATCGGTCTCCCTGATGCAGGCACACGACCTGATCGACCAGACCTATGTCGCCTACAACCCCCTGGCGGCCGCGGCCGTGGAGAAGGCCCGCCTGTCCGAGGCCGGCACCGGACTGCGGTGGCAGGAAGTCGGACCCTCCGCGGCCCGAGTGATTGGTTCCCCGGGCCGGTACGAGCACGGCGGGGTGGTGTCGAAGTCCTGGCAGATGTGGCGCCCCCCGGCGGGCACGTTCCGGGAGAACGCCCTGGTGGCCCTCCTTGCCCCGAACTCCGAGATGCTGCAGAAGCGGGTGACGGTGTTCTACCGGCCGCAGTCCCCGGACAAGTCGGCCATCCAGGTGCAGCAGTCGCTGACGAACGCGCAGTTCGCGGCGAATCAGAAGAACCGCCGGCCCACCAGCTCCCAGATCATCGCCCTGGAGAAGGCCCGGAAGGCCGAGCGTGAGCAGGCCGAGGGGGCGTCGCTGGTGCGGTTCTCGATCGTCGTGACCGCCACCGTGGAGACCCCGGAGCGACTGCCGCGGGTGGCGGCCACGCTGCGGCGCAACGCCGCCCAGGGCGTGCAGCTGGGCCTCCGGGAATGCGACTACAACGACGACGCGGCGTTCGCGTTCAACCTCGGCCTCGGTGTGGTCCCGGATGCCGTGGCCACGATTCCGGCTGATGTGCGAAAGGCGCTGTGATGTCTGTTTTCGATCAGCTCACCGATGCGGTCCTCAACAAGTTCTTCGGCCGCTCCGCCGCGCAGAGTAACGGGCAGCTGCGCGAGCTCACGGAGAAGGGCATGGACGTGGCCCACGGCGGGATGAACTCCTGGGTGGAGGCGCCCCCGGAGTTCACCGCCACCTCCAACCAGACGGCCGGGCTGTGGCCCTTCGCCGTGGGCACCTCCTCCCCGTTGGTGGGGGCGGTGCTGGGGCGCAACCAGCTCAACGGCTCGGTGGTGTGCGGGGACCCGATCAACCTGTTTCTGCGCGGCATCATTTCCTCCCCGTCCTGCTTCATCCTCGGTCTCCAGGCGAGGGGGAAGTCCTCGGTGGCGGTGCGTATGGCCCTGGCCCTGGTGGACCAGGGGTTCCTGTTCGTCGGCGCCAGTGACGTCAAACCCGACCTGGCCGGGCTCACCGTCGAGGTGGGTGGGCAGGTGATCCGGGTCGCCCCCGGGGTAGGGGCGATCAACCCGCTGGATGCCGGACCGCTGTGGCGCCGGCTGGGTGAGCTGCCCGAGGCGTTGCAGCGGCAGATGCGCGCAGAGATCCACAGCCGCCGCCTCAACGCCCTGACCGGGCTGCTGGAGCTGGTGTTCAAGGCACCGTTGGATGCCCGGCAGCAGGAGCCCACGGTGCTGTCGATGGCGATCACCGAAGCCGCCGAGCACGCCGAGGCCCAGGGCCGGCAGCCGATCATCCAAGACGTGGTGGAGGTGATCACGGCCGCGCGGCCGGCGATCATGGCCGCGATCCTGGTCGATGACGAGACCTCCTATCGGGGGCAGGTGCGCAACCTGTTGGCCGGGCTCAACGCCCTGGGCGCGCACGGTCCGTTCGGGGACGTGTTCTGCCGGCAGACCTCCGAGGAAATGCAGATTGACCAGTCGGTGGACTTCGATCTCTCCGCGATCGACGAGACCCTGTTGGACCTGCGGGCCGCGGTGCAGATCGTGTGCTGGTCCTACGCCCAGGCCGGGATCTCCGCGGCCAAGACCTTGGCCGAGGCCGGGCTGATGGAGGAACGCCACCACCTGATGATCATGGACGAACTCTGGCAGGCCCTGCGCGCCTCGGAGCTGCTGGTCCACCAGATCGACGGCATCACCCGCCTGAACCGCACCAAGGGCCTCGGCCAGCTGTTGATCACCCACTCCATGAAGGACCTCCAGCTCTCTACGGAGGAGCTGACGAAGATCGCCACCGGGTTCATGGAACGCTCCTCCATGAAGGTTCTCGGTGGGCTGGCGCAGAACGAGATGGGGATGCTGGAGACCGTCTTCCCACTGTCCGAGCAGGAAAAGGCGCTGCTGGTGGCCTGGTCGGCCGAGGGGTCCGTCAATCCCAAGACCGGGCGCACCTCGCCCCCTCCGGGGCGGGGGAGGTTCATGCTCAAGACCGGAGAGGCACCAGGGGTGCCGTTCCAAACCAACCTCACCGCCGGAGAGCTGCGCGTGCACGACACCAACGCCGCCTGGGCGGCCGCACAGGCACGGGTGAACGCATGAACACCGACCAGAACAAGAGCTTTGTCGGCATCCTGATTCTGTTCACGGCCGTGATGGGTGCGGTCGGCTTGGTGCACCTGGGGAACGTGCTGACCCCGGTGACCGGGGACCTGCCGTGGAACCCGTTTACCTTGGGCATCCAGCTGGCCACCGGGGCGGTGGACTGGCCTACGGCCGCCACCTTCCTCGTGGGCCTGGAGGTGGTGGCCGGTGTGGCCGCGCTGATGGTGTGGGGCACCCGCACCCCGTCCAAAACCCAGGAGGCCGCACGCCGGATGAGCCCTCCAGGCCGGATCAACCCGGCCATGTCTGCTGCTCGCTCCACGGAGGCCCACCGGCTCCACCCGGAGGCACAAGGCATCGGTCCCGGGCTGACGATCGGGCTGGTGGGCAAGAACCCGGTCTATCAGGGCTGGCGGGAATGCTCCGCACACGTGTGGGGCACCGGACGCGGCAAGACCACCTCCCAGGTCATCCGCCATGCCGTCGAGGCGCCGGGGGCGTTCGTGATGACGTCGAACAAGGTGGACGGGGTAGCCGAGGTCCTGGCCGCCCGAACCACTACGGGGAGCACCGTGTGGCTGTTCGACCCCCAGCGCATTTGGCGGAACAGCACCCGCCCGGCGATGATCTTCAACCTGCTGGCCACCGTCACCGATACGGTCTCGGCCGGGGAGGTCGCCTCGATCTTTCAAACGGCCTCCGCCTCCGGGTCGGCCGGCGGCAAGGGGGATCCGCAGTTCGACTCCCAGGGCCGCGACTACCTCTCCTGGTGCCTGCTGGCGGCCGCCAAGAGCGGCAAGACGCTGGCGGACGTGCTGCGCTGGGTGTCCTCGGCCGCGTTCATGGAACCGGCTCAACTGTTGAAACAGGCCGGACACACCGGCCCAGCCGCGGCGTTGGAAGGCATGGGGGATCAGCCCGAGGACACCCGCGGGTCGGTAGCTGCCAGTGCCCAGCGCATGTCCTCGGCCCTGGTCCACGACGAGCTAATGGCCTGGACCACCCCGACCCCGGGGGTACCGGTGTTCGACCCGCACCGCTTCGTCACCAGCAAGGACACCCTGATCCTGCTCACCCAAGACGCTGCCGGCTCCGGGGCCGCCTTCGTCTCGACCCTGGTCTACGCCGTGGTCACCGCCGCCCAGCACACCGCCCGCAGGAACGGGGGCCGACTGCCGGTGCCGCTGGTGGCCGACCTCGATGAGGTCGGCAACGTGGTCAAGCTCAAGCAGCTACCCGAGTGGTACTCCTTCTTCGGGTCCATGGGCATCGTCGTCTCCGCCTACTTCCAGACAAAGGGGCAGGGCGTAGACATGCTCCAACGCACCGGGTGGGACACCTTGTGGTCGGCGGCGGCGGTGAAGGTCTACGGCGGTGGCTCCGATGACGCGGAGTTCCTGGAGTCGCTGCGCAAGCTCATCGGCACCTACGACGCGAAGGTGCGCAGCACCTCCACCTCCCGGGGCGTGGCCTCCCGGTCGGTGCAGACCGTCCAGCGCGACATCATGCCGGTCTCCAAGCTCTCCGAACTGCCGGCCGGGCACGCCTGGGTGAAGACCTCCACCGGCGGCGGCACGATCGTGCGCACCGTGCGGTGGTTCGAGGACAAGGACTTGAAAGCCCGCATCACCCCGGTGCTGGAGCGGATCACGGAAGGACAACGCTCATGAGCGAGCAGCAGGCGGAGGCGGAGGTGAGTCAGGATTTCACCCCGGAGGAGTTCGTGGACTGGGTGGAGCGATTGATGGCACGAGTGGAATCCGTGGACATGAACCAGGCCATGCGATGGTGCCCGCAGTGGTGGGCTCACACCGAGGCCGTGGACCGGTTCAAGTCTCTCTATGAGGAATGGATCGTGTGTCAGGCCGGTGGCGGCATGTCCTCGTGGTGGACCAATCACTTCGACCGCCACGCCGCCGTGCTGTTCACCAAACGCGGCCCCTTTGGAGAGTGCGGCACTTCCCACGTCGAGAAGAGCTTCCGGCGCACACTGGCCTGCGAGCAACCCCCTACCGACTGGTCGTGGTGACCACATAGATCCGGGGCAGGCCGCCATCCTTTCCCAGTAGGCGTCCTGCCCCTCCGAAGGGGCAGGCACTCGTGCGTTGCCCCACAGTGGCCGGGGTCCCTCTGGGCTGTTCCCGTTTTAGTGCACGGTCCGCCCGGGCGAGGCAGGAAAAGAACCCGGACACCCTATGGTGTCCGGGTCCTCCGGTCTCCGTGCTGTGGGCTACCCGCGCCTTGCGGGCCGGGGGCTATCGGTCGTTACCGCAGGCCTGGCCATCACCGTCGGCATCCAGCTCAGGATTCCACCCGGGGTCTCCGGGGCGGATTGGCGCCGCATTGGCGTCGCGCACTGCTTGGCAGTTCGGGTAGGGGACGACAGCCGGTGGTGCTACCGGATCCGGAGCCGGAACGATCTCGGGCATCTGAGGCGGAGCTTCCGGCTCCGGCGCAGGAACCTCTGGCTCAGGCTCCGGCTCAACGGGTTCCGGCTCGGGCGGCGGCGGAGGCGGCGGCACGGTGGTCGGCTCCGGCGACGGCGTCGAGGTGGGCTCCGGGGCTGCAGTAGTGGACTCCGGGGTGACGCTCACCGTGGCGGTGGGTGCCGGGTCCGGGTCTTCGGAGGGGTTGACGACTTCAACGATCCCGGCGATCACGGCCGACCCTATGAACAACGCCACAATCAAACCGATGATCAGCAGGCCACAGCCGAGACAGCCGCGCTTCTTTTTCGGTTTCTGTGCCGGGGAGGACCCGGTGCCCATCGGCGCGGTGGGCGGTTGGTAGCTCATGCGCGCACCATCCGGCGGGCGCGGAAGGCCTGGATTGTGAAGTAGGCCAGCGCCACCCCGGTGAGGATGGTGACTAGCGCGAAGATCACGCCCCAGGCGTTGCCCCCACCGGTGAGTACAAAGAACCCGACAAAGAACTGACCGACGGCTACAAGGATCGTGGCCAGCAGGAAGATCAGGAAGCAGTGGCGCCCGGTTGTGACGCACCAGATCAGTAACGCGAGCATGATGCCGGGCCCGGCCATGAACAGCCCGAAGATCGCCCCGCCGGCAGCGCCCTCGCCGACGAACAGACCGGAGCCGGCCGCAGTGATGACCGCCAGCGCGATGGAGGCCGCAGCGATCACGTAGCCGGGGACGGTGAGGGGTGTGGAAACGGGGGTGGGATCGGGGGTCACAGGGGTGTCCTTCACAGATGGGAAGAGGTGTCACGAATGCTAACTGACTAGGCAGAACATGACGATGTTGGTCGATGACATCGACAATTCTCACGCCCTTTGCCCCACACTCGCCTCCATGCTGGTCATGGGTGTCACCCCTACTGTGAACACCCACGCGGAGGCGGCTGAACTACACCAAGCGACGCAGGGGTTGAGTCCCGGATGGTCCCTTCCCCAGCTCTTATTTAGAGGCTGCGGCCGCCGTCGCGGCGTATGCGGTCGGCCGCGTGGCGGGTTGCTGCGGCGTTGTCTTCTTGCTGACGGGATTTCTGCTCGGTGCGGTTGGCGGCCTTGTATCGCTTGATGACGTCGGCTTGGGTGCGCTCCAGGTCCGTTTTGATGGGCTTTCTGGTGGAGTCGTTTTGGGCGTTGTCGGACACGTCGGCCTCCTTCTTCTGGGGCTCCGGCTTCGGGGAGGCCGGCTCCTGGGGGGAAGCTGCATCGGTGGTCGGGGGGGCCTGTTGGGTCTGGGTCCGGTGGTGGGCCACCGCGTGGGCGATCAACTCGTCCGTGGTCAGCACCCGCCGGGGTTCCGCGGCTACCGGAACCGTGGCGGCTTCGGTGACGGCTGCCTGGCGGGCCTGGGGGTCGGGAAGCGGGTCGGCGGCCTGTCCACGGGTAGCGCGCAGCGCCTCCATCACCTTCTGCGCTTCGGCGGGGGTGGTGCGCACTCGCTCGGCCACGTGCGCCTCATCAACGGCCTGACCAACCTGCTCCGCCGTCTGGGGTGCTGCAGTAGTGAGCGCGGAGTGCTTGTGCAGCGCGGTGGCGCGAGCCATCAGCGCGGCCGCCACCGGCTCCTCCTGGTGGGCCTTGGGGATCAACGACGTCTCGTGGGTGCCGATGTTGTAGCGGTTCCGGTATGCCTCGACCTCTGCGGCGACCTGGTGCCATTCGGCCGCCTTGGCGGGCTTGGCCGGCACCGGCCCCAGGGCCGCGGCCCACTCGGGGCGGGCCTCGGCCAGCTCGGCCCCGCGCACCATGACGCGCTCCTCTATGCGGGTGCGCAACCGCTCCAGCTGTTCCCGATACTGGGCCGGCACCTGCGGGTCGTTGATTAACGGGGTGGGGGCCAGGTCTTCGCTCACCCGGCGCCCGTCCGCCACGGGTGCTGGTGCCGGGGTCTTGGCGGCCACCGCCCGCACCTGCTGCTCGGCGGCAATCGCCTCCCTGATCGACACGCCCGTGTCGGTGCGGGGGCGCTCTCCACGGGCGATCTGCTCCACCGCGGCTTGGGCGGGGGATAGGCCCGCCCGGCGTTCCTGCTCAGCGCCCATCGTGCGGGCGGTCCAGTCCAGGTGCAGCGATGTGGTGGACTCCCACATTTCCGGGGGCAGGGCCAGGTTTTCGGCCTCCGCACTGGCCTTCGCCTCAGCCAGCTGCGCCGAGGGCATCCAGGCGTAGGGGTGGGAGGCCCACTGCGGGTCCTCGACCTGGGGTGGGTTCTGGGCGTCCCGAGTGCGCTGGGCCAGCCGCTCCAGGTGCTCGTCGGTGAGGTTGCCCAGGGGCCGGCGGTCGGTGTTGTCGATGACGCGCTGGGCGGCCTGAATCTGGTGCTCCAACCGCCACGCCAGCACGGCGGCCAGGTCCTCCGCACCACCAAAACCTCGCTGGTGCACCGCCCGGTTCAGCAGCTCGGCCGGGTCCATGCCGGCCTCTTGGGCGGTGCGCAGGTGCGTGGCCACCGCTCCCCACGCCTCGGCGCTGGTGAAGTCGGCGGCCTTGTCCGCGCCCATGACCTCCACGGCCATCGCGCGGGCCTTGGCAGTCCAGGCCGCGTCGTGGGTCTCGCGGTAGACCTCACCCAAGGTGGCGACGTCGCCGTTACGCATCGCCTCAGTAGCCACCGTCTCGTGCGCCGAGAGATTCCGGTCGTAGGCTCCGGCGATGGTCTCCAGCACCTCGTCGCGGCTCTGCCCGTCGCTCAGGGCGACGTAGAGCTGATTGGTTTCCCGCCCTCGGGTAGCGGCCACATAGGCGGCCGCACGGTCGGTGGAGTCGTCCAGGATCGCGTGGGCGGTGTCCACCGTCGCACCCTGGGTTCGATGCACCGTTGCGGCGTAGCCGAGCTGGCCGTGCTTGCTCAGGTACTCGGCCTTCAGGGTGATCTTGCCCCCATGTCCGGTGTGGCGCAGCGTCGCGGTGTCCGCCCCCACCTTCTCCACGGTCCACACGTCGTTGTTCTTCACGAAGTCCTTACCGCCGTTGAGCTGCAAGGTCCGGTCGTTGCGGCGGGTCACCACCACGTCCCCGGTATGCGCCGTGAGGCCATCGCGCAGCACCACCGAGTCCCCGGAAGCGTCCAGGGCTCCGGTAGCGATCCGAGCCGCCTGGGCGCGGGCGTTCAGCTCCGTCACGGTGGCGTTGTCGGTGGCGATCAGCAGGGACCGCTTACCCGCATCGGTGTCGGTGATCCAGGCGCGCAGGGCGGTGTCGGTCATGGCTTCGGTGTCTCCGGCGACCACGCGGCGGTTGTCCAGGTACCAGGCCCACGGGGTGTCGGCGCCAGCGGCCGGCGGCTCGCGCAGCGCGAGGGACGCGGTGGCCTCGCCCTCGGTCTGGAAGCGGTGGACGGCCTCCAGGCGAGTGGCTCCCACCTCGTTGTCGAGCAGTCGCAGCGCACCGCCGGAGCCGATCACCCCGAGCTGGCGGTCATCACCGATGGCGCGCACCACGGCCCCGTGTCGGGCGGCCACGCTCACGAGCTCGGCCAGCTTCGGGGTGGTGACCATGCCTACCTCATCGAGGATCAGCACGTCCCCAGCGTGTAGCTGCGCGGCCCCGGTGCGGCCGGTGCGGTGGGCGATCAGGAAGGCGTCGATGGTCGTCGCCTGCGCCCCAATATCGGTGGACATCACGGCGGCGGCGGCCGCGGTCGGTGCAAGGCCGATGACGGTGCCGCCGGTCGCCCGGACAGCATTAGCGGCCAGGGCGAGGCTGGTGGTCTTGCCGGCACCGGCCGGGCCGATGCCCAGAGCCAGCAGCTTTTCGTCGGTTGCGAAGGCCCGGGCCAGGGCCACCTGCCCCTGGCTGAGGGGGCCGGTGTGGGAAGCCAGTACCTCCTCGAATCGCTCCGCGGATACAGCGGGGATGACGGTGCGCTGGGCGGCGGCGAGCACCTGGTGCTCCGTCTCCAGGACCTCGCGGGAGGTGAACACTGTGGCATCCGAACGGATGAACTGGCTGGTGCCATCGGCGCGGGTGAACTCCGCCAGGCGCGGCACATCAGCGGCCGGCGTGACGGACAGGCTGTGCGTGCCGGTGGCCTCCTTGACCACTTCGGCCACCAGCTCATCGGGCACGGTGCGCCCGATCATGGTCTCTTTCAGGTGCCGGCGGGTCTGAGCCTGGACGTGGTTCACACTCCACGTGGAGCGCTTCTGCGACAGCTCATGCACCACCAAGCGGGCATGCTCACTGGCGTCAATTTGGCCGGCGTCCGGCCCGGTCGGCAGGCCGGTGGCGGCCGCCCGCACGTGGGCCAGCAGGTCGTCTCCGACTGGCATCTGCATCTGCTGCCCGTACTCCTGGCCCCACTGCTCGACCAGCTCGGACAGGCGCCGAGCCGACTTCTTCGCCGGTCGGGATTCGAGGGTGGCTTGCTGGGCCAGGGCGATCTTCTGCTTGGGCGACGGGGCGTAGCCGTGGCGGTCGGTGAACTCCGCCTGCAGCCGATCCAGGGTCCCGGCGATGTCGGCGCGGCGGGAGGAGGCGTGGTGGATGGCGTCCAGGTCCACCCCGGCGATCTCATAGATCGGCTCGTTCCCACCGGCCTGACGAGGCACTGCGGCGACCCCGAGGGAGGTGCAGACCTTCTCCATGACCTTGGCGTTGTAGGTCTCTGAGACGGCCACCCCCATCCGGTACAGGGTGCGCCCGTCCAGGGAGGACCACTTGCCGTCCGTGCCCTTGACCTTGTTGGCGATCACCACGTGATCGTGCAGGTGCGGGTCCCGGGTGCGGGAGTCGTAGTGCCGGAACTGGGTGGCCACCAGACCGCCTTCGACGTCGATCTGCCGGACCCCGTTGTAGCCACGCCGGGTGAACGTGGCCTCCTGCTCCAGGAAGCTCAGGGTCTCCGAGATGGCCTCGGTGTGCGCCGTTTCGACGGCCTTGCGGGCCTCGTCTCCGCCCAGGGCCCAGAGGAGGGAGATGGACTTGGTCGGGGAAAAGACGAGGTCGTAGCCGGCGACGGTTTGCTGCTTCGGGGTGGTCTGGGAGGTGATGAACCGGCCCAGTTCCTCCTTGTGCCGAGCATCGCGCCCGTGGGTCTCGCGGAACAGTTGGCCGCCGACACGGCCGCGGATGGCCTGGCGTTCCTGACGGGTCGGTGTGACACCGGTGGTGCGTTCGTGCCGGGTGATCTCCTCATCCAGGCGGCGGGTCAGCTCGGTGTTGACCTGGGTGTACTTGTGGAACTTCCGCCCCAGCCGGATGTCCTTCACGGCGCCCCCGTCGGCCAGGATGCGATCGGCATCAGGGTGAATACCCTCCCCGAACAGGGCCGCCATCTGGGCTTCGGTGACCTCCCCGGACACCCCCAGCAGTGCTTCGGAGTGGGCAACCCACTGGCCCGGAGGCATTCCATCAACGGTGTAGTAGTCGCCCAGTTCCCGACCTTCGGCGCGCAGCTCATCAGCGGAGGCGACCTCGCTGGTGTAGTAGGCATACCCGTCCCCAGCGCTGAGCTTGTGGACGGTCATCACAGACGCAATCATGCGTGTTTTCATCCTCAGTTATCAACAATGCAAGAGGTGTGACGGTCTGACAGGGCGGGAAGGACCGATGCGAGCTGGCGAGTCATCGGGACGAGCGACCCAGACTGTCCGTCACGGAAGTGACGCGGTTGTGCCCACGAGACCTGGAGTGTGGACAGATGATGCCAATGAGCGGACGAGGAACGAGGACAGACAAAGTTGCATCAGCTGTCCACACTCCAGGTCGACTGGGTGCAACCGGACCAGGGTGTCCACGCGCGCAGTTTCGGGTGGACACCCTGCACGAGGTTTCGCGGGCGGGGTGTGGGTCCGGTGGAGAGACCGGAGGATGAATCTCGGAAGCGGTCCACAGCCCCCCGCGAAAGCTCACAGCACTGCCGCCCGGTGGGCGTCCTTTCCCGCTGCGCGGGCCCCGCCGGCGACGGGGCCCGCGCCAAGAAGTGGGGTCACGACCGTCAAGGAAGTGGTGGTGTTCAATGGAAGGGAATGGTGTTGGTCGATGTGAAGGAGATGGAATGGCCCCGCGGAAGAGCGCGACGAAGACCGAGGCGCGGGAACGAGCCCGCCGGGCCGCCGCGGAGTCGATGGCCCGGGAGCAGCGGTTGCTGGAACTGGGGGAGGAGTTCTTCCTTGCTCAGGGTGAGGCCGAGCAGATCCTGGAGACGGCCGAGCAGCGCATCGCGGAGATCCGCGCCAAGGCCGCCCACGATGCTGTCCAGGCCCAAGAAGCCCAGGCCCGCGTGGTGGCCGGCATGAAGGGTGAGCGGGTCGCGGTGGCCGAGATCGCCCAACGGCTGGAGCTGTCGGTTGCTGAGGTCCGTGGCCTGTTGAAGGACACCAGCGGCGACACCTCGCCCCGCGCCGCCGATGACGCATCCGAAGACCGTGAGGGCGCCCACGAGGACAAGCGGGCCGCAGCATGAGAGACAGTCAACGCATTGGTGTCCCCGTCCGGCGGAGCGCAGGAGGTGCTCCGCGGGCCGAGAGCCGGATTGCCGATCCCCGGTTGAACCGGGCCGAGATCCAGCACCGCTGCGAAGCCTGCGGCCACGATGAGGACACCAAAGAATTCTGGTACGGCACCCTCCTGCTCTTCCAAGCGCCGGGCCGAGCACCTGACCCCCATCTCCCCGCTGGGGGAGTGGAGACCATTGTCGGCCCGACGAGTCTTCCCGGACTGAGCCCGGCGGGCCTGTGGCCCCACGGGGCGGCAGAGCGCTACCTCGCCGAGCTGGGCTACCAACGCACCGGCCCATGGACCGCCAACGGCCCCGCCGGTGAAGACGATCCCCACCACTGCATGAGCACCGCCCCGATCGAAGTACTCCCCACAGCGGGCATGTGACCCCTCCCCGGACACCAGGCGACGCACCACCACAGCGTCGACCACCGTGGACGCCGAGCATGCCCAGGCCCACCCCGGAACAGACGATGAACGCCCAGGCATCGCCTAGAACAAGGTGGGGTGGTCGGGGTCGATGCCGTGCACGAGCTCGCGCACCACATCCTCGTCCCACCCGTGGGTCTTGAGCTCCTCGCGCAGCTGCCGAGAACGGGCCGAGCGCTCCGCCCTGGACAGCCGGCGCCACCGCGCCGCGGTGGCCGAGGGCATCCGCCCCTTCATCGCCCGGTCGACCATGTTCTCCGAGGCGGTGCCCAGCAACAGGTGCGTGGACGGCTCCAGGGAGGCGTGCACGCACAACGGGACGTCACACCAGTGCAGGGCGGTCAGGCCCTCGATCGCGGCCAGGCCGCCGTGGACGGTGGCCAGGGAGAAGCGGTGGGCGGCGACGGCTCGTTGACCGTTAGGGATGGGTAACCAGAAGCGGCCGTAGCCGTCATCACTGATCGCCCCGAGCCACAACCAGCACGAATCAGGTTCCGGGCCTTTCAGGACGTGGGAGTTGAAGCGCTCAACGTCCGAGGAACGCACGGCGGGCCTCCACTTTGTGAACCAGCACCAGCAGCAGGCCCGTGATTACGGCACCGACTCCGATCGCTGTCCAGGTGAAGTCGTTGGCGCCGACCACAGCCCACACCATGAACAGGTACGGGGTGATGGCCACGGTCCCGGCCAAGCGGTGCCGCAGCGCCGAAGGCATCGGCATGATGCGCAAAACCCAGTGCGCCACCCCATGACCGAGGCGGTAGTACAGGCGCACCCACCACAACAGATACGGGATCAAGATGCGCGGCATCAGACCTCCTTATCGGCCGGCGCGCAACCCATGGCCTCGTTGACCTCGACGTCTCCGACGTCCATCTCGCCCCCGGGCAGCGCCGGCAACGGCACCTCGAAGTCCTGGGAAGTGGGGGACACCCGCGCGTAGCCAATGAGCCGGCCGGGTCGATTCGATTCGGCCGCCTCGTGAGCTTTCGAGTCATCGCGCTTCGATTCCTCGATGTCGAGCCGGGGATGGGAGAGCTGTGGTCGGCCCTGACGGGTGGGCCGGCCACGGTGGTCACCGAGTCCACGCCAACCGGTGGGAACCACCCCCACTACCGGCCACTCGCCGCCTGCGCCCCTTCCTCGGAACGCACGTAGGCGATCAGCGCCTCGCGCACGATCTCGGACTCCTTCCGGTGCTGGGTTTCCGCGATCTGGTGCAACCGGTCCTTGAGGGCCTGTGGGACGCGGGCGCGGACCACCGGGGACTTCCCTTCCCCGCCCAGGGCGGGCCGGCCCACCGCGATACGGGTGGCCTCCTGAACCGTCGCGGTTCCGGTGGCCTCCAGCAGGGCGGCCCGGGCAGCCTCGGCCGCCTCCGGCCCACGCCGGACGGTGCCCGGCTTCACACCCAGACCGCCGTGCTCGGCGCGGCGAGCCAGCTCATCGTAATCACCCATCAGGGTCACGCTCCTTCATAGAGCAAATACCGGTACAGATCGCTGAGTTCCATCGCGTGGAAGATCACCAGGTCACGCGGGGGACGGTGGACGGCAATGACCTCAAGGTAACGCTCCGTCTGCCCGTGCGGGTGCCCCACGTAGACGACCGTCACCTCACCGGGGCGCCCCTCCACCTCGGCGCTGACCTCGGCATGCGCCATGGCATACAGCGCATCTTGCCTGGTGATGCCGTGCCTACCGACGCTATGCGTCCACTCAACCCCCACCCCCATATTGTAGCACCTAATGCGGCTACAAAATGGGGGTGGAGCGAGAGGACCAGTAAATGCGGGGTCTCCCGGAGACCAAATCGGTTGCGAGGCGCTGCGGGAGGACGAGCAGGAGGCTGCCGGCGAAGCCTCAAGGCGTCGATGCGAGGTTTTGGATGACACGGAAGGTCGCGATGCACCCGGCGCAGACGGGTGAGGACTCGGCGGCGTGGCATCCGGCAGAGGCACCGTACGCGCGAATCTCTCATTAAACGAGAGTTCTCCATGCTGGCCTGCGCGGACGACGCCCGCCTCACGAGCTCGACGACCCCACCGGTCCGCCGCGCACCCAGTTGCCGCCTGGGCGGACGCCCGTAGGCAGGGTGGGACGAGTTCTCTCATCTACTTCTACTCGTCCTGCTTAACCGGTAGGCACGGATAGTGATGAGGCGGGAGTTCCGCCCTGACGGGGTTCCTGGTGCTACTGGCGCGCGGCGATGTAGCGGGCGTAGGTGCTGGCCGCGTTGGTGGCGTGACGTTCGATGGCGCTGGGGTGGTAGCCGAGGATCTCGGCGAGGACCGGAATAGGGCTGAGCTTGGTGAATTCCTCGAGGGTGCCCAGGCGGGCGGCCCGGGGCGCGCACACGGTCTTCAGTCGTTGCCGCAGGTAGCTTGCGTCGATGCTCCTGATCAATGGGGTCTGGCAAGCGGATGTGCTGAGTCCATCTCGGGTGCGATGGGCCTGGCCGAACTCCATCAGTTGGGGGTGTGCCCGGTCCGAGGTGCTCGATGCGGCACCGTCAGTCGCATCCTGAGCGGGAGCGTGGCTTAAGTGAGGAACTCGATGTCGTCCTCCGGTCGTTCCCGACCCGGTCCGTGGGTGATGGCGGGGTGCTTTTCGCTGATGAGGACCTCGTCGTCTTCGGGGCGTTCCCGGTGCGCTCTGGTGGTGTCGGTCATGGTGTTCTCCTCAAGGTGTGGGAGCGGTTTGTCGGGGAAGGAGGATGCCCGGTGGCCGCAGCGGCGGTGTAGGTGCCGGTCGCGTCGGGGCCGGGGTCACCTCGTGCCTGCCGGTGCCGGGTGCCGGGGTGGATTCTGCGGCGCGGCCCGGGAGGCGTTGGAGGTACGGGGAGGGAAGAGTCCGCCGGTGTCGACGACTTCGGTGGCGAGGTCGGCGAGTTTGCGGTGACTGTTCTGGCTGGCCTGGCGCAGCAGGTGGAACGCTTGCCAACGGGTGATCCGCTGGACGCTCATCAGCACGCCGATCGCGGCCCCGATCTCCCGATTGGTGTGCAGCGCGCGGCTCAGTTGCGCGCGGTGCTGCTGATGGAGCTGAGCCGAGACCGCGCCAGCACACTGGGCGGCCATCACCGCTGTCGCCCACAGCTCCTGTTCGTCGAAAGCGCCGTCGATCTCGGAGTACAGGCTCAGCCCGACCATGGTCTCCGGGTCGCCGCTCAACGGCACCCGGTAGGTGAGCAGGCTGGCCACCCCGAGCCGGTCATGGACTCGGGGGCCGAACACCGGCCAGCGGGGGTCCTGGGAGACGTCCGGGGACAGGACCACCCCGGGGTGCTGAGCATCCGTGGCCGCCGGGCCTTGGCCCAGCCCACGTTGCAGGGCGTCGATTTCCTGGGCGGCCGCGGCGGTGGCAGCCACGGTGTGCAAGTGCTGGTCGCGCCACATCGTCACGCTGACCCACCGGGTGTCCGGGACCTGGTGCATCGCCGCCTGCGCGAGAGCCGCCACCGCCGCCGAGGAAGGGACTGCCCGCACTCGGTGCTCGAGAGCGCCCAGCAGCTGGTTGATCTTGTTCAGCTGCACGGTGGTGGTCCTGCGGCGGGTGCTGTGGTGCTCAGCGCTGGACATGACGGCCTCTCACCGCAGGCTTCGATCTCGGGGGGTGCGCGAGACTGCCTGCGGGGCTACCGGTGGGCGCCGGGGATGGTGGAACCGGTCGTAGCGAGACTCCCTACCCAGCAGCGCGCGGCTGGGCCCAGGACCCGGGACCGGGGGCGCGCCGAGGCACTGAGCCGGGGTGAGGATCTTCACGGACCCAGCCCCGGAATCGGGGGGATCGTGTTGGAGCGCGGTTTGCAGCAGCTCAACTGCCGTCGTCTCCACCCGGTCAGCCCCGGTGAGGTCCACCCACACAATGGCACCGGGCAAGATGCTGCGGGCCCGGCTCATCAGCGGGTGCAAGGCCCGTTGCGTGGCATCGGTGACCGTGCCGGTGACCACCAGGCGCACATCGGCCCCGTGGAGATCAATCTGGACAACAACGGAGAGCATCTCCCCCATGACGGCACCCTTCATCGCGTGCAACACATCCCCAGGGGCTGAACTACCCGCCTCCGTCTGGCCACCGTAGGGATGCGAACCGCCCGACCACAAGGACGGATGCCTGGTACCAGCCAATATGTCCCTAACCCACGGGTAGGTGCACGCCGCAGGGTTGACCTGAGAAACGCCAGAATGTACGGCGGGGGTCGCTATCCCGGGCCCGGTCGGGCGGCGGCGTCCAGCACGGCGATGACGTCCTCGTCCGGGGTGGGGGAGAAGCCGCGGTAGTGGTAGCCGACGGCCTGGAAGTCCGGTGGCGTGGCCAGCACCACGATCTCGTCCGCTTCGCTGAACTGCTCCACTGCGCGTGGGGCGGCCACCGGGGCGGCCAGCACCACCGTGGCCGCCCCCAGATGCCGGGCGATCCGGCAGGCCACCCGTGCGGTGGCGCCGGTGGCGATCCCGTCATCAACGATCACCGCTGTGCGCCCGGACAGCTCCCGTCGTGCCCGGCCCTCCCGGAACCGGGCCGTGCGCTGTGCCAGCACGACCCGCTCGCGCTCCTCCACCTCCTGCAGCTGGGCCCCGGTGATCTGGAAGTGACCGATGATGCGCTCATCCAGGACCCGGAGGCCTTCCTCGCCGATGGCTCCCATCGCCAGCTCCGGGTGGACGGGCACCCCGAGCTTGCGCACCATCAGCACATCCAGCGGCGCTTCCAGGGCCTGGGCCACCTCATCGGCCACCGGTACTCGGCCCCGGGGCAACCCCAGCACCACCACATCTGGACCGCGCAGGCCCATCAGACGCTGACCCAGCTGCCGGCCTGCCTCCACCCGGTCCTGGATCTGCCGCACGGCCTCACTCCTGTCCCTCCGGTGCCCGCAGCCGGTGATCGTTCTGCCACGGCACTGGACGGTGGTTAGAGGGTGCCTTCCCCGGGGCGGTTCTCCTCCACCGGCCGCCCGGTTACCGGGTCCACCCGGGACCGACCCGTCCCCGGTGCGGCATCGGGCATGTCCACCGGCGGGGTCTCCAACGGCGGGACCGGCTCGGCGTCCAACGGGGCATCCACCCGGGGCTTGTCTGGTGTCTCGGTAGGGGAAGCCATGTCATAGGCAGTCGGCGGTTGCCTGCCCGCGGTGTCCTGCCTGGCGCCCGCGGTGTCCTCCGCGGCCTCCGGAGGTCCCGTGAAGGGGCCCGCTCCGGCGGGTGGTTCGGCGTCCAGTGGGGCGTCCACATCCAGGGGCTGGTCGGTGATGTCCGGATCCGCCGCGCTCCGTGGCGCCCCGGTGGACGGGATGAGGTCCTCGGCGGAGTCTGCCGGCGGCACCGACTCCTCCGAGGACGAGGTGTCACCGTGGACGCTCGACTGCGGTGTGGCGTCCTTGCTCGCGCCGGTGGTGTCCTCCGGGGCCATCGGTGGTTCCGTGGGGCTCCCCGCAGCGGCCGGGTCCTCGGCCTCGAACGCGGCCCCAGTCCCCCGGGCCTGCACGGGGGCGTCGTCCTCAGCACGGGGCGCCCCGGTGCCGCCCTCGGTGGCACCCGGTGGCCAGGCGGGTGTCTCTGACTCCTCCGCATCGTCGCTGGCGGCTTCCGCGGCCGCCGCACCCGCACCCGCCGTGCCGGCCGGCCGGGTCCCGGCGCCGTCTCCCCTGAACGCCTTGGCGTCCTCCACCCCGGGGGTACCGACCTCGGCGTCCTCGTGCACGGATCCGCGCCAGGCCCCGGTGGCCTCGCCCTGGGCTTCGATGAACTCCTTGAACCGCTCCAGGTCCTGCTGCGCCCGGTTCTCCACCAGGTGCAGCCTGTCCCCGATCGTCTCCACCAGACCTTCGGGTTCGTACTCCAGGACCAGGTGCACCCGGGTGCGGTTCTTCCCGGCGTCCTCGAAGCTCACCGTCCCGGCATTGAGGGCCCCTTCGGTGGCGGCCCAGGCGATCTTGCGGTCCGGGACCTGTTCCAGGATCTGGGCCTCCCACTGCCGGGACACCCCGCCGATCCGGGCCACCCAGCGCAACCGGTCATCGGCGATTTGGTTGACCTGCTCGATCCCGCCCATGAACCGGGGGAACTCCTCGAACTGGGTCCACTGGTTGTACACGGTGCTCAGCGGCACGTCCACGACGATGGTTGTCTCCACTGTGGTGCTCATGGCCTCTCCTCCAACAGGGGGCGGGCTCGCGGAAGACCGCACACCGGATCAAATCCACCAGTGTCCTCACTGTAGTCCGGCGATCACGCCTCTCACCAGGGCATTCACAGGACCCCAGACCGGTTACTCCGTGGCATTGCGTGCCGTGGCAGGTGCCGGTGCAGCTCATCGTGGGCGTGGGGCAACCATTGCTCCGGGCCGGTGCCCGGGCATAGCGTCGCAGCAAACACCCTTGTTCGATTCGTGCCGGAGGAGTTCTCATGCAGGTCAGCACACGGTTCACGGCGTTCGTGGCAGCGGCGGGGGTGGTGGCGCTGTCCGGGTGCGGGAACACCACCGACAACGAGGCGGACACCGAACAGACCGGTGAGACCCTCACGGTGAGCCTGCGCAACACCCAGGACGCCGATGTGGGGACCGTGCAGTTCTCCGACGTCCAGGGCGGCGTCCAAGTGGCCGCCCAGGTCGAGGGCCTGGAACCGGGGTTCTACGGTTTCCACGTCCACGGCACCGGGTTGTGCGTGCCCGACAGCGCGGCACCGGATGACCCGGCCGAGACCGGGGCGTTCCTCTCCGCCGGCGGACACCTCGGGGCTCAGGAGGCCGAGCACCCCGACCACGCCGGTGACCTGCCCAGTCTCTACGTCACCGACAGCGGACAGGGCAACCTGGTCACCCTCACCGACCGGTTCGCCCTGGACGAGCTCCGGGACGAGGACGGCAGCGCGGTGATGATCCACACCGGCACCGACAACTACGCCAACATCTCCGACCGCTACGCCCCCGAGGGCCCGGACGAAGACACCCTGGGCACTGGCGACGCCGGATCCCGGCTGGCCTGCGGTGTCGTGGAATAGGCCATCACCACGACACCAGAGGTCCACGGGGAAGCCGGCAGCGCACCACGGGATGTGCCGGGGCACACCCCGGCGAGTCATGCTCTGCCCTTGCGGCACAGCGAGATGAGCACACCCGCAGGGCACGGACGTCATCCGGGGCCGCCGACGTGTCGGCGGCCCCGGATGATCTCTGCGGCAAACAGAATCCCGTGGCCCGGTTCACGGTCCTGGCCGGAGATCAGGCTCCCGATCGGGAGTGCCACGACGACTACGGCGAGTCCGTGGCGCCCCCGCCCATGCCGCCCTCGGTGGCGGCGTCGGTGGGCATGTCGGTGCTGACCTCGGTGGCCTGGACCCAGCCCTCGTCCTGGTGGTCCTCGAGCCCTTCGGCGTTGAGCTCGATGCCCAGCTGCTCGGCGGCCGTGGCCGGATCGAAGGAGGCCTGCACCGCGCCGACCACCTCCACGAGCTGCCCGTCCTCCAGAGCAGGGGGCTCCTCCAAGGTGTGGAGCACCAGCAGAGAGCCCAGCTCGGCGTCGTCGGGATCGGAGATCTCGAACGCCTGGTCGGAGAGCACCTCCTCGACCTCCCCGGTCAGGGCGACTTCCTGGCCTTCGTAGACCTGCTGCTCGTCGTAGTACTGCTGGTTGTACGGGCCCCGGTACGGGGTGACCGGCGGCACGGCCCCGGTCATGCCGTCGGTGGCCTCAGCGGCCGGGGAGGACTCCGCCACCTCGCCCTCGGTGATGTCCTCGACATCAGTGCCCGTGTCCTCGTTGCCGCAACCAGCCAGGCCGAGTCCGGCCGCGGCGACCAGACCGGCGACGGCCAGGCGGGTGGTGTGTCGGTGGGGAATGGTCATCGGGTGCCTCCTGATGGTGGATGTGGCCACCCCCGGAGTCGGTGTCCGCGGTGACCTCGGCTCGTGCCCTTCGACCCTAAGCACACTGTTGGTTGGGCGACAAGGCGTAACACCCTTCTCGCGGGGACTACTGGCTGGTCGTGATTGCATCGTTATCGATACTGGTGCCGTCGCGGTGTTTCTGCTGGTCAGCGTCAGGTCCGCTCCGACAGTTCGGGCGCCGGACATACACCGCCCCCGGGGGGATGGCCTGTCGCTTCTCCCCCCGGGGGAAGTCCCTAGCATGGGTGTCGCCACGCGTGATCGGCATGTCAGGTACGTCAGCACGTCCGCGATGAGCAGGAAGGCGCAGACCGTGGCCGATGAGACCCAGAGCCCGTAAAGAACTCCGACTACGATCTGATCTCCGTCCTGGAGGCCCCTCTGCGGGTGGTGGGAACGATGGAGACCTACCCCAGTGACGCCAAGGCCGCCAGGGACACCGAGCCGGCCCAATGGTTCCGCAAGATTCAGGAGGACAACCGCGCCACCGGCGAGCAGGGCAAACGCATGCCGGTCCAGCGCCTGCAGAACCAGGACGGCTGAGCGCACCACTCCGAGACTGTGTCGTGCGGCCGCTCTCCGGCCAGGGGCCGCACCACGAGGACAAGCCCCTGCATACCCTCCCCGTGTCCTGCTCGGGTGCGGGTCCAAGAACGCCCAGGACAGCTCCGTGGATTCTTCACGCAGGAGCCACCGACCAGGGACAAGGTGCAAGACGCCACGACCTGGAGGCCCAGCACCGGTGGCAACGCCGGGCGCACCGTGAGAACGTGATGAGCACCCCCGGGGGGCGGGGCCGCGCCGGAAGGGACTGCCCCGCACCTCGCGCCACTGCTCCGGGACGGTCCGGGCCCGTCGCACCGGCTTCCGGGGGAGTACCGCCCGAACACCGTAGGACCGACGAGGGGAGCCACCATGCAGATGGGACTGGTAGGGCTGGGCAAGATGGGCGGGAACATGCGTGAACGCCTGCGCGAGGCCGGGCACACCATCATCGGCTACGACACCAACCCGGATCTCTCCGACGTCGAGGACCTGACCGCGATGGTGGAGGGGATCGACCGCGAACCCCAGGTCGTGTGGGTGATGGTCCCGGACCGGGTGGTGGATCCGGTGATCGAGGAACTGGCCGGGCTGCTGGGGGAAGGCGATGTGATCATCGACGGCGGGAACTCCCGGTGGGTCCACGACGCCCCGCGGGCGCGGAAGCTGGCTGAGAAGGGCATTGAGTATCTCGACTGCGGGGTCTCCGGGGGCGTGTGGGGCATCACCCAGGGCTACGCCCTGATGGTCGGCGGGGACGAGAACACGGTGGCGAAGGTCCAGCCGATCTTCGACTCCCTCAAACCCGCCGGGGAGTTCGGCTTCGTGCACGCCGGGGAGCACGGGGCGGGCCACTTCGCGAAGATGGTCCACAACGGCATCGAATACGCGATCATGCAGGCCTACGCCGAGGGCTGGGAATTGCTCGAGGCCGCCGGCCACGTCACCTCGGTGCGCGAGACCTTCAACTCCTGGCGCGAAGGATCGGTGATCAAGTCCTGGCTGCTGGACCTGGCGGTCAACGCCCTGAATGAGGACGAGCACCTTGATCGGCTGGCCGGCTACGCCGAGGACTCCGGGGAGGGCCGGTGGACGGTGGAGGCCGCCCTGGACCTGGCGGTGCCGGTCCCGGCCATCTCCAACGCCTTGTTCGCCCGGTTCGCCTCCCGCCAGGACGAGGCCCCGGCGATGAAGATGATCGCGGCGATGCGCAACCAGTTCGGCGGCCACGCCGTCAAGGACGCCGCGGCCGGCCCTGAGCACGTCGAAGCCGCCCCCGGGGAAGAACCAGCCCACCCCGCCGAGCAGTAGGCCCGCGCCTTCCACCCCAGCGGCGGACAGGAACACAGGGCGCAGCCGGCGCCCGGCTGTCAGCGGAGCCGCCGCGGGGCCTCCGGGCGCTGACGCTGCCGGCGCGCCTGCCGGACCGTCCACCACAGCACCGAGCTCCGACAGGGACCGGTACGGACGCACCAATGGATGGCGTGGATGACGGCAGTGTCTTCGTCGCCGATCAGGACGCAACCCGGAATGACATATGGCTCGTGAGAGGACCGTCAGCAGAAGGAGCAGAAACAGATTCGTCGTCGTTGATAGAAGGTCTGCCCAGGAAGCCCGAAGCAGGGAAGCTTCGGTGTGGCCGTGGACTCTCTGAAGCGTCCGCCCGGGCCAGCCTGACCATCGCCGGTCTGTCAGGAGACGCCCTCAAAGCCCGAGACGAGGACCCCGCAGCGGTGGGGTTCGCTCTGGTTGGTCCTCAGGCGATGCCCGACAGCGCCGCCCGGATGATCTCGGCAAGGTCCTTCTCGGCGCCGTGTGCTTCGCGTTGGTGGTGGGCTCCGGTGCCCTCGCGCAGGATGGTGGTCAGCACGGTCTCCACCGCGTCCAGTTCGGCGTATTCGGTGAGTACCGGGTGCAGGTGCTCCAACAAGTGGGTCACCACATCCCCGGCGGGGGTGGGGGTGCCGGTGTGCGGGTTGATCAGGTAGCTCTCGAGCCCGCAACGGCTGGCCTGCCACATCCAGGCCCGCAGTACGCCGACCGACACGGGGGCAGGTGGGTGTCCGGCCCGCCAGCGGCGGGCGCTGGTCTCGGCCAAGGCTCGCACCAGGCCCGCGAGCACCGCGGCGTGTTCGGGGTCCCAGCAGACATCGGCCACCCTGATCTCCACGGTGGGGTGGTGGGCGCTGAGGCGGGCATCGAAGTAGAGCATGCCCGTGTCCAGAGGCACCCGGGAGGCCAGCAGGTGTTCGCAGTGGCGGTCGTAGGCGGTCGCGGACCCGAAGATGTCGGTGGGTCCGGTGGCGGGCCACCGGTTCCAGAGCTGGTACCGGTAGCTGTGGAAGCCGGTGTCGGTGCCGTCCCAGTACGGGGAGTTGCTGCTGATCGCCAGCAGGGTCGGCAGCCAAATCCTTATCCGGTCCAGGATCGCGACTCCTTCTTCGCGGGAGTCGATCTGCACGTGGATGTGGAGACCCCCGGTGAGCTGCTGGCGGGAGGTGATCCCACCCCAGGCGGCGATCTGTTCGAAGCGGTGCTCGGGCACCAGATGGGTGGTGGCCGGGGCCGGTGCGGTGGCCAGGGCCACCGCCCGTCCGCCCACCTCGCCGGCGGCGGCATCGGCCAGGGCGCGCCCGGCCCGGATGGTCTCCAGCTGTTCACCCAGGGTCATACACGGCGGGTTGACGACTTCCAGTTGTTCCTGCTGGAACTCCACGCCCAGCCGGTGCCCGGAGCCGGTGGGGCCGTGGTGGTGGTCAACGAGGTACTGGCCGATCGGCATCGGCTGCAGCGAGGACTCCTCGATCAGCAGGAGCTCTTCTTCGACACCGAAACTGCGCACAACACCGATACTCTCACCTCACCGATCCACGGCGACACCGGCGGGTGCGGTCACCGCCCCGTCCCAGCTCGAGCAACTGGGGAACTGCTTCGTGGAGTCTTATTCCGGATTGTCCACGGTGACCGGGTTGTCGTCGTCGGCGCCCGTATCGGCGGGCTGCTCTTCGGCGCCGGACTCTTCGTCAGGGGCCGGCTCGTTCAAGCGGTGCTCGACGGCCTGCTGGAACTTCTCAGCGGTTTCCGCATCGGCCAGTCCGTCCGGGGTGTCTGCGGCGGGGTTCGAGCGGTCCTGGGTGGTCTCGTCTTCCGATGTGGAGGGGTGGGGGTCGTGGGGAGTGGGGTGCATCGGTTGCCTTTCGTCTCGGCGGGGCGAATCCTCGCCTCCTCGCCCGGGCTCCAGGGGAGACCTTGCGTATTCGGGAGGGATAATTTCTCGCTGCTGGGACACCGCAGTAGGGGTGGGGGCATCGTCGTCGGCGCGGATCACCGCTCGATGCGAAGACCGCGGATCGTGTCCCTTCTGGATGCTTCTCACGGGGCATCCCTGTGGTCGTTCCTACCGCGGTCTGACCTGTGGTGACAAGAGCCACGGCTGCACCATCGCACGCCCGGCCCACGCTGGGGAAGGGGTCGGGCCCTGCTCCTGTGTGCCAGGGAGGCGATGGGTTCAGTGGTGCTCTGCGGGTCCGCCGGACTCAGGAGGTCAAGCGATGCTTGTGGGTCGTCGCGTCGTGACAGGTTCACGACCGTTGGAGGGCCAGTCAGTACCGGGGTACAGACCGGGCGTTCTTTGATGGCGCGGCTGCGCGTCGTGCCGTCCCCTGAGTTCTGGCCGGGGGATCACCCGGAGTCGCGGCGGTCAACTCAACGCCCCGGAGGCATTTTGCCCAGTCAGCCGGGGGTTCCCAGTGTATACACAGGTTGCTGATAACTGGGGCATACCTGTACCTGGTCCAGTGGTAGGGGTCCTGGGCCGGTTGGGCCGGACCGGTGGGCCGGGGGGCTCACCGCCGCATCACCCGGGGGAGCCCACACCTGTCATGAGTGAATCCGACCGCCGTCCCAGAGCCGTTGCCCCAGCAGCCGACGAAGCCACGCCGTGGGGGACGAGCTACGCGGGAGCCTCCGACGACGAGCCGGGCACCAAGCCCGTCACGGGCAAGCGGCGGCTGGTCGGGATCGACGCCGCCCGCGGCCTGGCACTGATAGGCATGGTCTCCATCCACATCCTGCCCGCCTGGGACCCGGAGACCTTCGCCCCCACCGCCCAGTGGACTCTCTTCGCCGGACGCTCCGCCGCCCTGTTCGCGCTGTTGGCCGGGGTGAGCCTGGCCTTCACCTCCGGAGGACGCACCGCCCACACCGGCCGGGCGATGACCGCCACCCGGGCCGGGATCCTGGTCCGGGCCGGGTTGATCACCGCCCTGGGCCTGGCGATCAACCCGCTGATCCCGGGCGCCACCGCCGAGGAGATCCCGGCGATCAACATCCTGATCTACTACGGGGCCTTCTTCGTCCTGGCCATCCCGTTCCTGAGCCTCTCCGCCAAGGCCCTCTTCGGCTGGGCGGCGGTGTTCGCCCTGGCCGCCCCGGTGCTCATGCACGCCACCCGTGAGGCCCTGCCGGCCGCCGCGGCGCTCAACCCCGGCTTCGCCGACCTGGCCGCCGCCCCCGGGGCCACCCTCGCCCACCTGTTGCTGACCGGCACCTACCCCGCCCTGCCGTACCTGGCCTACCTGCTGGCCGGTCTGGGGATCGGGCGGCTGAACCTGGCCGGCATCCAGGTGCAGGCCGGCCTGCTGCTGGTCGGCCTCGGGGTCGCCGTGGTGGCGTGGCTGGCCTACTGGGCGCTGATCCTCCAGGCCAGCGGCTACGACCAGCTCATGACCCACACCCCGGCCCTGACCGAGGACGGGATCGACGACATCATCATCTTCGGCCCGGACCCGGTGCTGCCGACCACCACCTGGTGGTGGCTGGCGATCGCCGGCCCGCACACCAACACCCCTCTGGCCCTGGCGATGGGCCTGGGCTCGGGGGCGGCCGTGCTCGGGGGCTTCCTCCTGCTCACCCGCCGCTTCGGGAGCTGGTTGCTGCCGTTGAGCGCGATGGGCACCATGACCCTCACCCTGTACTCGGCTCATCTGCTGGCCCTGTCCGCCGAGGTGCACTACGACCAGCCCTACCTGTGGTTCCTCCTCCAGATCGGGGTGGCCGCGCTTTTCGCCACCGCCTGGCACCGCGCCCTCGGACAGGGACCTCTCGAGCGCGTCGTGGCCCGTGGCGCGGGCCTCACCCGCCGGTTAGTGCTGACCGGCCACCGCGCCTCTTGAACCCTTCAGGGTGATCGGCTCCAATCGCCGGCGGTACCTGCGTGTCCTCAAGATCGACTGGAATCTGGTCTTGGTCACCGTTGAATCGGCCGGACGGGAGTTCCAAACAGATGCGAGAACTCCCCTGTGACCGGTGGCCGATAAGCGCGATTATGTAAAGTAGCGTCCTAATACGTCTGTTAGATGCGGTCTAAGCGTCTCAATGGGGCCTTCCCGCCCCGCCATGATCTCTGCGACCGGATGGGCGTGTGCGAGGTCGTCCGCGCTGCTGGGGGCTGAGACGACCTGAGGGCTGTTGCACCCCGTGCGGGGTGCAACAGCCCTCAGGCCGACATCACGTAGTGATGCGTGCTGGTTCGACTACCGGCTCAGCGAGCACCGGCGCCACGACGGCGCAGCGCCAGCGCACCGGCGCCGGTGGCGACCATCGCTGCGGCACCGGCCGCGACGAATCCGGCGGTGTTGCCGTTCTCGGCCACACCTTCCACGCCGGTGTCAGCCCCGCCCTCGGGCATGGCCTCCATCTGGGTGGAGGCCAGGGTGCCGCAGGCGGCCGGCAGGGTCGCGGCCAGCGGCAGGTCGGGGTTGAGCGAGGACTGCTTCTCGGCCGCGGCGGCCGGCAGCAGGGTCGGGTCCACGCCGTGGACGACGACCGAGGCGGTGCCGTTCTTGATCGCCTCGGCGGTCTCGGCGTTGACCTCGAAGGTCCGCTCGTAGGTGTAGGCCGACCCGCCCGGGAAGCGCTCCACGGCCAGGGCCGAGTCCGCGCTGGTGTCACCCTCGGTGGTCAGCGAGGCGCCGATCATGCCGTAGGAGGGCTGGCCCTCCGGGGTGGAGACCACCCCGTCGCCGTCGGTGTCGGCCTCCGGGCCCGGGCACATGCCCTGGGCGCCGATGTGGAAGTGCTGGGCGTGCGGGAACGGCCCGTCCATGAACGTCTCGGCCGCACCACTCACGTTGAGCGACACGGTTGCCTCGGACCCGTGCAGGTCCACCATGGCCTCACCGGTGGTGCCCGAGCCGTTGAGGGTGTTCAGCGTGGCCTGGGTCGAGACCATGTCGGACTCGTGCGCGGTGGCCGGGGCCGCGGCCATCGACAGGGCGCCCAACGCGAGGGCGGGGGCGGCGAGAAGCATCTTCTTGGTCATGGGGTGTCCTTCCGATTGGGGGTGGCGGGGATCACGCATGCCGTTTACGACCGTACATGCAGTGAGCTGAGGGTCAACCGCTACCTTCCAGTAACTTCTGGGTGTTCATGCAGGTGGCATCCGGAATGCGCATCACTGCATGGCCGCTTCGCCGGCTGTGCCTTTCGTCATGGTCATGCTTCCGGCGGGTGCGTGCATCTGTGGTTCGGCACCGATCACCGTGCGGATGGGTGGATCCGGGCAGATTCCGGAAAACCTTTCTCTCGTCGCCTTCCAGCACCGGCATCCACGCCCGGCGACAACGGTGTACTGCTGTCCGTTCCGGAGGATCCCTGTGCTGCGGTGCGATCCCCGAGCGGGAACTCTCCGCTGCCGGTGGTGCCCGTGCGCCGCACCATGGCGGTGACTCCATGGCGGGCGATCGAGGGTTCCACCCATCCGCACCGGGGTTCGCTCCGAACTGACCATAGGAGCGCAGGTGCCGCTCGTCCCCGCGGGGCGGGGGCTCACGATGTGCCGGCCTTCGCTACTGCGGTCATCGAGGGTCGGGCTCGTGACAGGAACCCGGGGTGGTGCCTGCCACCGGTGTGCAGATGCGCTCTCGGCTGGTTCGGAAGGCACTCCTGCGTGGCACCGGTGGTGGCGCTCCGGGGGCGACCCTGCCCCATTTCCCTTTCCTGGAGGTCGGCATGAGCATTCCTACACCCTTGATGAACAACTCCCCGGCGCAGTTGACGGAGATCAACCGGGTGCTGAGTGGGCTGAACCAGCGCCTGCAGACCCTGTCCGGGGGTGCGGCGGTGGCCGCGGTGGCCCGCGCCGCCGTGCACGATCTGCGCGGCGCCCGGTGGGCCAGCGTGACCTTGCTGCGGCACGGGCAGTGGCGCCCCTTGGTGGCCACCGCCCCGGTCGCCCAGCAGGTCGATGCCCTCCAGCGTGAACTCGGCTCGGGCCCGGGCGTGGAGGCAGACCTGCCAGGCTCCGTCCATCTGGCCTCCCACCTGGCCCAGGACCCCCGGTGGCCACGATTCGGTGCCCGAGCGAGTCGACAACTCGGTGTGGCCAGTCTGCTGACCTACCGGATGTCGCTGCTGGAGACCCCGGACACGACGGTCGTACTCACGCTGTACTCCGATGCCCGCGACGCCTTCGACGGGCAGACCCTGTGGGCCGGAGGCATCCTGGCCGGCCACTGCGCCATGGTGGTCTCCCAACAGCTGACCCGACAACGACCCGGGACCCCCGCCTCATAGACCGGTGAAGGCGGTGAAGAACCGGAAGAACACCGAGGCTGCGACCGCGACGTAGCTCAGGGCCACTAGCATCCAGACCCACTCGGAAGCCAAGCGCACCAGGGCCGCCGGGGCGGGAATGACGCCGTGGGCGAGGTTGCGCACGGTGAGCAGCAGGAACAGCGGGACCATCGCGGCCCACACGATCAGGCAGTACAGGCACAGAACATAGATCGAGAACAGCGCCTGGGACCGCAGCCAGATCACGAACACCGCGCCCAGGGTGACCCCCATCTGCAGCCCTGCCCAGTACCAGCGCCCGAATCTCGCCCCGGCCAGCAGCGCCATGGCGGTGGTGATGACCACGGCGAAGGCGACGATCCCGAGCAACGGGTTGGGGAATCCCAACAGCTCCGATTGCCAGGTGCCCATGACCTGCCCGCAGGACACCCACGGGTTGATATCGCAGCTGGTCACATATCCGGGGTCCCGGTACAGCGCCAAGCGCTCGAGCACCAGCACGGCCGAGGCGATCCAGCCGATCACCCCCGTGGTCAGCAGCAACACGGCAAAGGGCCGGTGGCGGGCGAAAGTCGGCAGGTGCGCCTCCGGGGCGGTGCTCCGGGGGCGGTCGACGGTGGTGGATCCGGTCATGGTGAGTTCTTTGAAGACGGTTCGGCCGGCGGTGGTGCCGCAGTAGACGGAACAGGCGCCGAGGTGAGGGGTGATGTGCGGTCACGACCCGCACGGGCGCGAGAGCACCGAAGGGACCCTGACAGAGAGGGGGTGGACGCGGACGTGGTGTCGAGGCGGGTCGAGGGCCCCGCGAGGCCACCAGCAGCCCCGCGTACTTCTCTTGTCGCTCCGGTCACGTCGCTGTCCGTGCGGTCCGGCTAAGGGATGGAGGGGTGCTCGGGGAATACTTCCCGGAGCCCCGGGCCCTGTCGGGCGTGTGCCCGGGCCCGGCTCAGGAGCAGGTAGGCCACACCGGCCAGGGCTGCGGCGATGGCTTCGGCGACGGCGGAGAGGGTCTTGGCGGTGTACCAGACCGGTTCGTACATCGGCGGGAGCGGGCCGATCGCCGGCAGCGGCACGTAGCGGGTGATCAGCACCGCGGCCAGTGCCGACAATGCCGTGATCGCAGCGATCAGGTAGGCGGACCGGGTGCCCCGCACCAGGACGTAGAAGCCCGCCACCAGGGAGGCCACGGCCTGGGCGCGGAACAGGGTGCCTTGCCCGATTCCGTCATGGGGCACCTGCTGATAGCCCGGGGCCAGCTGCAGGTGGATGACGGCGGTGACCACCAGCGCGGCCGCGATCAGCACCCGCAGCAGAAGCATCGAAGCCCCGTTCCGCATCCGGGCCGGTGACCGGGTGGGCCGGCTCATTGGACGACCAATGTGGCGGACATCTGGGGGTGGTAGGTGCAGATGATCGGGTACTCCCCCGGCTCCTCGGGGGCGGTGAAGGTGACCGTCTCACCACCGGCGGCGACGGCGTCGAACGCCCCGTCGTTGTCGGCGGTGACGGTGTGCGGGGCGGTGTCCTCGTTGATCACCGTGACTGTGGCCCCGGGGGCGACCGATGCGGGGAGCTCGTACTGGAAATCCTTGATCGTGATGACGACATCTTCGGCGGTCGCAGATGCCGAAGAACTGGCCTCAGGCGTTGAGGACGCCGGTGTTGCCGGCACCGAGGAGGCGGCGGTAGAGGCCGCGCTCGAAGAGGAGTCGGACGGTACGGACGCGGACGGCCCGCTCTGCGCGCCGCAGCCGGTGAGACCGCCTGCAGCACTTGCCAGTACGACGATGACCATGGCCTGCTTGAGCTTCATGACTGTTCCTTTCGGAGAACACCAGCCGGCGCCTATGGCACCGAGCTTGGGCCCCGGAGGATCCGGGGGCCTACGCGCAGCGATCATGTGGGTCCAGTTGATCCCACGTTTGTTGTCGGGCTCGGGGCGGTCCACGCACTGCCGCTCCGGTGACGGGGCAACGGCCTCGAATCATTGCTGCGGTGCGGCGAGTCGTGGTGCTGACCCGTGCATCTGTTCTTCGTCGCCGTGGCGGAAACGGATGGGTGAGCCCGGTGATGTTCTCCTCTTTCCTTCCCATCGGGCGCTCCGGGGACCAACCCGGCGCTCCGGGGACCAACCCTGGCGATGCTCAAGGCAGCGCGGTTGTTCCCGGCAAGCACACCCGTCCACGGACCGGTTCGCTCCGAACCACTGATGAACGACCGCTACCTGTAGGTCCCAGCGCTACGGGTACTGCGGAAGCAGCCCCGGAGAGCCGGTGTTCCCGTCGACGACGGGACGGATCCCGGGGTGCCGGTGGAGGAGATCCGACATGATGTCGACAGCACCCGTGCAGGAGCGTCCCCGGGAGGCCCAGGAGGCGGTGCCCCCAGGAGCCCAAGACAACACCACCAAGCCCGGGGGGCCGACGGCCGCCCTACGCGCGTGGGATCTACGCCCCGGGGATCACTTCCACGGGCGCACCATCGCGGCCGTCCAGGGTGAGGTGGGCCTAGCCTCCAGCCCGGTGGCCGTCATCTCCTTCACCGGCCCCAACACCGGTCAGCGCGGTCAGGCGCGGGTCGGGGCGACCCACGCCGACACCGACCGGGGTCACGACCGGCTCCGGTCCCTGGCCCGGAACTGGGTCCGGGTCCACGGCCTGGCCGAAGGCCAAACCCTGGACCTCGCCCGGCTCAGGAACGATGTCCTCACCGCCCTCACCCCGGACTGCTCCGCGTCTACGGCCCAATGATGTCCCGTTTCGCGGGCACGGGACGCCGACATCGACGACCCCACTGACGCACCAGACATGCTCCGGGGAATCACCCGAAGAAAAGGTCCCGCCCGTGACCAACCGACAAAGACCTGGGCCGAAGAACCCGGGGCGAACGCTCAAAAGGAACGTGGTCAGTGGCCGGCCACCGGTCCTGGCATTACATCCAGCGTCGTTCTGCAGCCCCGGGTACCGCAGCAAACGGCTGGGCTTACGGGGCAGGGTGCACCCCCCCCCCCGGGTCAGGTGGTGAGGGTGGCGTAGACGACGTAGTTGTCGTCGAACTCCCCGGTGGCCGGGTCGTAGCCGTCGCAGGTGATCAGTCGCAGCTCGGAGCCGGCCGTGTTGCCGTAGACCTGAAGGGTGGGGAAGTCGTCCTTGCCGTACTGCTCGCCGCGGTCGACGGCGAACACTGCGGTGGCGCCGTCTTCCCGGGTGACTTCGATGGTGTCGCCGGGTTCCAGGGCGCGCAGGTCGGCGAAGACTCCGGGGCCGCCGCCGGTGGCGTTGACGTGGCCCAGCAGCACGGCCGGGCCGCGTTCGCCGGGGGTGGGTGAGTCGGTGTACCAGCTGGCCGGGGAGCCGGGGCCTTCGGGTGGGACCTCGAGGGAGCCGTTGTCCCGCAGGCCCAGGTGCAGCAGTTCGGATGCGGTGCCGGTGGCCGGGATCGTCAGGGAGATCGGGTCGGAGGCGGCCAGTACTGGTGGTTTTTCGGGCGCAGTGGAAGCCGGGGTCGGGCTGGAGGCGGTCGGTGCCGGGGTGGCCGTCGGGGTGGCTTCGGTGGTCGGGGTGCTCGCCGCGGCCGACGGGGCCGGACTGGTGGCCCCGGCTTCCGGGCCGGTGGCGCCGGTGCACCCGGCAAGCAACAGGAGGGCGGCGGTCGCCGCGCAGGTGGTGAAACCTGCGCGGCGACCGGATCGGGATTCCGTCATGGGAATCGGAGCCTCGGATTCAGCTGGGATCAGCTGAGGAGGGCTCAGGCGCGGGCGGCACGCCGGCGCAGGGCCCAAGCGGCGCCGGCGGCGGCCGCCAGGATACCGCCGCCGAGCGCCGCGGTCTGGGTGGTGGAACCGGTCTCCTGAGCCACCCCGGTGTCGGCCCCGCCCTCGGGCATGGCCCCCATCTGGGTGGCGGTCAGGGTGCCGCAGGCGGCCGGCAGGGTCGCGGCCGCGGGCAGCGCCGGGTCCAGATCCGACATCTTCTCGGCGGCCGCGGCCGGCATCTTCGCCGGGTCCACACCGTGGACGACGATCACGGCGGTGCCGCTCTTCAGCGACTCGGCGGTGGGGGCGTCGAGCTCGAAGGTCCGCTCGTAGGAGTACGCACTGCCACCGGGGAAGCGCTCCACGGCCAGGCCGGAGTCGGGGCTGGTGTCGCCCTCGGTGGTCAGCGAGGTGCCGATCATCCCGTAGGAGGGGTGGCCCTCGGTGGTGTTGACCACGCCGTCGCCATCGGCGTCGGCCTCGGGGCCGGGGCAGGTGCCCTGGCCCTGGATGTGGATGTGCTGGGCGTGCGGGAACGGCCCGTCCATGAACGTCTCGGCCGCACCGGAGACGTCAACGGTGACGGTGGCCTGGTTGCCCTGCACATCGACCATGGCCTGGCCGGTGGTGCCGGAGTTGTTCAGGGTGTTCAGGGTGGCCTGGGTGGACCAGGAGTCATGGCCGTGATCGGCGGCCAGGGCAGGAGCCGCTGAGAGGGCCATGGCGCTCAGGGCGAGGGTGGGAACGGCGAGCAGACGCATCTTCGTGTTCATGATCGTTTCCTTCGTCGTGCTGGGTTCGCACACTGGGGTGTGTGCATGGGGGGTTCGGAGCCGATCACCACCCGGATGGGTGGTCCGGGAAAAAACTTCGAAAAAAGTTCCAGCACCACGCTGACAGCCCACGGCAGTGCCCGCAGATTCCGTCACCGCGCCGTGGAGAACAAGCCCCCACAGTGATCGGCACCGATTTCATCAGCCCTCTTACGATCAGGGCCGTTCACGAGCGTAACCGTCATCGCACCAAGTGGGAAGAGTTCCTGAGCCTTGGGATGTGCGGGATGCCTTGTTCTGAGTGAGGTAGCAGAGATTTCCGCCCCGGATTTTCCCCGGGGTTATAACTGATCGCCCTGCCTGTTCACGACTTGGAACGCGACCACGCCGTCGGCCCGAGCCATCCCCTCCTCCGGTTTGTTCCTTGAGTCCTCAGTGCGGGCGTACCCATCCATTTCGGGGGCGGTGACGAACAGTAGATGTGAAGAATCCATCTCCGCTTCTGGCCTCCGGCAGACACGACCGGACCCTGCCCAGGGGCCTGCTCGGCAGGGCCTCGCTGGGGCCGGGGCGGTGGCGGAGGGCGGCGTCGATGGCGAAGCACTGTCAGGCTGTGGCAGTGTTCACACCGAGCATGTCCCCGTCCGGGATGGGGCACCGGCGCCGATGGAATGAACGGGGGGATCTGATGACTGAGCCCCACCCCCGCCGGGAAGAGCGCCCGGACCGTTCCCTCGATCTGCCGGGCCGCTCCGGCTTCGCGGACCAGTCCTCCCCTACCGGTAAGCCGGCGGCCTCCCGCGATGAGGCAGAAATCGATCTGGCGACATTGCTCCGGCGCAGCGGGGACGGTGATGAGGCGGCCTTCGCAAGCCTCTACGACGCCACTGCATCCACCGTGTACGGAGTGACGCTGCGGGTGTCCCGTTCCCCGGAGATCGCCACAGAAGTCCTCCAGGAGGCCTATCTGATGGCCTGGCAACAGGCCTCTCGTTTCGATTCGACCCGCGGGACCGTGCTGGGGTGGTTGTGCACTTTGGCTCACCGCCGTGCCGTGGACCGGGTCCGGCAGGTGGCGCGGGAGAGGGACCGGGAACAGAGCTATGAGAACCGCCGGGTGGGAACACCGGCCGATGAGACCTGGCAGGAAGTCGAGCAGACCCTCGATACCGAGGAAGTACAGGCTGGACTGGAGGCGCTCACTCCGCTGCAGCGCCAGGCCGTGTCACTGGCCTATTACCAGGGGTGCACCTATCAGGAGGTGGCCCGGCGCCTGGGAATCCCTGTGGGCACGGCCAAGGCCAGGATTCGCGATGGCCTGCACCGGCTGCGCACCGCACTGGGGGTGCGACCATGAGCGACATCCATGATCCCACCGCGGCCACCGGCGAACCGCACGAGCTGGCCGCCCTCTACGCCGTGGACGCCCTGGAGCCGGCCGAACAGGCCGCTTTCGAGCACCATCTGCCAGGCTGCCCCTGGTGCCAGGTGGAGCTGGCCGACTATGCCGAGGTCACGGCCCACTTAGCAGAGGTGGTGGCCCAGGATCCCCCGCCCGCCCTGCGGGCCACCGTACTGGGGGCCATCCACAGCACCCGACCGTTGCTTGCCTCCGCGGAGGAGACGCCCGCTGAGGTGGTCACGGTGTCGACAGATACGGGAACAAGCCCCCGCGCCGGTACGACAGAAGAGGGCTTGCCCGCAGGCGGCACGGGTAATAACGGGGCAGAGGTGGTGTCCCTGGAGGCCCATCGGCGTCGCCGCCGTCGGCTGCTGGCCGTTGCCGCCGCCGCCGCGCTCGTCCCGGGAATCGCTTTGGGCGGGTGGGGACTGGGGGTGCAGTCGGAACAACGACAACAGCAACAACTTCTCGCCCAGGAGCAGCAGCGGGAGCACCGGCTGCTGACCGCTTCTGACATCACCACCCACCGGATCGAGGTGGAGGGCCGGCCCGCCACCCTACTCGTGTCGCAGCAGCAGGACACCGCCCTGTTCGTTTCCACCGACCTGCCCGACCCCGGGCAGGGGCGGGAGTACCAGCTGTGGCTGATCGACGAAGACGTCCCGGTCCCGGACGCGCGCTTCACTGGCGGACAGGTACGCACCTGGTTGGACGGCGACGTCGCCGATGCCGGGGCGATCGCCATGACCATCGAACCGGCCGGGGGCTCCAGTACCCCCACCTTGCCGGTCATCGCCGCCACCGAGATCTGAGGCCGGCCACGCCATGACCACCCCGCCCCCACGGGGAACGAGCACTCGGAAACCAGACACCGCCAAACCGGAGAGGCAGACGGTCCACCGGCCACAGCCGGTGAGTCTGCTCGCGCGCGTGGTGCGCGGTGGTCTCGCCGGTGTGCTCTCGACCGCACTGGCAGCCGCCTCGCACTTCGCCGTGGACAGGGCGGCGCCGGACCCGGTGGTCGTGGTGGCGTCGGTAGCCATTGCGGTGGGGATCTGCGTGCTGCTGGCAGGACACCGGATGGGTCCGGTGCGGCTGGGCTGTGCGGTGCTGCTCAGTCAGGGGGCCTATCACCTGCTGTTTTCCTCCTCCGGTGGGAACACCGCTGGAGTCGGATCCCGCGTTCTGCGGGGGATCGAACCGGCGCCCGGCCACACCCATCCGCCGCCGGGGCCACTGTTCGCCGGCCTCTCCACGGCCGAGACCGCCCACTGGCTGATGCTGCTGCTGCACCTGCTGGCCGCGGTCGTGACCTACTTTCTTCTGCGCCACGGGGAGCACGCGTGGTGGTCGCTGGTCGATGTGCTGGTCGCACCGATCCGCCGATTGCTGACCAAGGTCCTCCCGTGGGTGGCAGCCCGGCGCCCCCTGGGTCGACCGGGCCGGTTCTTCCAGCGAGACCTCCACGATCTGGGCTGCGCCCTGCAGATCGTCACACCCAGGGGTCCGCCCGTTCCGCTGTCGTGAGTCTTCACCCCTGCCCCACGACAGCGGCACCCCGTCGCCGTCTGGTGCAGGGGCACCCACCACACCCTTCTCGAGGGACCCAAGCGGTCACTGTCCCCAGCTGTCGCTGGTGTGACGCAGCCTAACTTGTGCCACCGGCCACACTGTCCCAGGGCTAAGACCAGCCGCCTCCCTCGACCTTTATGACAGGCGAATCCATCATGCCCGCTCCCACCACTATGACCACCGCCCCCGACCACCGCGTCCGCCGACACCGACCCGGTGGGGCCGGGCGCTGCTGCTGCGCCTGCACTTCTACATCGGGGTGTTCATCGGCCCGTTCCTGCTCGTCGCCGCCGTCTCCGGGGCGCTCTACGCCCTGAGCCCACAGCTGGAGCGGGTGATCTACGCCGAGGCCCTGACCGGCACCACGGTCGAGCAGCCGCTGTCCCTGGACGACCAGGTGGTTGCCGCCCAGACCGCCACCGGCCTGGAGGCACCCCCCGCCGCGGTGCGCCCGGCCGAACCCGGGTCCACCACCCGGGTGATGTTCACCGACCCCGCCCTGGGCGCCTCTGAGCACCGGGGCGTGTTCGTGGACCCGGGCACCGGGAAGGTGGTCGAGGATGAGACCGTCTACGGCACCAGCGGGTCCTTGCCGCTGCGCACCACCATCGGTGAACTCCACCGCAGCCTGGGCCTGGGCGAACCCGGTCGGCTTTACAGCGAGCTGGCCGCCTCCTGGCTGGGCGTCATCGCCCTGACCGGGCTGGGACTGTGGGCGGCCCGCTGGCGGAGAACCCGCACCGGGCGCCGAGCCCTGCTGGTGCCCGACACGACCACCACGAACACCTACCGTCGGACCTTGTCCTTCCACGCCGCGACCGGGGTGTGGCTGGGCCTGGGGTTCCTGTTCCTCTCCGCCACCGGGCTGACCTGGTCGACCTACGCCGGGGCCAACGTCACCGACCTGCGCTCCACCCTGGGCTGGAGCACCCCGGCGCTGGAAAAGACCCTGGAACCGACCCCGACCCCGGTTCCGTCACCGGCGGCCGCGACGGACGAGCACGCCGAGCACTCCGAGCACGGTGATCACCACGACCAGGCCGCCGTGGCCGCTGCCGTCTCCGGCGCCGGGTCCTTCGACGCCGTGCTGGGCACCGCCCGCGATGCCGGCATCGACGCCACCCTGCTTGAGATCACGCCCTCCCCCGAGGCCGGGATGGCGTGGACGGTGGCCGAGATCGACCGGTCCTGGCCCACCCAGGTCGATGCCGTGGCCGTGGATGCGACCACCGGGCAGGTCATCGGCCAGGTGCGCTTCGCCGAGTTCGGGATCATGGCCAAACTCGCCCAGTGGGGGGTGGCCGCCCACATGGGGGTGCTCTTCGGTCTCGTCAACCAGATCGTGCTCGCTGCCCTCGCCCTGGGTCTGGCCGCGATGGTGATCTGGGGGTACCTGATGTGGTGGCGCCGCCGCCCGACCCGCGCCACCGGTCTCACCTTCGGCGCGCCCCCGGTGCGTGGTGGCCTGCGCCAGGCATCGTGGCTTGCCGTGGCCGGGGTCGCCGTGGTCGCGGTGAGCCTGGGGGTGTTCTTCCCGCTGCTGGGCATCAGCCTGGCCGCGTTCCTGCTCCTGGACCTTGCCCTGGGCGCTGTGGCCGCCCGCCGCAGAACACCCTGAACGAGCCGCAGCACGGCAGGTGGCGCCCGGCGCACGTGGTGCACCGGGCGCCCCCGCCGGCTCCCTGTCCTGAACGCCGGAGCCACCGGTGAACCCCCTCAGCTGAGGGCCCACCAGGGCAAGGTCGCCGTCGTGTCGTCACCCATCCGCCGGGCCACCGGCGACGAACATGAGACGACACCGACGCCATCAGCACCGTGCGGACGAACACCACGGCCCTCCCCCAGCTCCTCGGGCCCGCGATGTTCCTCCGACCGAAAAAGGGGAAAGAGCACACACCATGGCCTTCGACATCGACAAATACGCCCGCGAGGCCACTCCCGTGAGCTGGGAGGATCTGGACTACGAGGTGTTCCGGGACAACCCGCTGCCGTCAGACACGCTGCGCACGCTGCGCTATATGTGCGAGATCGAGTTCCACACCGTATGTTATCTGCGCGACATGCTCGTCAGCCCCTCCCGCAAAGACCCGGAGGTGGGGACCTTCATGACCTCCTGGAACTGGGAGGAAATCTGGCACGGGGAGGCCCTGGCCCACGTGCTGGGCCTGCACGGGATCACGGTGGCCTTCGACGAGGTCAAGGCCAAACGGGTGAAGCTCGGCTGGCGGGACCGGCTGAGCCCGGTCAAGCAGTCGCTGCTGTCCAACATCGTCGGAGCCGACTTCGTAGCCGTGCACATGCTCTGGGGCTCCATCAACGAACGCTCCACCGCCGCCGGCTACAAACGCCTCGCCACCCTGACCGACAGCCCCGTGCTCATCGCGCTGCTGCGAAGGATCGCAGCCCAGGAGGCCAAGCACATCGCCTTCTACACCACCCAGGCCCGCACCCGGTTGCAGGACAACCCGCGCGCCCAGAAACTGGCCCGCCTGGCGCTGCGCACCGCCTGGCAACCGGTCGGATCCGGGGTCTCCCCCGAGGCCGAGGTCGACCACGTCCTGCGTCACCTGTTCTCCGGCCCGGAGGGACGCAAGGAGATCGAGGCCATCGACCGGCACATCGCCAAACTGCCCGGCATGGAGGGTCTGACCCTGGTGGCCGAGGCCCTGGACGCCCGCGGGGTGCCCGCATGAACACCACCGGGTTCGACGTGCGCACCTACATGCGCGACCCCCGAGCCCTGCGACCGGAGGACTTCCACCAGGAAACGACGGGCACTGTGTCCGTTCCTGCCCTGAACACGCTCACCTACCTGTGGGCGGTGGAAAGCAACATGCTGGGTCGCCTGCGTGACGTGCTCGTCACCCCGACCCACGCCGACTCCCGGGTGACCGCCTTCCTCAGCACTTGGGCCTACGAACAGCACTGGCTCACCACCACCCTGGGTTCGGTGCTCGAGGCCAACGGCCGGATCCCCCAGGCCCCGGTGGACACCGCACCAGGTCGGCTGCGCCGGATCTGGGACGACCGGGCCCGCCCGACCATCAACGCCCTTTGCAGCAACGTCTTGGGCGCCGAGATCACCGGCGCCCACATGGTCACCGGTTGGCTGGACACCGCCGTCCTCACCCTGGCCTACCGAAGGTTGGGCGAGATCGAGCCCGTCCTCACCCGGCTGACCGGTGACATCGTTCGCCTGAAGGACCGGCACCTGCACTTCTACATCGAGGAAGCCGACAGCCGGCTGGCCGGCAACGCCGGCGCACGCCGGCTCGCCCGCATGGCTGCTGCCCGGTGGCACTTCCCCGGCACCCGCTACACCGGGTCTGCCCCAGCACAGTCGATCGTCAGGGACCTGGACCCCACCCCGGAAACCGGCACCCCGGTGGCCGAGGCGGACCGGATCCTCGCTGCCCTGCCCGGGCTGAGCGGCATGCACCCGATACGCACAGCCCTCGACCGTCTCCAACCTAAGAAAAGCCATTAACCCCAGCCCCTCCCCCGAAGTAGCCCCAGCACTGACCTGTCACGCCGCTTCTTCATCGTTTCCCGCGACCATGCTGAATCCTGCCCACCGCTGCCAGCACCGGTACGACGAGACTGACCGACAACACCTCAAAACCGATTGACGCCAATAGGAGCATCCGTTCCTGCGACAGCTCCTCAAAGACCGGTAGGGGGGACTGTCCGATAAACGGTGTGTGGGGCCCGGCGGTTTTCATCAGTGAGCGGTTCTCTCGAACCGCCCGGCGAAGGTGATCGCGAACGCGTTCAGCGCCGGCTTCCACCTCATCACCCAGCGTGCTCTACCGCCGCCGGTCGGATCAAGAGACCTGGTGACGAGGTAGAGGCACTTCAGCGCAGCAGCCTCGTTCGGGAAGTGCCCGCGCGCCCGCACCGCCCGCCGGTAGCGGGCGTTGATCGACTCGATCGCGTTCGTCGTGCAGATCACCCGGCGGATCTCCACGTCATACTCCAGGAACGGCACGAACTCCGCCCAGGAGGACTCCCACAGCTGCACGATCGCCGGATACCGCTGGCCCCACTCGGCCCTGAACTCGGCGAACCGGTCCTTTGCCGCTTGTTCTGAAGGCGCGGTGTAGACCGGCTTGAGCGCCTTGACGATGCCGTCGCGGTGCTGGCGGCCGGCGTAGCGGAAGCTGTTGCGGATCAGGTGCACGATGCACTGCTGGACGACGGCCTGCTCCCAGGTGGTGTTGATCGCCTCCGGCAGGCCCTTGAGCCCGTCGCAGACGGCGATGAGCACGTCCTCGACGCCCCGGTTCTTCAGCTCGGAGAAGACCTGCAGCCAGAACCGGGCGCCTTCGGCGCCGTCGCCGGCCCAGATCCCGAGGATGTCGCGTTCTCCGTGCACGGTCACGCCCATGACGACGTAGAACGGCGTGTTGCGCACCTGCCCGTCGCGGACCTTCACCACGATCGCATCGACGAAGAGCACCGGATAGAGCGGGTCCAGCGGGCGGGAGGACCACTCGGCCAGCTCACCGGCGACCTTCTCGGTGATCTTCGAGATGGTGTCTTTGGAGACCTTGGCCCCATAGACCTCCTCAAAGTGTGCCGCGATCTCCCCGGTGGTCAGGCCGCGGGCAGAGAGGGAGAGCACGATCTGATCAATCCCGTCCAGACGCCGCTTGCGCTTGGGCACGATCACCGGCTCGAAGGACCCATCCCGATCCCGTGGCACCTCAATCTGCACCGGGCCGATTTCGGTCAGCACGGTCTTCGGCCTCGTGCCGTTGCGCATGTTGGCCGCGATCGGCGTCTGCCCGTGGTCGTGACCGAGGTGTTCGGTCAGTTCGGCTTCCAGGGCGGTTTCCAGCACGTTCTTCGTCAGCTGGTTCAGCAGCCCGCCCGGGCCGACCAGGCTCACGCCCTGCTCCTTCGCCTGGGCAAGCAGCCGCTCGGCGAGGTCCTTCTGATCGATGATCTCTCCCGTCACGGGATCGATCATCATGCCTGTCATCTCGGTCGTGGACTCTGACACGGCCGTCTCCTTTCGGATCAGGCCGGACCCTCACACACCGTTGTTCTTACAGTCCCCGGTAGGGCTCTGGGCGGCCGGAGTGCTTTGGCAGGATGAGGCCATGAGCATCGATGTCGAGGCCGCGCGCGAGGACACCTGGGGGACGGGGCACGTCACCCACCTCAACAACGCAGGTAGCTCCCTGGCACCGCGCCCGGTGATGGACACCGTGGTCGGACACCTGCGCCGTGAGGAAGAGATCGGCGGGTATGAAGCCGCCGCGGAGGCCGAAGAACGGTTCGAGAGCGTGTATTTGTCCCTGGCTCGATTGATCGGCGCGACCCCGGGCGAAGTCGCCGTGCTGGAGAGCGGGTCCACCGCGTGGGCCGCCGTGGTGTCCCGCCTCCCATTGACCGGTCGGCGCGTCCTGCTGGGCCGCACGGAGTACTGGCACAACGTGCTGGTCCTGCGGCAGCTGGCCCGCCGCGACGGCCTTGAGCTCGTGGTGCTCGACGACGACGCGCACGGGCAGATGGATGTGGAGCACCTGCAGCGCGAGCTGGACCGGGGCGGGGCCGCGATGGTGGCACTCACCCACGTGCCCATGGGCGGGGCGCAGATCCAGCCGGCGGCTGAGGTGGGCCGGGCCTGCCGGGTTGCTGGAGTGCCATTCGTGCTGGATGCCTGCCAGTCGGTGGGGCAGCTGCCATTGGACGTGGGAACGCTTGGATGTGACGTCCTGGTCGGCACCGGGAGGAAGTTCCTGCGCGGGCCCCGGGGCACCGCCTTCGTGCACGTCCGCCGCGAGCTGCTGGACCGGCTCGAACCCGCCCTGCACGACCGGCACCGCTCGACCGGTGGCACAGACAAGATCGAGGCTCGGGCGCTGGAAAGCTGGGAGACCAATGTGGCGGGCCGGTTGGGGTTGGGCCGGGCGCTGGACTACGCCCTCGACCTGGGGCTGGAGCCGATCCGTGAACGGGTCGCCGCCCTGGCGGAAAGCCTGCGGGCCCGGCTCGCGGCGGTGCCCGCGGTGCGGGTGCACGACCGGGGGCTCCTCCGCTGCGGGATCGTGACGTTCTCCGTCGACGGGAAAATGGCCGAGCAGGTGAAGGCGCAGCTGAGCAGGCAGAAGATCAATGTCTCCACCGCCGCGCTGCCGCCGTCAGCTGCTCCCGTGGTCCTGGACCCGGCCCCCGAGCAGCAGACCGTGGCGGTGCGGGCATCGGTGCACTACTACAACACCGAGGACGACTTTGACCGGCTGATCGCCGCGCTGTCCTGAGCAGGGGCGGGTTCTGCCCGTCCGGGGGCGATGGGGCGCACGTCCAGGTGGTGGGCGGTGGCGGTGAGCACGGACCCGTCCGGGACCTGGTGCCATCCCGGTCCGTCGTCGGAGGGTTCGCTGGCCACCACGGTCCCGGTACCGTTCCGGCGCCAGCACAGGGTGTCCCCGGCGGCCGTGGCGGCGATCGTGGTGCCGTCGGTGAGCAGGAAGTTGAACCGGCCGGTGGTGGCGGCCGAGACGTCGGCGACCACCGTGGCCAGTGCCTCCGGCGCGGCAGCCCCGGAGGCGAGCCGGTCCTGGACCAGGGCCCACAGCACGGCGGAGTCGACGCGCGCCTCCAGGCTCAGCAGGCGGGCCGGGGGCAGCTGCGCGGCCAGTGCGGCCACGGAGGTCGGCCAGCCGTCCACCCGTCCGTTGTGGCTGAACAGCCAGGTGTTGTCCGTGTACGGGGCGGCCGCGGCCTCATCGGGGGTGGTGCCCGGCGTGGCCGAGCGCACGGCGGCCAGCACCGCGGTGCTGGTGGTCACCCGGGCCACGTCGGCGAAGGAGGAATCCGCCCACATCGGCACCGCCCTCCGGTACCGAGCCGGCACCGGGTCCCCGGGGGCGTACCACCCGGCGCCGAAGCCGTCGGCATTCATGGTGCCGTTGCGCTGGTGCCGTGGCGCCCAGGACTGGGTGAGCAGCCCGTGCTCCGGGGCCAGCAGGAGATCTGCTAAAGAGGTCGGCGGGCCGAGGAAGGCCAGATGGCGGCACATCCTCAGCCCTGCTCTCCGGCGTCGCGGGCGGTCCGGAAGCCGGTGAAGATCTGCCGCCGGATGGGGTAGTCCCAGTTGCGAAACGTCGCACGGCAGGCGGCCGCGTCGGTGGCCCAGGACCCGCCGCGCAAGATCTTCTGCTCGGATCCGAAGAACACCTCGCTGTACTCCCGGTAGGGGAAGGGACGGAACCCGGGATAGGGGAGGAAGTCGCTGGAGGTCCACTCCCACACGTCCCCGATGAGCTGGTGCACGCCCAGCGGGGAGGCGCCGTCGGGGTAGGAGCCCACCGGTGCTGGGCGCAGGCCCGCCCCGCCGAGGTTGGCGTGGCGGGCCGTCGGATCCTCGTCACCCCAGGGGAAGCGCCGGGACCGGCTGCTGCCCGGGTCCCAGCGGGCGGCCTTCTCCCACTCGGCCTCGGTGGGCAGCCGGCGTCCGGCCCACCGGGCGTAGGCCTCGGCCTCCCAGTAGGAGACGTGCTGGACCGGTTCGTTGTCGGGCACGGGTTCTTCGACGCCGAAGCGCCGCCGCCACCACTGTCCGCCCTCGCACCACCACGACCCGGGGGCGCTGAGCCCGGTGCGCTGCCGGTGCGCCCAGCCCACGGGGCTCCACCATTCCTCCTGGTCGTAGCCGCCGTCGGCCATGAACCGGGCGAAGTCGGCGTTGCTGACCGGTACGGTGTCGATCCAGTAGCCCGGCACGTGCACCTCGTGAGCGGGGCGTTCGTTGTCCAGGGCCCACGGCTCTACCGAGGAGCCCATGGTGAAGGGCCCTGCGGGCACATGCACCTCCCGCGGCAGGTCTGCTCCCCGGGTGGCGAGCACGGCCGGATCCAGCGGATCCGCCTGCAGCACCGGTTCCCCGGCGCGCAGTTGGTGGGTGGCGAGCATGGTTTCCGCGTGCTGCTGCTCGTGCTGGATGATCATCCCGAAGGCGAAGCCGGACTCGAGCAGGGGCGAGCCTTCCATCGGCACGCGGTCCAGGATGTCGAGGGCCTTGGCGCGGACCTCGCCGATGTAGGCGCGTGAGTCGGCCGGGTCGAGCAGCGGCAGCGAGGGGCGGGAGCTGCGGGAATGTTCAAAGGCGTCGTAGAGGGAGTCGATCTCCGGGCGCAGGGCTTCCATGCCTCCGACGTCGCGGACCAGCCACAGCTCCTCCTGGCTGCCCACGTGGGCCAGGTCCCACACCAGCGGCGACATCAGCGGGGAGTGCTGGGCGAGCAGCTCCGCCTCATCGCAGGCGGTGAGCGCGTGCACCCGGCGGCGGGACCGTTCCAGGCCGCAGGCGATCCGCTCCTTGAGCGCGGCGGCGGCCTCGGGGCCGTGCGGGGGGAAACCGGGGTGGTTCATGCGGCGTTTTCCTTATCGTCGGTGCTGTCCCAGAAGTTTCCGGTGCGGTGCCAGTGCTCCAGCCGCTCATCGGCCGGGCACCGCCCACGGGCCGTATGGCGCTCGAGGAAGTGCTCCACCAGAGATCGGGTGCGGGCGTCGACGCCCAATCGGCCCAGTGCCCCCACAGCGGCCTCCGCGCACAGAAGCCCAGCACGTGCCAGCGCCGGCTCGGCCATGGCGTCCCGGGCAGCGGCGCGCATCGGATCTATCAAGGCGCCCACCGGGCCGCAGGCCTCGGCCGCTGCATCCGCGGCCTGCTCATCGTCCACCACCGCGGTGGTGATCGCCGCCACTGCTTCCCAATCAGCACCAGCCTGAGCGTCGATCACCCGGATCTCCAGGAAACCGCGCGGACGCACGAACGGGAACAAGGTGCTGAGGTGATAGTCCAGATCAGCGCGGGTCACCGGCCGTGGGCCTTGCCCGCGCAACCACCCCCGCATCGTCAGGCCGCGGGGTGGGTCCCAGGACCCGTCCTGGGACGGAATGCACAGCACCGAGGCGTCCAGCGCGTAGTCCGCCCAGGCCTGCGCCGGATCGTCCGAGGGCGGCACCGGGGCGGTCCGGGACGGGTCGGTGGCCAGCCACACCGACTGCCGGGTGCTGGCCCAGCCACTGGGAGTGCCGTTGCGGAAAGGCGAGTTGGCGAACAGTGCCACCAGCACCGGAGCCAGCCGGTGCAGGCGCTGCCACCGCTGCACCGCGCTGCCCGTGCCGGTGCCCGGCAAGCCGGCGTCCAGACACACCTGCAAGGAGGCAGTGGAGCACATCATCGTGCGCCCGGCCACCCCGTCACGGTCGAAGTGGCGTTCCATGGTCGCGTACCGCGGATGCTCCAGCGTGCGCGCCGGGGCGCGCACCGGGTCCATCCCCAGCGGCCCGAACCGCAGTCCGGCAACGGCGAACCGCCCGTCAATCGCCGCCAGATCGGCCCGCACCGCGCCGATCACGGAGGGAAGGTCCGGTGCGCAGGCTGAGCTCAGCTCCAGCTGACCGCCCGGTTCCAGAGTGATCGCCCCGGCACCCGGCAGATGGCCCTCAAGGTCTGCGGCCACCGCCCTGACCTCGGGCACCGGCACTGCGCGGGCGCAGTTACGGGCGTCGTGGATGGTGCGCTCCAGTTCCAGCCCCACGGCCCCGACGGGTCCGGTCCGGAAACAGCCGGCAGTCACATGCTCCTCGGCCTCCGCCTCGGAGAGCACCTCGAGATCGTGTTCCAAACCTGGATGGATCATGACCACACCTCGCCCTTTCAATGGACACCCTCGGGGACTGACAACGACCTCCAGTACAGGCCTCAGGGGTCACCGGCAACGGGCGCACTGCTCGTGGCCTCAGCCGTCCAGAACGCGCGAAGCACCGTGCATAACGCCTCGCTGCTCACGGCATGACAGCCAGCATTCCGGGGACAACCGAAATACTCAACCCGTACCGCCACGATCGCCGCTGCTTCCAAAGGCGTCACGTCAGGCCGAGGACCGGCCAGAGCAGAAAAGACACGCAACCTGCCACACACGCCGAAGGCTCCACCAGCGCCTGTCCGCCTCATCCGTGCTGGCCGTTGACCGTGAAGACCGGGCCAGAGCTCGCCGCGTCGCATAAGCTGACCATCACGCCACATCAGGGGACTATCGCAGTAACGGTGTAAGAGGCCCAATCACCCCGTTCGGGGTTGGAGGGTCGACATGAGCGAGAACATCGAGACACTGGTGGACGTGAGCCCACCGACACCCGGTGACGAGCCGGAAGAGAACGCGCAGCTGAGCGCGGTCGAACAAGACACCGTCCGGGAGCTGGTCCGTGCCGCCCGCGCCAGCGGGGCGGCGTTGACCGGTCCCGGCGGGCTGTTGAAGCAGCTGACCAAGATGGTCGTCGAGGCCGCCCTGGACGAGGAGATGAACGAACACCTCGGCTACCAGCCCGGCGAACCCGAGGGGCGTAACCGGGGCAACTCGCGCAACGGGAGGCGGGTCAAGACGGTGATCACCGACAACGCCGGCCCCGTCGAGATCGAGGTCCCACGGGACCGGGAAGCCAGCTTCGAGCCGGTGATCGTGCGTAAGCGTCAGCGGCGCCTGACGGACCTGGACCAGGTCGTGCTCTCGCTGTCGGCCAAGGGGCTGACCACCGGGGAGATCAGCGCGCACCTGGGCGAGGTCTACGGCGCGGAGGTCTCCAAGGACACCGTCACCCGCATCACCGACCGCGTCGTGGACGAGATGCAGGCCTGGTGGGCCCGGCCCCTGGAGCAGGTCTACGCGGCGGTCTTCATCGACGCGATCATGGTCAAAGTCAGGGACGGGCAGGTCCGCAACCGACCCGTGTACGCCGCGATCGGGGTGGACCTGGCCGGGCACAAGGACATCCTGGGCATGCGGGCCGGGGACGGCGACGGGGAGTCGGCGAAATTCTGGTACGCGGTCCTCAACGACCTGAAGTCCCGCGGGGTCAGGGACGTGTTCTTCGTGGTGTGCGACGGGCTCAAGGGCTTGCCCGACAGCGTGAACGCGGTGTTCCCGCTGGCCACGGTGCAGACCTGCATCATCCACCTGATCCGCGGGACGTTCCGGTACGCCTCGAGGAAGTACTGGGACGAGCTCGCCAAGGACCTGAAGCCTGTCTACACGGCCCCGACCGCCGCTGCCGCGGAGGCCGCCCTGGAGGAGGTGGAGGACAAGTGGGGCGCCCAGTACCCGGCGATCAGCCGGCTGTGGCGGGCGGCGTGGAGCGAGTTCGTGCCGTTCTTGGACTACGACGTGGAGATCCGCCGGGTGATCTGCTCGACGAATGCCATCGAGTCCCTCAACGCCCGGTTCCGCAGGGCGGTGCGGGCACGTGGCCACTTCCCGAATGAGCAGTCCGCGATGAAGACGCTGTACCTGGTCGTGCGATCCCTGGACCCGAAGGGCACCGGGCAGACACGATGGGTCACACGGTGGAAGCCGGCGCTGAACGCCTTCGCCATCACCTTCGCCGACCGGATGCCGGCGGCGGAGAACCACTAACCATGGAAACGCCTCTTACACCGTTAGAGCGACAGTCCCCACATCAGAGCCGGACACTCTCGGTGGAGGAACCTGACATCGGGAGACCTCAGCGAAAGCACAGCAGGTCACCGGCGGCAACACCATGCGCTGGTGCGAACACGGGAGAGGGAAGCCCATACCTTGCTGCACGGAATCCCGGCCTCACCGACGCCATCGGGCCACGGCATGCCTTTCATCACGGGTTCAGCTCAGCCCGGCAGATGCCCCGGTGGGTACCTGCAAGACACCAACTGATAGGAAAACCACGATGACCCTTGGTGCTGCAACCCGCCCAGCTGTCCCCGTATCGACCCTGGGCGCAGCCCTGCTTTTCGGGTTGACCGCCTGCGGGGGTGGCGGGGACCCCCTCGCCGGGGACGGCGGGTCCGCGGAGTCGGCGGTGGAGACCGTGACCGTGGGCTCGGCCGACTTCCCGGAGAACGAAATCCTGGCCCAGCTCTTCGCCGGAGCACTGGAGTCGGCCGGGATCCGGACCGAAACCAACCTTTCCATCGGCTCCCGCGAGGCCTACGTCGGGGCCGTCCAAGACGGCTCTATCGACGTCATTCCGGACTACTCCGGCAACCTCCTGCTCTTCGCTGACCCCCAGGCCACCGCCAGCTCCGCCGAGGAGATCATGGCCGCCCTGCCCGAGGCACTGCCCGAGGACCTCATCGTCCTGGAACCGGCGCAGGCGCAGAACAAGGACACCCTGGTCGTCACCCCCGAAACCGCCCAGCAGTACGAGCTGGAGAGCATCGCCGACCTGACCGACGTCTGCGACCAGCTGGTGCTGGCCGCCACCCCGGAATTCGCCGAACGGGCCTACGGGCTGAAGGGACTGGAAGAGAACTACGGGTGTGTGCCGGCTTCCTTCGAGCCGATCAATGACGGCGGCGGACCCCTGACCCTCCAAGCCCTGCTCGACGGGGACGTGGACGTCGCTGACATCTTCAGCACCACGCCCTCGATCGCCGAGAACGACCTCGTGGTCCTGGAGGACCCGGAGAACAACTTCATCGCCCAACAGGTTGTGCCCCTCACAGCACAGGACCGGCTGCCCCAGGAGGCTGTGGACGCCCTGAACGATCTCTCCGGCAAGCTCACCACGGAAGATTTAATCGGGCTCAACCAGCAGGTCAGCGGAGAGAACCCGATCAGCACCGCCGACGCCGCACAGCAGTGGCTGTCCGCCAACGGCTACTGAGCCCAGCAACAGCACACCATTCCAGCTTCACCGGACGGGGGCCCCAGCACGGGGGGAGCTGGCGTGGGCACTGGACTGGATCGAGCAGATCTTGCAACGGCGCCGCGAGCACGAACGCGAACCGGCCAAGGCCCCGTTCGTCGCGCGCACCCAGGCCGTCGTGGTGGGCGTGCTCGCGGCGGCCGGGGCCGGAATGCTCGCCCTGTCCCTGATCTGAGCGCCCGCGCCCGGCGCGACCGATGGGTTCCGGTACCGGTGACCTGGTGGTCAGGGGCGGACTCCGGCCTTGCCCCAGGAGCAGGGGCCCAGTAGTTGGTCGGTCGGACCGAGGTCCTCGAGCTCCTCGGGTGAGAGCAGGGTGGCGGGATTGTGACCGTCGCTCTCGCAGCGCACCGGCAGCACCATGGTGGTCTCAGCCAAGGCGTAGGGGACGCCGAGGATCACCTCGCCCGCCCGCAGCCGCAGCCCGGGACGGTCAGTGTGCATCCGGTAGCGCGACAACCGGGTAGCCGCCCGGGCGGTGACCGGTTCGGCGGATGCCGGGCCGCGGGTGTGGTGGCTCGCGCCGTGATCGTTCGGGGTGGGGGCGGGGACCAGGGGGGAAGCGGTCATGGCGAGGACCTCCGGGATGTGAAAGCACCGGGTGGACGCCGGTGCCAGAGAGGGGGTTCGACGTCGTTGTCCACCTCCAGGATACGGACGCCGCTTCGCCCGCCGATAGCGCCGGCCACCGTGAGGTGCGCCACCGGCAGGTGTTCAGCCGCCCGGGACCACGGGGACACCCAGGGGGTGGTCCCCGCGGTGTCCACCGCCCATCCACCGGATGCTTACCAGGCGGTCATGGCCGTAGTGCAAGGTGGGAGCACAACGCGATCTGGAAAGGGGTGGGTCATCGTGGCCGACACCGTATTGTTCATCGACGATCTCACCGCCGTGCACGTCGGGCACCGGCTGGAGGCCTGGTCCAGCGGGGTCCTGCTGCACGCCGGGATCGTGGAGGAGACGCTGCCCGAGCTCGGCGTGGTGTGGATCCGTGAGATCGGCACCGGTCAGCGCAAGATGCTCGACGTGATCGACTACGACCTGCGGCTGCGCTGACCCTGGGCCCGTGGAGGCGTGGTTGGTGTTCGGCGCCGGACTCGGCACGGGCCTGCTCGGCGGGTTCTACCTGGCGTTCTCCCTGGTGGTCATGCCGGCCCTGGGGCGCCGGCCCGCCGGTGAGGCCGCCGCGACGATGATGGACACCCAGTGGGGCGCCTGGACCCCCAAAGACCGGAAACCAGCAGACGGGGACACCCCCACTGTAGAGTCGATGCCTCCGGAGCACGTGGCGCAGCTGATCACCTGGATCGCTGTCTCGCCACGGGATCTGGTGCTCAACGAAGTCACCGTCACCCCGCTACTGGAGGCCGGCTGGCCCTGAGCTGATCCCGACCATGGCCGTGAACGACCACAGCCCCGGGTGGGCGGAGATGCTGTGAGCGCCCAGCGGTCAACCTCAGCACCCGTAGACCGCCCCGACCGGAGCCGTCACCCGCAACGCCCACCAAAGGACCCCGCTGATACAGTCGCTGTGACTGAGTGGCCGATTTGTGAGCCATATGTCAACCCATACTCCCCGTATCTCATGCGGGACCATTTTCGGATGCTCACGTAATACCGGTGTAGTCGCGTATTCATGAGTGACTAGGTTCAGGCTCAACATGTACCTGCAGCATCGGCGTGAAGGGCCCCGCGTCCACGGTTGGGGCCGGTGCTACCCCCGGTAGGGTGGGCCGCACGGTGAGATCCCTGGAATGAGAGGACGCGGTCGTGGAAGCCCTGCAGCGCAGCATCGGCGGTCATATGGTCCGCTGGCTCGAGCACGGCACCGGGGCTCCGGTGGTCCTGGTGCACGGCATCCCGACCTCACCGCGGCTGTGGCGCCACGTCATGCCGCTGGTGGCGGGCCGGTCCCTGGCCTGGGAGATGCCCGGCTACGGCAGGAGCATTTCCGAGGGCCGGGGCCGGGATCTTGGTCTCGCCGCCCAGGCCGGCTACCTGCTGGAGTGGCTGGAAGCCCTGGAGCTGGAGCAGCAGCCGGTCCTGGTCGGCCACGACCTCGGCGGTGGGGTGGCCCAGATCGCTGCCACGCGTGCCCCCGGCCGGTTCGCCGGGCTCGTGCTGACCAACGCGGTGGCCTACGGCTCCTGGCCCATCCCCAGTGTGAAGGCCATGCAGCGCGTCGCCCCGGTGCTGGCGCACACCCCCGAGGCCTTGCTGTACCCGACCTTCGCCCAGCTGATCCACCGCGGCCACGACGACCACCGGATGGCCCTGGAGTCCCTGGGCGAGCACTGGGCGCCCTACGTCACCCACGGTGCCGCGGCGGCGATGATGGCCCAGGTCCGCGCCCTGGACGTGCAGGACACCTTGGACATCGCCGGGCAGCTGCCCGGCCTGGACCTGCCCGCGCGCGTGGTGTGGGGTGTGGCCGACCGGTTCCAGAAGCTGCCCTACGGTGAACGGCTGGCCGAGGACCTCCAGGCCGAGCTGATACGCATCGAGGGCGGGAAGCACTTCACCCCCGAGGACCATCCCCGACAGGTCGCCGAGGCCGTCAACGCCCTGCTCGACTGATCAGGACCGACTGAGCAGGACCGACTACCCCGTTGCGCTGGTTTTCCGGGTCAGTTGCCCTCGGCGGTGAGCTGGTCCGCCAGCGAGGGCAGGTCCGCGGCCTCCAGGTCGGGACGGGCGAAGTAGGCCGGGTACTGGGCTCCGGTGCGGTTGATCCAGGCGGTGCGCAGCCCGGCCTCGTGGGCGCCGTGGATGTCCCAGGGGTGCACCGCGATCAGCAGCATGTCCTGCGGGTCCGTGCCGCGGTGGGTGGCGGCGTAGTCGTAGGCGGACCGGGCAGGCTTCCACGCCGGGGCGTCCTCGACGCTGAGCAGCTCGGAGAAGTGCTCCCGGACCCCGGCACTGCTCAGCAGCGCCTCGGCGACCTGGGTGGCCCCGTTGGTGAGGGTGATCAGCTCGGCGACCTGGTGCAGGGCCTTGATCCCGGGCACCACGTCGGGGTGCACGTTCAGGCTTTTGAAGGTGCCCATGATCCGTTCGACGGACTCCTCCGGCGCGGTGATCCCGTGCTCGCTCAGCAGCCGGTGCAGGCTGTCCTGGGCGATCTCGGCGAAACCGATGTTCCCACCGGTGGCCGTCACGGCGAAGCCGTCGCGCAGGATGCCGGCGAACCACGTGCGCGACAGGCCCGCCGCCACTCCTTCCTTCTCGAATGCCTCACCCAGCGGAGTCAGATCGGAAAGGGTCTCGTTGACGTCGAACACGATCAGGTCCGGACTGTTCACCATGGTTGCGCCTCGTTCCTCGTTGTGGTGTTCCTTGTTGCGGCGGCACACCGCCCCGGCCGGGGCCGGTGTGCCGCCGAGCCTGCGGAGTGACCGAGACCGGTGACACCGTAGCCCCGTGTTGTTCGAAGACCTCAGAGGCTGGAGTGGCCGGCCACGACCTTCTCCAGCTCGTCCTTGCCCTCGGCCAGCTTCCGGTCCAGGGCGGCGGGGTCCTGCCGGTTCAACTCCAGGGTCTGGGCCATGGACTCCCCGCGCACCACGGCGAGTTCACCCCCGATCATGCCCGCCACCGTCGCGGCGGCCACCTCTTCGGGGCTCTCGTAGTCGAAGCCGTGCTCGGCCTCAGCATCGGAGCTGTCCATCATCGGGGTGTCAGTGGCGCCGGGGAAGACGTTGAGCACGTGCACGCCTTCTCCGTAGAGCTCCCGGCGCAGGGCTTCTCCGAAGTGGGCGATCCCGGCCTTGGTCGCCCCGTAGGTCGCGTAGAACGCCATCCCGAGCAGGCCGAAACCGGAGGAGACGTTGACCACCAGCCCCGCACCCGAGGCCCGCAGGCCCGGCAGCGCGGCCCGGGTGAGCAGAATCGGGGCAGACAGGTTCAGTGCGATCTGTGCCAGCACCTCGGACTCCTCGATCGCCTCCAGCCGTCCGGCCCGGACGTTGCCGGCGTTGTTGATCAGCACGTCGATCCCGCCCAGCTGCTCCGTGGCTGCGGCCACGACCTGGGCGGGGGCGCCGTCGGCGGTCAGATCGGCAGGTATGACCACTGCCTTCCCGCCTTTTTCCCGCACCAGGGCGGCGACCTCCTCCAGTGGCTCGGAGCGCCGGCCCACCAGCGCCAGACGGGGCGAGTACTGGGCCAGTTCCAGGGCCAGGGCGCGGCCGATGCCGGTGCCGGCTCCGGTGAGCAGGATCGCGCGGTCGGTCAGGTCCATGAAGATTGCCTCCTATGAGATGTGGTGCAGGATAATGAACAATGCCCGGATGAGTGCCGCCGCACGCGGGCGGGCCGGAGCGGACTAGTCGGCGAGGTGGTCGACGATGGCTTCGGCGACCGCCGCGGGCGAGTCCTCGGTGGGGATGTGCTTGCCGGCCACCTCCACCAGGTCGGAGCCCGGGATCTGCTCGACGTAGCGGTAGGCGTTGCCGATCTTCTGGAAGTCGTCGTCGCGGCCCCACACCAGCCGGGTGGGCAGCGCCGCCTCCTGCAGGGCCGGCACCAGCTGCATCGTGTACCGCGGGTCCGCCGCGGCGGCCAGCGCCGTCCAGGACCGCACCCGGGCCGGGTCCTGCCAGGGTGTCAAGTAGTCGGCGAGCTCCTCCTCGGTCAGCTCCCGGGCCACGCTGCCGCGGGTGGAGGTGGTACGGGCGGTGAGCAGGTCCTCCACGGTGGTGGCCGCCCGCACCTGCGGGTCCCGGAAGCGCTCGACCGCCGGCACCGGCCAGGAGTCGAACATCACGGAGTTCATCAGCACCAGGCGCCGCACCCGTCCGCTGGTGGCGGCCACGTGCTGGGCGATCCCACCGCCGATGTCGTGACCTGCCAGGTCGAACTCCTCCAGCCCCAGGGCGTCGGCCGCGGCCAGCACCGTGCCGGCCAGAGCCGGGACGGTGGCGTCCTCCACGTCGAGCTCCCCACCGCTGGCGCCGAAGCCGGGCAGGTCCAGGGCCAGGCACCGGGCAGCCTCGCCCAGGGCCGGCAGCACCGGCTGCCACACCCGGCTCCAGAAGGTGCCGTGGAGCAGCAGCAGGGGCCGGGCCCGTGGGTCTCCGGCGGTCAGGACGGACAGCGGCGTCCCGTCCACCACGATCTGTTCGCGGGACAAGGGGTGGGCCATGTGATGCTCTCCTGTTCCAATCGGGGCCAGGACCCGACGATGTTGAACGGTGGACGGACCCTCACCGGAATATCCGTCAGCATGCTGTGCACTCTACGGGCACAGCACCTGAGGGAAAAAGTCGACCAGCACTGGCCACAGGCCAGGTTCTCGCCTGGCGAAACAGCTTCAGCTGCGGAAGGACGGGCTGCTACAAAAAGGGGAGAGACCCGTGGAATCCCCGGTGCGTGCACCAGGAGCGACGAACGCTCTTGCGCCGATGAACTGCCCGATGGCATTGCCAGGTCTCGATGTCGGTGCTTCCCTGGAGGTGCAGACCCGCTCCGGGTCCGCCCGACCAAGGGGATCATCATGGCTGGTCACGACGAGCGAGCCGAGCACACCAAGGCTGAACACACCCACGGGGACAACTGTGGGCACGACACCGTGCAGCACGGCGATCACGTGGACTACCTCCACGACGGCCACCGGCACTCCGAGCACGAGGAGCACTACGACGAGTGCCAGTAGCCCTTCCCAGGAAAGTGCCGATGCCGCATGGGAGGGAGTCATTGAAGTCGGCTCGGTTGAGAAGGTCGCAGCGGCACCTCAATTCACGGGCTGGAAGCCCTGTGACACCGTGACGTCGGAGGATTGTTTCTGAAGGCATCGGCCGTACGTGACCGGCCTCGTGGAAGCCTGGTGGCGGATCGCCGCGCCACCTCCCATCACCATTGATCTCACCCAGTACGGCGGCCCCAGCGCTTCCGATCGGAAAGGAACCAGCATGACGACCCACTACCACTCCCCGGATGACCTGCAGCAGCTGGCCGAGTTCAAGGAGCTGGCCCCGCAGGAGTTCCAGGCCTTCGCGAAGCTCGACGGCACGATCGGCCGCGAGGGCGGAGCGATCGACCAGCTGAACCGGGAACTCATCGCCGTGGGTGTGGCGATCTCCTCCCAGTGCCCGTACTGCATCCAGGTACACGTGACCCACGCCAAGAAAGCCGGGGCCACGAAGGCGCAGATCGCCGAGGCGGCCATGGTCGCCGCCGGTCTGGGCGCCGGAGCCGCGGTCACCCACGGGACCATGGCCTTCCGCATCTTCGACGAGGCCTGACCCACCGGTCCTTCCACACCCACCGGTCTTTCCGCACCCACCCGTCCTTCCGCACCTCCGAGGAGGCTCCATGAACCCCGACGAGCAGCACTCCCACCACAACCACGGCCAGCACGGCCACGACCACGGGTCCGACGCTGAAGCGGTCTCGGCGATGGATCCCACGTTCTACCGTTCCCCGGCGGCGGCGGTGGCGGCCCCGCGGGAGACACTGGCCTATGTGGTCGCCTTCGACCACACCGCCGACCGCCCCGACGCGCTCACGGTCGTCGACCTCGACCCGGACTCGGCCTCCTACGGCACCGTGGTCGGGTGGGAGGACATGCCCGGCACCGGGGACGAGCTGCACCACTTCGGCTGGAACGCCTGCAGCAGCGCCTTCATGCACGAAGGCCACGACATGGACGGCCTGTCCCGCCGGTACCTGCTGATGCCCGGACTGCGGTCCTCCAACGTGCACATCGCCGACACCCACCCGGATCCCCGCAACCCGCGGGTGGTCAAGACCATCACTGCCGAGGAGCTGGCCGAGAAAGCCGGGTACTCCCGCCCGCACACCCTGCACTGCGGCCCCGACGGGGTGTACCTCTCCTGCCTGGGGGCCGCGTCCGGCGACGGCGGACCCGGCGGCATCGCGGTGCTCGACCACAACACCTTCGACGTGATCGGCAAGTGGGAGACCGACCGCGGCCCCCAGCACCTGGCCTACGACGCCTGGTGGCACCTGATGCACAACACCCTGGTCACCAGCGAGTGGGGCACCCCGGCCATGGTGGAGAACGGCATCGTTCCCGAGCAGCTCCTCAACCAGGAGTACGGCCACGCCCTGCACTTCTGGGACCTCGCCCAGGGCAAGCACCTGCAGCGGGTGGAACTGGGGGCAGAGCACCAGATGGCCCTCGAGCTGCGCCCGGCCCACGACCCGGAGGCGACCTGGGGGCTGGTGGACTCGGTGATCTCCACCGAGGACCTCTCGGCCTCGATCTTCCACTGGCACCGCACCGAGTCCGGGGACTGGACCGCTCAGAAGGTCATCTCCATTCCGGCCGAACCGCTCGAGGCGGAGAAGCTGCCCGAGTTCCTGCGCCCCTTCGGCGCCGTGCCGCCGCTGGTCACCGACATCTCCCTGTCCGTGGACGACCGCTGGCTCTACGTCTCCTGCTGGGGCACCGGGGAGCTCAAGCAGTACGACGTCTCCGATCCGGCCCACCCGCGCGAGACCGGATCGGTGCGCCTGGGCGGGATCGGGGACCGTGCGGCCCACCCCTCCGCCCCGGACACCTGGCTCGGCGGCGGCCCCCAGATGGTGGAGACCAGCCGCGACGGCACCCGGATCTACGTCACCAACTCCCTCTACGGAGCCTGGGACGACCAGCTCTACCCGCACGGGATCGGGGCCTGGATGGCCAAGATCGACGCCGACACCGAAAACGGCGGACTGTCCATCGACAAGGACTTTTTCCTGGACCAGGACGACTTCCGCGGACTGCGCGTCCACCAGATCCGCCTCCAGGGCGGGGACGCCTCCTCCGACTCCTACTGCTACCGCACCTGACCCGCACGCTCGGCACCGGCACCGGCACCGGCGCCACGTCCGGAAGGGCCCCGCCGGCGTGACGGAGCAAGGAAGCGGAGGCGGGCCTCAGCGTGCGGTGAACCAGCGCGTCGGCGGGGCCGGGACGGGGGCCGACCCGGTACCGGGGTGGCCCCGCAGCGAGGTGGCGCACGCCACCCCGGCGGCCGCCCCCTTGCCGATGGCGATCGGCACCAGCTGCAGACCGGCGGTGATGTCGCCCGCGGCGTAGACCCCGTCGACGCTGCTGAGCTGGAACCCGTCGACGGTGATGCGTCCCTCGTGGTCGAGATCGCAACCCAGCTGCCGTGCGAGGTCGTTGCCGGGGTGGTGGGCGTAGGAGAAGAAGACCTTGTCCCCCTCCACGAGCTCCCCGCCGGCCAGCTGGACGCCGGCCAGGGCGCCGGGCGCCCCGATCAGCGCCTCGGCGACCCCGTCCACGACCTCGACCCCGTGGTCGGCCAGGACCGCGCGCTGCTCCTCGTCGAAGGCCGGGCCGGTGGTGCCGGTGACGATCCGCACGCTGTCGGCCCAATCGAGCAGCTCCGCGGCGTAGGCCGGCACGTGCCGCCCGGAGCCTAGGACGATCACCACCTGGCCCTGGGCGGTGTTCCCGTCGCAGGCGGGGCAGTGGTGCACGTCGACGCCGTAGTGGTCGGCGATGCCGGCGATCTCGGGGATCTGGTCGCGGACCCCGGTGGCCAGCACGACCCGCTGCGCGGCGATCTCCGCGCCGTCGACGTCGGCGCGGAACAGGCCGTCCTCGTCCCGGCGCAGGCCGGCGACCGTCCCGTGATGGAGGGTCACCTGCGGGTACTGCGCCAGCCCGGCGCGCGCCTCGGCCAGCAGGTCACCCGGGGTGGTCGGGTCCCTGCCCAGCAGGCCGTGGGCCGCCTCGGCGGGCAGATTGCGCTGCTGCCCCGCGTCCACGACCACGGTGGAGCGCTGATAGCGGCCCAGCCAGGTGGCCGCGGACAGACCCGCGGGGCCACCGCCGACCACGAGCACATCGACGAAGGACAGCAAATCGGATGCCATGGGTTCTCTTCTCCGGCTCGGGCGAGCACTGCATCGGTCGTCCAACCCACTCTATGCAACCGTCCCCGCCAGCCCGCTCTCCCGAAAAAATTCGGGATTTCCCGCGAGAACCGGATCTGCCGCAACAGGAACCTCTACCGCAGCTCGGTCTGCCGCTAACTGGGCCATATGTAAAGCAGAAGCACTGGCTCGATCTTGCCTGCAGTGCTCGTGGGCGCATCCTCCTCCAATGACAGCGTCGTGCAAGCCCGAATCCGGCAGTCTCGACGTGTGTCGGCACCAGGGCTCCCCAGGGGATTTCCTCCAGGCAGAGATAGCTAACTTGCCGGCGCCCGGCTTGGATGCATCACTCGTTGTTCACGGGCCGCTGGCGTTCCGAGCTTGCCGGTCCGTCGCAGAGCCACAACTGACTCAGGAAGCCAGCGCATACCCGATACGCCAGGAAGGTCTCTCGCAGTACTGGTGCACTGCCGGTAGGTGTTCGCGCTGAGCCGGAACCGTTGACGTGACCTCCATGGCGTGACAGGTTAAAAGGAAAGCAACCTGATGAATGTGGAGGCTAGCATGGCCGATCAGTACACGATGCAGGATCCGACCACCCAGTACCCGGGCCCCGACGAGAGCTTCGAGCAGCAGCAGGAAGGGCCCGGCCTGCAGCGGGAGATGGCGCCGAAGCCCGATTCCGGGGAGTCCAGCTACCGCGGCTCCGGTCGGCTGGCGGGCCGCAAGGCCGTGGTGACCGGTGCGGACTCCGGCATCGGCCGCGCCACGGCGATCGCCTACGCCCGAGAGGGCGCCGACGTCGTGCTCTCCTACCTGCCCGCCGAGGAGGCGGACGCGGCCGAGGTCGTGGAACTCGTCGAGGCCGCCGGGCGCCGTGCGGTAGCCGTGCCCGGGGACGTGACCGACAAGGCCTACTGCGAGCAGCTGATCGCCACCGCAGTGGCTGAGCTGGGCGGGATCGACATCCTGGCCAACATCGCCGGCAAGCAGCAGCACTGCCCGGACATCCTGGAACTCACCGACGAGCAGTTCGACGAGACCTACAAGACCAACGTCTACGCGATGTTCTGGCTGTGCAAGGCGGCGGTGCCGCACCTGGCCCCGGGCTCGGCGATCATCAACACCTCCTCGATCCAGGGTTACCAGCCGGCCCCGATCCTGCTGGACTACGCCTCCACGAAGTACGCGATCAACGGCTTCAGCAAGTCCCTGGCCGCCCAGCTGGCGCCCAAGGGCATCCGGGTGAACGTCGTGGCACCGGGCCCGGTGTGGACCCCGCTGCAGATCGTCGGCGGCCAGCCGCAGGAGAACCTGCCCGAGTTCGGCGCCTCCGAGGCCCCGATGGGCCGGCCTGGACAGCCGGCGGAGATGGCCCCGGCCTATGTCTTCCTGGCCGCCCAGGAGTCCAGCTACGTCAGTGGCGAGACCCTGGCCGCGACCGGCGGGATGCCCACGCCCTGAGCCACCTGGGCCGAGTGGCCCGCGGGCGGCCCGGTCCACCGCGTGCTACCCGCGCGATCCACGTGCTGCCCGACCCGCGCCCGGGGACCGACCCCCGTGCCGAGCGGACCCACCGTTCCATTACCCAGTGAGGAGACCTGCCCATGGCTCTGTCCTACCCCACCCAGCCCGGTGACATCGACCACCTGATCGCCGACGACCACGCGATCGTCGAACGCCAGTTCCAGCACCTCGAGGCCGGCCGCGGTGACCGCCGCACCCTCGTGGACCAGATCAGCTTCGAGCTGTCCCTGCACGCGTATGCGGAAGAGACGGTGATGTACCCGATCTGGCGCAAGCTCGGCATGGACGAGTTCGACGACGACGCCCGCGAGGAGCACGGCGACATCAAAAAGCTCCTGGTCACCCTGGGGAAGAGCGAGCCCGGAGAGACCGAGTTCGAGAAGGCCCTGTCCGAGCTGATCTCCGTGACCCGCCATCACGTGGAGGACGAGGAGGGCGAGGAGCTGCCGGCCTTCCGCGCCAAGGTCGGCGCGGACCGGATGGCCGAGCTGGGCAAGGAATTCTTGGCCGCCAAGCGCCAGGCCCCGCCGGCTCCGCACCCGCACGCCCCGGACGAGGGCCGGATCGAGAAGCTGGTGGGAGCGGCGGCGAAGCCGGTCGACGCCGTCAAGGCCGCCGTGAGCGGCAAGAAGAAGCGGCTGGCCACCGACGCCTCCGGCCTGCTGGACCCCCAGGCCCAGGCTATCGTCGACGCCCACTCCTCGCTGGGCCCGCAGCCCTTCGAGATCCTCGAGCCCGAACAGGCCCGCGCCCAGCCCGGCCCGGACGACGCGGTCAAGAAGGTCATGGCGGACCAGGGCCTGCAGGGGCCCGAGCCCGTCGGCTCGGTCACCGACCTGAAGATCCCCGACGCCGCCGGCGGCGAGCAGACCCTGCGGGTCTACACGCCAGCCGAGCACGGGGAGAGCCCGTTGCCGATCATCATGTGGATCCACGGCGGCGGCTGGGTGCTCTTCGACATCGACACCTACGACGCCTCCTGCCGCGGGCTGACCAACAAGACCGGCGCGATCGTCGTCTCCCCCGACTACCGCCGCGCCCCGGAGGCCGTTTTCCCCGCCTCCCACGACGACGTGCTCGCCGCCTGGCGCTGGACCGCGGCCAACGCCGCCCAGCTGGGCGGGGACCCGTCCCGGATGGGCATCGGCGGCGAATCGGTGGGCGGGAACATGGCCCCGGCCACCATCCGCCAGCTCGCCGAGGCCGGGGAGCCCCTACCCGCCGCCCAAGTGTGCGTCTACCCACTGACCACCGGTGAGCAGTTCGGGGAGTCCATGGACGACGCCGCCGACGGCCGCCCGCTCAACCGTGCGCTGCTGTCGTGGATGGCGATGCACGCCTTCGAGGGTGTCCCCGAAGCGGCGCAGGACCCCCGGATCGACCTGCTGGGCTGGCCCACCGAGTCCCTAGCACTGATGCCCCCCACACTGGTGATCACCGACGAACGCGACGTCCTGCGGTCCCAGGGCCAGCAGTTCGCCGCGAACCTCGAGGCCGCCGGGGTGCCCACCACGGCCAGCCACTACGAGGGCGTGATGCACGAATTCTTCGGCGCCTCTGCCGTCCTCGACAAGGCCGAAGCCGCTCAGCAAGAGGCCGCCGCGCACTTCACCGCAGCCTTCCGCACCGCCTGAAGCGCCCGCCGCGGCCCGCGGCCGACCACACGCCCCGTCGCGCGGCGGAGCGGCGGACAGGGCCATGGCCCCCAGTAGATCCGCCGGGTGAAGCTTCCGGCGCTGCTGCAATTCCCCTGAGACGACGAAGGAGCTTGATTCATGAAGGCACTGGTATGGCACGGCGAGGGCGACATCCGCCTCGACACCGTGGCCGACCCCTCGATCCAGGATCCCAACGACGCCATCGTGCGCATCACCCGATCCGCGATCTGCGGAACCGACCTGCACTTCATCCGCGGCACCATGGCCGGCATGCACGAGGGCACGATCCTGGGCCACGAGGCCGTCGGCGTCATCGAGGAGGTCGGGGCCTCGGTCCGCGGCCTGTCCCCCGGCGACCGGGTGATCGTGTGCTCCACGATGTCCTGCGGGGTGTGCCGCTACTGCCGGGCCGGCCAGACCGCCCAGTGCGACGTCGCCAACCCCAACGGCCCGGCCGCCGGCACCTGCTTCTTCGGCGGCCCCGCCCCCACCGGCCCCGTGGACGGGCTGCAGGCCGAGTACGCCCGCATCCCGTGGGCGGCCAACACCCTGATCCCGATCCCGGGCAACGTCTCCGACGACGACGCGATCCTGCTCTCCGACATCTTCCCCACCGCCTGGTTCGGCGCGCAGCTGGCCGGGATCCGGCGCGGAGACACGGTGGCCGTCTACGGCGCCGGGATCGTGGGGCAGCTGGCGATCGCGGCCGCCTATCGTCAGGGTGCGGGCCGGGTCTGGGCGGTCGATGGCGTGCAGACCCGCCTGGTCAAAGCGCTGGAGCAGAACGCCGAGGTCATCGACTTCAACGCCGAGGACCCGGTGGAGGCGATCATGGACGCCACGATGGGTGTGGGTGTGGACGCCGTGATCGAGGCCGTCGGGGTCGACGCCCAGCGGCCCAGCCGCGGACCCGCGGCCGAGAAGTACGCCGCCCAGGCCGAGCAGTTCGACGCCGAGGTGGCCCAGACCGCCCCGGACACCAACGTCCAGGGCGAGAACTGGGTGCCCGGCAACGCCCCGTCCCTGTCGGCCCAATGGGCGGTAGAGTCCGTGGCCAAGTACGGGCGGATCGGCATGATCGGGGTGTTCTCCCCGGACCTGACCTCCTTCCCCATCGGGGCCGCCACCAACAAGAACCTCACCATCCGCGCCGGCAACTGCGACCACCGCTCGGTCACCCCGCCCCTGCTGGACCTGGTCGCCGCCGGCCTGTTCGACCCGGCCCCCTTCGTCACCCAGCGCGAGCCCCTCGAGGACGTGGTCGACGCGTACCTGAGCTTCGACCGCCGCGACGAGGGCTGGCTCAAGACCGTCCTCACCACTGACTGATCCCACAACCGCTGGACCACAGGTGAGCCGGCGGCGGGCAATGTCCCGCCGCCGGCCCACGATCCGCCAACGACCCAGCACCTGCCTCCACACCAGGACCCCGCCCCGGTGCAGCGCAGCGGCGTGAAGGCCCACCGGCCCCGGCTCCCGGCGCCGTACCACGAACCGCACCTCCGTAGGAGAAAAACGCCATGACAGAACTTTCAGCCCTCGCGCTGGTCTGCACCCTGACCCCGTCACCTGCACCCTCGAGCAGCGAGCTGATGGCCCGGCACGTGCTGGAGGAGCTGACCCAGCACGGGGTGGCGACCTCTTCCGTGCGGGTGGTCGATCATGACGTGAAACCCGGCGTGCAGGTGGACATGGGCGCCGGAGACGCCTGGCCGGCCCTGCGCCGGCAGGTCCTGGACGCGGACATCCTGGTGCTGGCGACCCCGATCTGGATGGGTCATCCCTGCAGCATCGCCCAGCGGGTGATCGAGCGCCTCGACGCCGACCTCGCCGAAACGGACGAGCAGGGTCGGCCGATCATGTACGACAAGACCGCGATCGTGGCCGTGGTCGGCAACGAGGACGGCGCGCACAAGACGATCGCCGACATGACCCAAGCCCTCAGCGACGTCGGCTTCACCGTCCCGGCCCAAGCCGGGACCTACTGGGTGGGCGAGGCCATGCACACCGTGGACTACCAGGACCTCGACGAAGTCCCGGAGAAGGTCGCGGCCACCACGGCCGGGGCTGCCCGCAACGCCGCCCACCTCGCCCGCCTGTTGCGCCAGAACCCCTACCCGTCCGAAGCATAGGGAGACAGCCGTTGGGGTCAGTGAAGGGATGGTCTGAGCTGACTGGTCATTCCACGCCCTGAGCGACGCGGCACATCTGACAGTCGATCAGAGCATTGGCGGTCCCGGTAGCACCCATGAACACCGTGGAGGTGTCCCGTGCAGGGAGGGGCGGCGCACTGGCTCTGCTGGCCGGACGATAGGCTGGCGGGAACCGTTCGCCACCGCAGGGAGAACCCGATGGGACTCAAGGACACGACCAGCGCCGCCGCCGACAAAGTCACCGGTGCCGCCAAGGAGAAGATCGGTGCGGTGATCGACCACCCCGAGTTGCAGGCCGAGGGTCAGGCGCAGAGCGCCGTCGGTCATGCCAAGAAAACCGGCCAGAGCCCCGAGGAAACCGCCCGGGAAATCACCGACGACACGAAGTAGTCGACGCGCTCGACCATGATCCCTTGATCTCATCCCACCTCGAGGCACCAGAAATACTCGCCCGAGTACGGGGACGACCCGGACTCCCTCCGGTGCCCCTGGGGTACCTGCATCGAGGTGGTGATGGTCCGGGCACGGGACCACCCGACAGCAGGCCTTTGATTGGCTGGCCAAGGCCGGCCAGCACCGCCACCGCGAACCGGTCGAGATCGCCGCCGAAGTCCTCAACATGGGGAAACCGTTCCTACCGCCCAAGCTCACAGTCCCCCGCACCCGAGACGCAGCACCATGACACCGCCGGGACGATGAGCACGTCCTGGGGCCATGAGCGGTCACATTCCGGTGGAACGGGTTCGAGGAAGAGCGACCCGGGGAGTGCGCCACCCCCTCACGGCGCCCCGATAGAAAGTCGCAGTTCAACTCTCCGGTACGGCGTAGCAGCAACAGGGCCGGATGCGGGCCGCAGACGACCCCTTTCGCAGCAATGGTCAGCGAATCCCGACCGGGATCGTCAGCGGCAACCTGCCACACTTTTCATTGGGGCCGGCACGGGGCACCCTGCCCTTCACCGGCCACCCCTCCGAGGCCGTGCTCATAGGGATGTTTCAGGCCTGGGGCCTTCTCCTGATCTGTTTGCCCTGGCCCTGGGGCCGTTCCGCTCCGTGAGTCAGGTCACTAAGGTGGGAGGCACGGCTCAGCACAGGAGGTTCTCCATGACCACCCCGAACAACGACGACGCCCCGGACCTCGACGACGTCATCGAGCCCGAGGGCGACGCCCTGCCCGACCCCATCTACCAGGGCCACGCCGGGATGCCCGAGCATCTCGACGACGAGGCACTGGCCGCAGCCACCGAACAGGAGCGGGTGGCCGCCGGGCTGACCGACTACGCGCCCGGGCAGGTCCCACCGGCCACCGACCCGCTGCCGGAAGACGCCTCCGAAGCAGCCGACCGCGCCCAGCGGGGTCTGCTCGAGGAGGACGGGAACGCCTGACGGGTCGTCCCACCGAAGTACGCCGTCCCATCCCTGCAAGGAGATCGACATGGCCGAGCGAGGCAACACCAAGCACAGCGCGGAACTGGACGACCAGATGAAGCACGAGGTCGCCGGCGAGGTGGCCGGCATCCAACCCGACCACGTGGAGGAGCACCGCCAGACCGAGCCCTGGGTCGACGACACCGACGACCCGGAGGTGCGCTCCGCGGTGGAGGAGCGCGAACGCGCTCCCCGCCCGGACACCCAGCAGTAGCGCCCCCGGGCGGGTCGGATCCGTCCGGGAGGACAAGAGGCTCCTTCCCCGAGCACGGTCTCCGGTCTACAACGGGGACCTCTCTACGGGGCGGAGAAGCGAGGATGACGATAGGACACGGACTCATCACTTCTCGGGCCCACCGATCGTCAAAGACACCCATGAGTCGAACGACAGCTGCGCGGGGAGCCGCACCACCGACCAGAAGCGCACGATGAGGAGGACGCAGATGGGCAATGTCGCCGACGGGATCGTGGACCGGCTGCGCGCCTGGGGAACGCACCGGGTGTTCGGCTACGCCGGGGACGGGGTGGACCCCCTGCTGGCCGCCCTGGCCCGGACCCGGGAGGACATCGAGTTCGTCTCCGCCCGGCACGAGGAGATGGCCGCGTTCATGGCCACCGGCCACGCCAAGTACACCGGCCAGGTCGGGGTGTGCCTGGCCACCCAAGGCCCCGGCGCCGTGCACCTGCTCGCCGGGCTCTACGACGCGAAACTCGACAGCAAACCGGTCGTGGCGATCGTGGGCCAGGTCGTCACCACCGCCCAGGGCAGCGGCTACCAGCAGGAAGTGGAGCTGCCCACCCTGTTCAAGGACGTCTGCGCCCAGTACGTCCACACCATTTCCACTCCGGAACAGATCGAGGCGGTGCTCGACAACGCCTTCCGCACCGCGATCGCCACCTCCAGCCCCACCTGCGTGATCGTGGCCCACGACATCCAGCAGGCCGAGATCCCGGACAAGGAGCACGCCCACGGCATCGTGCCCAGCGCACCGGTCAGCGCCGCCCCTCGGGTCATGCCGGGCGAGGAGGACCTGGACCGCGCGGCACGGTTGCTCAACAGCGGTGAACGGGTGGCACTGCTGGTGGGCCAGGGCGCCGCCGGCGCCGGTACGGAGGTGGCGAAGGTGGCCGAGCGGCTGGGCGCCGGGGTGGCGACCTCGTTGCTCGGCAAACCGGTGGTGGACGAGTCCCTTCCGTATGCGTGCGGGGTGATGGGTCACCTGGGCACGACCGCGGCGGCCGACCTGATGGCCGGGTGCGACACGCTGCTGATCGTGGGCAGCAACGACCCCTGGACCGAGTTCTACCCCGCCCCCGGACAGGCCCGGGCCGTGCAGATCGACATCAGCCCCCGCAACCTCGGGGCGAAGTACCCCGTCGAGGTAGCCCTGGCCGGGGACACCACCGAGACCCTGCGAGCCCTGCTGCCCCGACTGACGGGCTCCGAGCGACCCTGGCGCGAAGAGGTGGAAGACATGGTCACCACCTGGCGACAGGTAGCCCAAGCCCGGTGCGCCGAACCGGGACAGCCCCTCAACCCCCAAGCCGTCGTCGCTGCCCTGTCCACCCATCTGCCCGCCGACGCCCAGGTCGCCGTTGACGTCGGCTCGATCGTCTACTGGTACGCCCGCTTCCTGCGCCTACCACCCGGGGTGCCCGCGCACCTGTCCTCCACCCTGGCCTGCATGGGCGCAGGCCTGCCCTACGGGCTGGCCGCCAAGCTCGCCCACCCCGACCGGCCGGTGGTGGCGATGGCCGGGGACGGGGCCATGCAGATGAGCGGCAACGCCGAACTCATCACGCTCGCCTCCCGCTGGCGGGACTGGGCCGACCCACGTTTCGTGGTGCTCGTCCTGCACAACGGCGACCTCGCCGAGGTCTCCTGGGAGCAGCGCGAGATGGAGGGTGACCCCCGCTTCCCCGCCTCCCAGGACGTCCCGGCCTTCCCCTTCGCCGACTACGCCCGCCTCCTGGGCCTGGGCGGCATCCGGATTGACCGCCCCGAGGACATCGACGACGCCTGGGCCACCGCCCTGAGCGCCGACCGGCCGACCGTGATCGAAGCGGTGGTCGACCCCGCCACACCCCTGCTGCCCCCGCGGGCCTCTGACGCCCAGGTGGAGCAGATGCTCACCGGCCTCGCCCAGGAAGGCAACGACCACGCCGCCGAGCAGCTACGGGCTCAACGCACGCACGAGGAGGACCAGCGCCAGTAGTTCCTGCACGGCACCCGGCGACATCGAGGCATCCGTCCCGGCGCCGGTGCAGGGCAGGGCAGACAATCACACCCTGCGCCCCCTAGGCTGACCACGAGATACTCAGTTCGCTGATGAAAGGGTGGTGGACACCATGCCGAAGACCGGAAAGAACGACCACGCCAAGGAGAACGAGCTGCCCTCGACCCTGCAGCGCTCCGACCAGAAGGCCCAGGACACCTTCGCCAAAACCTACGACTCCGCCGCCGAGGAGTACGACGACAAGGGCCGTGCCGCGCGCACCGCCTACAGCTCGCTCAAGCACACCCACGAGAAGGTCGGGGATCACTGGGAACCCAAGGACGAGGCCGGACCCTCGGACGACCACGCCGCAGAAGGGCGGGACTCGACGAAGGACACCGCCGGTGGGGTGGACGCCAACGCCTCCAAGGAACACCTCTACGAGCAGGCGCAGGAGCTCGACATCGAGGGCCGTTCCACGATGGACAAGGACGAGCTCGTCCAGGCCCTGCAGAAGGCCAATGACGCCAGGACCCGCCAGGCCCGCGACGACTGAGGTGCACCGGCCCCCGCACCTCTTTGCAACGGCCGAGTCGATGACATCAGCAAACACCGAGAAGGAGCAGCCATGACCATGGCACGCGAGATCATGACACCGGGCACCGAGTGCATCGGGGAGAACCAGACCCTGGAGGAAGCAGCCCGGAAGATGAAGGACCTCGACGTCGGCGCGCTGCCCATCTGCGGGGAGAACAACCGGCTCCAGGGCATGGTGACCGATCGCGACATCGTCATCAAGTGCCTGGCGATCGGCACCGATCCCCGCCAGGTCAAGGCCGGGCAACTGGCCCAGGGCGAGCCCGTGACCATCGGCGCCGACGACAGCGTGGAGGAGGCCATCCGGACCATGACCGACCACCAGGTCCGCCGGCTGCCGGTGATCGACGGCCACGACCTCGTGGGCATGGTCAGTCAGGCCGACATCGCCCGATCCATGCCCGAGAACCGGGTCGGGGAGCTGGTGGAACTCATCTCCTTCGATTGACCTCCCCCGCCGGGACACCAGCACGCTCCAGCTGACTCCGAACCTCAATGTCAGGAGACGACATCATGGCCACCTGCGACACCTGCGGCAACGACTACGACAAAGCCTTCACGCTCACCCAGGGCGAACGGACCGGCACCTTCGACAGCTTTGAATGCGCCGCCCACGCCATGGCCCCGACCTGCGCCCACTGCGGTTGCCGCATCCTCGGCCACGGCGTGGAAGCCGGGGACACGATCTACTGCTGCGCCCACTGTGCGCAGCACGCCGGGGCCGAAGGGATCACAGACCGGGCCTAGCAACCCGGCCGCTGAACTCAGCGCCCTGCCGCCGCTGGACCTGCTGGTCGCCGGCCAGTTCGACCCCGCAGTGCTCCTCACCCGATACGAACCCGCCACTGGTGTGGTCGAGGTCCACCTCGAGCCTGATCGGCGCGAGAGAGGCTGGCTCAAGACCGTCCTCGCCACCGGCTGAGGTGACTTCTCCTCACCGTGCCACGGCTCCGGCAGATGCCGTGGCACGTGGGTGACGGTGACCTGAGCACCACCCTGGAAGGGGAGACGCATGTGGTTCGATTCCTGGGCTGACATCGCCCGGATCCTGCTGGTGGGTGCCGCCGCCTACGTCACCCTCGTGGTCGTGCTGCGGATCACGGGCAAGCGCACCCTCGGGCAGCTCAATGCCTTCGACTTCGTCGTCACGGTCGCCCTGGGCTCCACGGTGGCCACCATCCTGCTCAGCTCCGACGTGTCCTGGTCCGAGGGCGTGGTCGCTCTCGGGCTGCTGGCCGGGCTGCAGTACCTCGTCGCATGGATCTCCACCCGATGGCCCCAGGCCCGCGGGGTGATCACCACGCAGCCGGTTGTGCTCCTGGCCGACGGCCGCATCCGCCTGGACGCCTTGCGGCGCAACCGGCTTACCGAGGCCGAGCTGCGCCAGGCCGTGCGGATGCAGGGCACCGGAGACCTCTCCCAGGTGGCGGCGGTGGTGCTGGAGACCAACGGCAAGCTCAGCGTCATCACCTCCAGCAAGTACGGCAACGGCTCCGCCCTGGAAGACCTGCGCGAGACCGAGGAGCAGTGACACGGGCGTGCTGCTGACGGTGCTGGGGTGGTGCTGATCGTGGTGGGGCTGCACGATATGTACCACTCACTGATGCACCCCACCGGCAAGGGACAACCTCAGCCGGTGGGTGCTGGCCGGGGTGTGGCGGGTCTCGAAATGGACGGGGCACCGTTTCGGCTCGGCGGTCGGTCCGGCGGCGGTGATCGCGGTCGTGGTCGTGTGGGTGGCCCTGCAGGGGGCGGGCTGGGCATTGACCTGCTACCCGCACATCCCCGGCGGCTTCGTCTACTCCGCCGGCATCGACCCGGCCCGGTACCACGACTTCGTGGAGGCGCTCTATGTCTCCGGGGTGGGCCCGGCCACGCTGGGCTTCGGCGATGTCGTGGCCACCGGCCCGTGGACCCGGGCGGCCGCCCCACTGGAGGCCCTCACCGGGTTCGCGTTGCCGACCGCTGCCCTGAACTGGTTCACCCAGATCTACCCGCCGTTGTCGCGGCGCCGGTCCCTGGCCCTGGAGCTGAAGTCCCTGGCCGACCCGGACCACGCCGTCCGGCTGCCCGAGCTGGATCCTGTGGTGGTCTCCCGGGTCCTGGACACCCTGGCCGCTGAGATCGCCAAAGCACGCATCGATTTCAGCCAGCACACCGAGACCTACTACGTCCGGGAAGAAGGCCCCGACCTCTCACTGGCCCGCCAGTTGTCCTCCGCCTGGCCTTGCAGGAAGCCGCTCAGGGCTGCCCCGCTGCGGAGGTGCGGCTGAGCGCAGCGCCGGCCGGGGCTCTGGAGCAACTGGCCGTGAACCTCCAGGACGACTTTCCACCCACCGGCCACACCCCCGCCGAGGTGTTCACCGCCTACGCCCACGACCACGGCCGGGATCCACGCACCTGATTCCTCAGCTCCCTTGCTTTCTGCTGGCGCGGGCCCCTAGCGTGGTGAGTGCCACAAGATCCCGGCATGTCAGGTAAGGCTGCACATCCATCAGTAGGTATCGAGGAGGCAAGATCCCATGGCCGATGAGCCCCAGAGCCCGGTGAAGGACCCCCACTACGATCTCGTGTGGGCGTTGGAAGCGTCGCTGCACAATGTGTGGAAGATGGAGACCTTCATCGCCGACGCGGAAGCCGCCAACGACAGCGAGCTGGCCGAATGGTTCCGCAAGATCCAGGCGAACAACCGCAAGGCCGGCGAGCAGGGCAAGCAGATGCTCGCCCAGCGGCTGCAGAACCAGGGCGGCTGACACCTCAACGGGTGCCTGCCCACAGAGCGCCGGAACGCTCCCACCCTGCGGGGTGGGAGAGTTCCGGCGCCGCTTTCCTCATGGTCCCGCATTTGTCAGTGACGCCCCGGAAGGAGATCCACCATGGATGCCACCCACTCCGGTGAAGACCGTGAGGCCACGGAGCTGCCGGAACTCGACGAAATCCCACCGGCACCGATCGCTCCGGAGGTCTCCGGGGCCCCGGATCTCCCGCACCCCGAGACCACCCCGGAAACCCTCGACCAGCAATTGGGGGCAGCACCTCCCACTGACACGGACGACGACCAGCAGCCATGACCCATCGCCGACACCGGAGCACAGGACCGGCATGACCACCCTCGCCGGCCTTGTGCCCGGGGCGGTAATCATTTCCTATGCCATGGGCGGGGGGCAGATCACCGCTCAGCAGGGCGGCAGCTCCCAGGAACTGGGTGGGATCGCCGGGTGGGCGGTCAGCGTCATGGAGGCCATCGGGGCCCCGGGTGCGGGGTTGCTGGTGGCGTTGGAGAACCTCTTTCCGCCGATCCCCTCCGAGGTGATCCTGCCCTTGGCCGGGTTCACCGCCAGCCAGGGCAACATCTCCTTGGTCGGGGCGATCCTGTGGACCACCGTGGGGTCCGTGGTCGGGGCGATCGCCCTGTACTGGCTCGGCGCCGCCCTGGGGCGGGACCGGTTGCGGGTCATCGTGGACAAACTGCCGCTGGTGGACCTGCACGATCTGGACCGCACCGAGAACTGGTTCAATCGTCACGGCAAGTCCACGGTGTTCTTCGGGCGCATGGTGCCGGTCTTCCGCTCTCTCATCTCGATCCCGGCCGGGGTGGAACGGATGTCGTTGTGGCTGTTCGTGCTGCTCACCGCGGCCGGCTCACTGATCTGGAACAGTCTTTTCGTGCTCGCCGGGTACTTCCTCGGTCAGAACTGGCAGGTGGCCCAGCAGTTCGCCGGGATCCTCTCCCGCGTCGTCCTGGGCGCCATCGTGGTGATCGTGGGCTGGTGGGTGCTCAAACGCCTCCGCCGCAACCGGAAGGCAGCCTGAGAAGTCTCCGCTGCCTCTCTGACCCACATGCTGGCCATGGTCGCCACGGGACTGCCCCGACTTCCGAGAGCTAACCGCGTTCAGCCGACGTGCCAGTGGCGGCGTATGAGTTCCTCACGAGTAGCGTCATCTTGCGCAGGCTCCCCGACCGGGGTGGCGTCGTCGGTGTCGCGTAAGCCCGCGAGCACGGCGTCGATGAGCGCGCCGGGGAAGACGCCCTCGGCCTCGAAGATCTCGCGCTCGGCCTCGAGCGCGTCGGCCGACTCCACGCACGAGGTGGGCAGCCGCTCGAAGTCGTCGTGGTGGGCGGTGCTGAGCCGCTCGGCCAGCTCCAAGCTCCCGGGATCACTCAGCCCACGCTTGGCCGCGACGGCCATGCCGGCCAGCAGCAGGTGCACGTCGGCCGAGCCGTCGCCGAGCCGGAGCTCGACGGTCTGCGGATGCGCGGCGGGTTCGGGGATGGGCTCTGCGCTGCCAGGATTGGCGTGGGCGACCATTCCGGCCAGCACGTCCCCGCCCCAGGCCAGTGGGACCCTGACCAGACCGGTGCGGTTCTTCTCACCCCAGCAGATGTCCTCGGGTGACTCCTCACCGTCGGTGAAGCGCAGGTAGGACGTGGGGACCGTGTTGCCGAACGCGGTCAGCGCCCTGGCCGCCGAGAGGTAGCCCGCGATCAGCCGACGCCCGGTGTCGTTGAGCCCCTCCTTGCCGACGATGGTGCTCACACCGTTGCGCACCAGCCGGCTGTGGATGTGCAGGCCGTTTCCTGCGCCCTTGCCGCTCACCAAGGGGGCGAAAGTCGCCTCGAGACCGTGGGCGTGGGCGACCTCGCGCACCACCCACTTCGCCAGGACGAGGTGGTCGGCCGCCTGCTCCAAGGGCACGGGTTGGAGCTCGATCTCGTGCTGCACCAGCTGCCGGTCGTCCTCGAGGATGTTGCCGACCTCACCATGGGCATACTTCAACGGCACCCCCATGGCGCAGAGGTGACCCAGCACCTGCTCCCGAACCCGCTGGCCCTTCGAGAAGGGCCCCGACTCCTGATAGCCGCGCTCCTCCTCGACAGGGTAGATCTGCTCGGGCTCGCCCACGAGGTAGTACTCCAGCTCGCCGAAAGCCTCCAGCGTCATCCCGGTCTCCTGCGTCAGCACCTCGGCAGCTCGGCGCACCACCTGCTCCCGCGCGTAGGACAGCGGCTTGCCCACCTCGTCGTAGAACGAGCACAGCACGTCGAGCGAGCACCGCTGGCCGAAGGGGTTGAGGAAGGCGGTGCGGTGACGCGGAACAATGTAGACGTCGCTGTTGTCGGCATTGGTGCCGGCAAAGACACTCGAGCCGTCCACCCGCTCGCCCCGGGTCAGCACCTCGACGAGGTGATCGCGCGAATTGATGGGAAAAGCCAGGATCTTCAGACGCCCGTCGCCGCCGACGTAACGCAGGTTCACCTGCCGCAGCCCCAGCTGTTCGACCGCCCGCACGAGGTCCCCGCCGGTGAAGTCGGCCGAGGGCTTGCCGAGCAGGCGAACAATCGGGTGGGGCTCGAACGCGTCGATGGCCATACTCCGTTCTACCAGCGTCAAGGAGCGTTCCACCAGCGTCAAGATGCAGAGTCCCTACCCGCGAGCGACCGAACCGGCGAGAAGCGCTGGCCGCGTGTCGAGCCGGTGACACCCTGGGCGTGGCCCAAGTCGACTGATCAGAGCTCCAAAGCGGCCGGGGAGGATGTCACTGTGCCTGCTCCCCCGTCCCTGAGAGTTCCGTGACGACGTCATGCGTCAGACCCGCAACCGCCAGGACGGTGTGCCATTGGCGCAGATCGCCAACCCCCACTGCAACGCCGCCTCTTAAGGCGTGGCCGGTAGCTGGCCATATGTATAGCGGGGCGGAGGCACGGTCAGACGCCATTTGTCTGCGAATCAGTCCCGAGGCCCGATCTTGTATCACCGTTCGTGATGGACTCCTGCGCGTCCCCGCTCAGATCGATCCACGGCGCACCCGATAGCGCAGGTGAAGCACCCGGTTGCCCTGAATCACCACGTCGGGATCCTCCAACAGGTGCTGCGCGTGGACCGACCCGAAGTAGCGCCTGCCGGACCCGAACACGACGGGCACGACGTCCATGCGCACCACCTCGACCAGGCCCGCGGCAAGCACCTGCCCACCGACGTCACCGGCGGCGACCTCGACGATGCGCTCACCGGCCAGCTCCTGCGCCTTGGCCACGGCGGCCTCGACGCCATCGACGAAGTGGAACGGCGCCTCGGGGTCCCACCCCGCCGGCGCCGGCCGGTGAATTACGACCACCACGTGCTCGACCCCGGCCGGAGGCGTCCCGTCCCAGCCGTCCGTCATGTCGAAGACGTGGCGGCCGACGACGGTTGCCCCGATCTGGTTCCAGTACGGCCTGGTGTAGTCGTAGGACTCTTGCTACACGTTCAACGCCCCGCTCTCGTCCAACGGCACGTCACCGCTGAGCAACCAGTCGAACAGCACTCCGGGCTGGTCGTTCTCGTCCGCGATGAAGCCGTCCACCGACACCGAACCGTACATGACCACCGTGCCCACGGGGCCCTCCTCTGCTGGGGTTGGCCGCCGAACTAGCGTGCCTTCAGCTGTCGCTCTAGTACGAAATCTATCGGCCGGCAGCGGACAGCTGTCCAGCACATGGCCGGGATGTTCGCGCAGGAACCCCTATTGCAACGCCATCAGGCCGCCGACCAGCCTTCACCGCAGACCCGGCCAACGATCAGGATCGGCTCTCATCGAATCGGCGGGGTTTTCCGCCAGACGGCTTGGAACTACCTGCCTGCGGCGGAATTCCCGGGCCGCGGACCGACCACGGGTGTCACCGGTCGGACTCGTCTGGGTGACGGTGTGCGCGCCGGAAGCTGAAAATTCCTCCGACGATCGCCGCAAAACCACCGATCATGCCACCGATGACAGCGCCCTGGGCCATCCCACCGAAGAAACCCTCCCCCGGAGTCACCTCGAGTCGAGGAGCGGACAGCAACGGATGACCAGTGAAAACGGTGTACGTCATGGCCGCGAAGGTCAGCACCATCATGGCGCCGAAAACCACGATGCTCACCATCGTCGACCTCGCACCGGCGTTCTCCCCAAGCTTCTGCACATTGACGTGGCGCCGCCTCGCATACCAGACAGCTGCCGCCGCCGGCAGGATCGTCACCACCAGAAGCACCACCGGCAGCAACACGAATCCGAAGACGGAGGCCACGAGAGCGCTCAACAGCCCCGCGTAGAGCCCGGTCGTCAATCCGAAGGAACTGGCCTCCAGGAAGACAGCTCGTTCTCGCTCATCACCGTAGGCCGGGCTGTCGAGGTCCATCATGCGTCCCGCGACCCGATCCAGCATGCTCGGTCTGCGCGTCATGGGTTTTCTCCCGTCTCGTCGGTGAACAGTTCCTCGACAGTCCCGCCCAAGGCGCGGGCGATCCGCAGGGCGAGATAGACCGAGGGGGCGTAGTCGCCCTGCTCGACAGCGATGATCGTCTGCCGGCTGACGCTTACTGACGCAGCGAGCTCGGCCTGCGTCATGCGCCGCTCCTTCCGGAGCTCCCGCACCGGATTCGCCGTTTCAGCCGCTCGGAACACCATAAAGTGATGTTAAGGATCATTGACACTGAAAGTCAAGGATCTTAGACATCCGCCTGTGGGCGCCGGGTCATAGAAGGCTCGTCCAGCCTGCCTCGAGCGCGGCCACAGCAACCCCGCACGAGGGTCCCCACCACGGCAAGCGCCCGACGCGTTCCTGACCCGTGGCTCCGGAACGACCACGTCCATCACGAGAAGAGCACAGCAACGGTGGCATCCCCACCGGATCCAGATGACTACCAGGAGCCCCTACAGCACAGTCCGTATGGGCGTTGGCCGGTAGCCGGGCCATATGTAAAGCGGTGGGCTGAGCCGCAAGCGGGAATTCGGTGCCCGGTCCGGGATGGCATGGTCGCTCTGGTCCCGTCCCACCTTCCCGGCCTCGACGCCGGTTTGTTCAAGTACCGGTGCTGAGACTAGGGGTCGGTCAGACCGGCCGGTGCGTGTGAGCAAACCAACGGTCTCCCGCTGAGGAGTTTGGCCGCAGTCGGTGATAAACCGAAAGGGAGGGTCCGTGCCAGCCACCGTGCCGCTGGCCGCCATCATCCTCGTGCTTCCTTGACCCATCGCCATCTGCATTTGTTCCCGTTTGCCCTCTGGAGCCCCCTGTGAGCCTGCAGCAGTCCTTCGACGACCCGCACCGTCCCACCACCGACACGACGGTGCGGGTCTTTCCCAACATCGCGCCAACCCCCCGATCGCCGGAGCCGACATGGTGGAACAACCCGGCCGCGATCGCGCTGATCGGCATGCCCCTGTCCGTGGGCCTCACCTGGCTCCCCTGGCTTCCCCCAATTCTGGGTGTGGTGGCCATGCTGAGCAGTCTCGTCGTGGCCGCCTGGGCAGCAGTGGCTCACTTGACCTGGCCCGAAAGCCACGTCAAGGCATTGGCAGAAGGCGCCTGGGTGGCCCGGCAGTGCGGCTACCAAGCCGCTGTCAGCGGCCACGCGCTGCACTGGATGGATGGTGACGACACAATCAAGCACGCCACCGTCGTGCGCGGAAGCACCGGATGGGACCTCATCCTGACCGACCAAAACACCAGCATCAGTGTCGACTGATCAATTCCTCAATCGAATCCGCGACTAATACAGGTCATATGTAGAGTCGAGCCCCTGAAGTGCTGACGCGACACTCAGAGAATTCTTGATTGCACGTCCGCATGGACCAGGCGGCCTCGCAATAGCTGTGCCATAAATAGCAAGACACGGTGATAGTGGCTGACCCGCTTCCAAGCTCGCGGATACACCTACTTTGTCTTGCCTGTGCGCAGGCGCGGCGTGCCCTGCCGTCGTCGTGGCGCGTTATTCAGAGAGCATCGAGGCCTGTCACATGCTCGAAAATCAGACTGGTCTGGGTGGCAGCCACGATTGGGTTCGAGGACAGGTGTTCGAGCACGAATTGGCGGATGTGGTCGGTGTCCCGCGTGACGACGTGAATCAGGAAGTCGTCCACTCCGCCGACGAAGAAGAACTGGGTAACTTCCGGCACCTTCTTCAAGTTCTCGCCGAAGGCGGCCATTTGCTGGCGAGCTCCGGGGCGCAGGCGCACGCTGATCAGCGCCTCGATGGTCTGCCCCGATGCTTTGGGGTCCACCTCGATGGTGAAGCGACGGATTACTCCGGCCCGCTGCAGGGTCTTCATCCTCGTCAGGCACGTGGAGGGGGCCACCCCGAGGTTCTCGCTCAGGGCTTGGTTGGTCATCCGCGCGTTGGCTCGCAGCAGTTCCAGCAGGCGACGGTCGAGGTCGTCGAGCTCGTAGGGCGGGCGTCGATCCTGCGGCGAGGGTTGTGTGATGCGGGTCACCTTTTCTACCATTCTGTAGATTTGGCGCAAACTCTCGAAGGATCTGCAATCCTACCTCCAGTGATGGCATGAATACGACAGAATTTCTTCGTCTAGTCCATGTTTCTTTGGAAGGTCCGTCATGATTGTCTCCGTTCCCCGCGAAGTGAAGAACAACGAGTACCGGGTGGCCATCACCGCTTCGGGCGTGCACGAGCTGGTCGCCCACGGCCACGAGGTCCTCGTCGAGGCCGGGGCCGGGATCGGCTCGGGGATCGACGACGACGCCTACACCGCTGCCGGCGCGCAGATCCTCGCCGACGCGGAGGAGCTGTGGGCCCGCGCCGACATGGTCCTGAAGGTCAAGGAGCCGGTGGCCTCCGAGTACCACCGCTTCCGCGAGGGTCTGGTGCTGTTCACCTACCTGCACCTGGCCGCCGAACCCGAGCTGACGGCCGCACTGCTGAAGGCCGGGGTCACCGCGATCGCCTACGAGACGGTCCAGACCGCGGATCGGCGCCTGCCCCTGCTGGCCCCGATGAGCGAGGTCGCCGGGCGGCTGGCCGTTCAGGCCGGGGCCGCGGCCCTGACCGCACCGGCCGGCGGCAAGGGCGTGCTGCTGGGCGGGGTGCCCGGGGTGCGCCCGGCGAAGGTCACCGTCCTGGGCGCGGGGGTGGCCGGCACCAACGCCGCCGCCATGGCCGTGGGCCTGGGCGCGGACGTGAGCATCCTTGACATCAACGTCGATCGCCTGCGCCAGCTCGACGACCGGTACGCTGGGCGCCTCACGACCATCGCCTCCAATGCCTACGAGGTCGAGCGCGCCGTGACCGAGGCGGACCTGGTTATCGGTTCCGTGCTGATCCCCGGGGCGAGGGCCCCCAAGCTGGTGACCAGCGCAATGGTCGCGGCCATGAAGCCCGGCAGCGTGCTGGTGGACATCGCCGTGGACCAGGGCGGGTGCTTCGCCGGCTCCCGGCCCACCACCCACGAGGACCCCACCTTCCGCGTCCACGACACGGTCTTCTACTGCGTGGCCAACATGCCCGGGGCCGTGCCGAACACCTCCACCTACGCGCTGACCAATGTCACCCTCCCCTACGCCGTGGCCCTGGCCGACAAGGGCGCCGAGGCTGCCCTGGCCGCCGACCCGGCTCTGGCCGCCGGGCTCAACGTCCACGCCGGGCGGGTCACCCACCGCTCCGTGAGCGAGGCCCACGGCCTGGACTACACCGACCGGCAGGATCTGGTCGCGGCCTGACGGGATAGAACTGAAGTGAACCCCATCGGCCAGGCTTCTCGTGCTTGGCAGCACCAGTAAGGGTGCGGGACTTTGATGGGGTCGGCTGAGCAAGGACTCAGCAGAGCTTTACGACCATGACTTCCGCACCGGTCGCCCAAGGCATAACCAGCCGTCTATTGTTGACAATAAGAACGACAGATTTGATGATGAGCTATGACCACCTCGAAGCTTGGCCCCGGCAACATCACAGACTTGGGCCTCGGTGTCCCGGATCGACAGGGCAACGCCGATGTCCGTGCGTCTCTCTTTTCCGCTGAGGAGTACGCACAGCGTCTGGTGATGGTGCGCGGGCGCATGGACTATCAGGGCCTCGGCGCCCTGATCGTGACGGATCCCGCGAACATCTTCTACCTCACCGGTTACGATGCCTGGTCGTTCTACACCCCGCAGATGCTGTTCGTGCCGGCACAGGGCGAGATGCTCCTCTATTTGCGGGAGATGGACGCTAACGGGGCCTTCCGCACCTCGTGGCTGCCCCCGGATCAGATCGTCGGCTATCCCGAGCGCTACGTCCACCGTCCCCATCTGCATCCCTTCGACTGGGTGTCCTTCGACCTGCGCCGGCGCGGCCAGATCGCCCCGGCCGCCCGCGGGTGCGTCGGTCTCGAGATGGACTCCCACTTCTTCTCCCCCAAGGGATACCGGTCCCTGGTCAACGCGCTGCCGGAGTGGACACTCGTTGACTGTTTCGAGCTCGTGAATTGGGTGCGGGCCGTGAAGTCGGAGGCCGAGATCCAGTACATGCGTACCGCGGCCCGGGTCACCACGGCAGCGATGCAGGCCGCGATCGACGCGATCGAGCCCGGTGTCCCGCAGAATCGGGTGGCCGCCCAGATCGCCCGGGCCCAGGCCGAGGGCGTCGACGACGCGTGGGGCGACTTCCCCGCGATCGTGCCCATGCTGCCGACGGGTGCCTCCGCCGACACCCCGCACCTGACATGGTCCGACCGTGTCCTGCGGGAGGGCGACGCCGTGGTCGTGGAGCTGGCCGGCGCGCACCGGCGCTACCACGTCCCTTTGGCCCGCACGGTGATGCTGGGTCCGCCCACGGACGAGCTGCTGCGCCTGGAGGCGGCCGTGGGCGAGGGCCTGCAGGCCGTCCTCGACACCGTGGCCGAAGGGGTGCCGGTCCGGGAGCTGGCCAGGGCCTGGAACTGGTCGCTGGCCGAGCGCGGATTGGAGAAGCACAGCCGGCTCGGGTACTCCATCGGCATCGGTTATCCACCCGATTGGGGTGAGCGCACCATCAGTATCCGCACGGAGGACGAGTCCGTGCTGGCCGAGAACATGACCTTCCACGTCATCTGCGGCATGTGGATGACCGGGTACGGGTACGAGGTCTCCGAGTCCGTGCGCGTCACGCGCACCGGGGTGGAGACTTTCACCTCGTTCCCCCGAGCACTCATCAGGAAGTGAGAAACCCATGACGACCACCACCACACACCTCACCACGGTCGAGAACCTCGCCGTCAAGCCCACTCACGGGATCAGTGGGGACCCGGGCCAGGGGTTGCTGCCCTTGGCCCGGCGGGCCGACGGGCTTGTCGGCTCTGTCATCGACTCCTCCACCTCTTTGCTGGCCGCCCAGTCCCACGACATCGTCCGCTTCGCGATGGGCGCCCCCGCCGCCGAGGTCATCCCCACGGCCGAGTTCCGCCGCATCGCCGCGGAGGTGCTCGACGACAGTTCCTTCACCTACGGGGCCACCGAGGGAGAGCCAGGGCTGATCGAGACGGTGGTAGAGCACCACTCGACCACCCCGGAGCCGACCCGCCCCGAGCGCCTCGTGATCACCTCCGGGGGCATGCAGGGTCTCGACCTGGCGTTCAAGCTGTTCGTGGACCCCGGGGATCTCGTGGTGGTCGAGAGCCCCACCTACACGAACGGCTCCGGCACGGCCCTGAGCTACGGCGCGGACATCCTCGAGGTCCCGATGGACCGAAACGGCATGGACGTGGACGCCCTGGAGACCCTGGTGGCCGAATCCGGCCGGACCCCGCGGGTCATCTACACCATCCCGAATTTCCAGAACCCCTCCGGCACCACTCTCAGCGAGGCCCGTAGGGTCCGCATCCTGGAGCTGGCCCATCGGTGGGGATCGATGATCCTCGACGACGACCCGTACGGGGGCCTGCGCTTCGCCGGCCAGGATGTCCCGGGCTTCCGGGAGATCAGCCCGGACGACCCTCTGGTGTTCTCGGTGCGGACCTTCTCCAAGGTCCTCGCCCCCGGCCTGCGGGTGGGGTGGGTGGACGCGGACCCGAAGCTGCGCAAGCTGCTGATCGCCGGCAAGCAGGCCATGGACACCTGCACGAACGTGCCCGCCCAGCACATCGTGGAGCGCTTCGTGCGCCAGGGCGGCTACGACGACCACCTGGCCGGTCTGCGCACGGAGTACCGCCGCCGCAAGGAGGCCATGGACGCCTCGATCGCCCGGCACCTGGGCTCCCGGGTGACCACCACGGATCCCGAGGGCGGGTTCTTCCTCTGGGTGACCCTTCAGGGCGAGGACGCCCGGGTCTCCACCTCGCGGCTGTTCGAGATCGCCCTCGCCGAGGGCGTCGCCTTCATCCCCGGCCCGGCGCTGTCCCCCTCGGGCCGGTTCGAGGACGCCTTCCGCCTCTGCTTCGCCTCGACCACCCCGGAGCGCACGGAGGTCGGGCTGCAGCGCCTGGCCCGCGCCCTGGACATCGCCCGCGCGGAGCTCGACCGCTGAACGACGACGCGGGCGCAGCCCGGTCCGGGAGGAACCATGCAGACTGCCCACGAGTTCGAGCACGCCGTCCTCGACCTCATCGACCCGGACGAGGTCGTGGCGCTGACCCGAGCCCTCGTCGACGCCGGCGGGGAGAACCCCGGCGGCACCGAGGAACGCACCGTACAGATCCTGGAACAGGCTGGCCGGATCCGCGGGCTCGAGGTCCGCATCGACCCGGCCGCCCCGGGCCGGCCGAACGTGGACGTCGAGCTGGCCCCCGGCGGACCGGTCGGGGACGGGCCCGGTCTGCTCTTCCTCGGGCACTCCGATGTGGTGCCCGCCGGGCCCGGCTGGACCCGGGAGCCGTTCCGCTCCGTCGTGGCGGACGGCCGGGTCTACGGGCGGGGGGCCACCGACATGAAGGGTGGGCTCGCGGCCGTGCTGGTGGCCATGGACGCCCTACGCCGCTCCGGTGCGGAACTGCGCGGGCCCGTGCGGCTGGCCTGCACCGTGGACGAGGAGGACCTGGGCCTGGGGATCCGGCACCTGACACGGCGAGGCCTCGGCCGGGGTTTCTGCGGGTGCGTGGTCGCCGAGCCCACCGACCTCCAGACGGTGGTGGGCTGCCGTGGCGACGCCTACCTGGAGCTCGAGGTCACCGGGGTGCCGGCGCACTCCGGGCGGCCCGCGGACGGACGCAATGCCATCGACGCCGCGGCCCGGGTGCTCGAGCTCGTCCGCGCCGACCACGACCGCCGGCAGCAGGACCTCGATCCGCTGCTGGGCGCGGGCACCTGGAACGTCGGGCGGATCGAGGGCGGGCGCACCACCTCGATGGTCGCCCCGTCCTGCCGGGTGTGGCTTGACCGCCGGTTGATGCCCGACGAGGACCCGCACCGGCTCGCCGCGGACCTGGTGGCGGCCGTGGACGCGGCCGGCATCACGGGGGACGGCATCTCCGTGAACATCGAGGTCACCATGGCCATGCCGGGGTTCCGCACGGACCTCGACCACCCCCTGGTCACCGCCGTGCACGGTGCCGTCGCCGACCTCGGCGGCCCCGCGTCGGTGGGCGGGTGGAGCGCGGCCTGCGACGGCGGCTTCATCGCCCGGGACCACGGCGTCCCCACGGTGGTGATGGGCCCCGGCGGCCTCAATGACCAGGCCCACCAGGTCGACGAGTCCGTGGGCGTGGACGAACTGGTCCTCGCCGCGCGCGCCTACGCCCTCACCGCGCTGCGGCTCCTCGGCGCCTGACTGAAGTTCCCGGCTTGCGGGGGACTTCCGGCGTCACCGGGACACCCACGTCCCCCGCCGCACCACGTCTCAAAGTCCAGCACAGGTCGTTCCCGTGCTCCCGAGCTCTCATCCCGTGTCGATGATGCGCCTGGGGCCCTGCGCTGCGCCGGTGGCAGTCACGGCCCTGCGCTGCGCCGGTGGCAGTCACGGCCCTGCGCTGCGCCGGTGGCAGTCACGGCCCGTGGGTGGAGATGGCAGAGACCCCCGCACCTCGGATCGAGGTGCGGGGGTCTCCAGGTGGAAGGTCAGGCCCGGGCCCGGGCGCGAATGATGTCCTGCGGCTTCGTCTCCGGGATCTCAGTGCCGCGCAGGGACGCGCCGACGGTCTCCTTCATGGTGCGGACCGCGATGAGCCCGACGACGCAGGCTGCCATCATGTAGAACGCCGGGACCAGCGGGGTGCCGGTGGCCTCGATGAGCGCTTCGTTGGCGAGCGGGGCGGTGCCGCCGAAGACGGCCGTGGCGAGGTTGTAGGTGATCGCGAAGCCGGCGTAGCGCACGTGGGTGGGGAACATGGCCGGGAAGGTCGCGGAGATGGTGGCCAGCTGCGGGATGTAGAGCAGACCGAGCACCGCGAACCCGAGAAGGGCCCACCAGAACCCGTTGGCCATGAGCATGTACATGGGGATGGCCAGCACGAACAGCCCGATCAGCGAGACGTACCACATGGGCTTGCGCCCCACCCGATCGGACAGGGCCCCGGCGAAGGGGATGACGAGCATCATCGCGAACTGTGCGACGAACATGATGGTCAGCACGGTCCGGGAGTCCATGCCGGTCTGGCCCTCCAGGTAGGTCGGCATGTAGCTCAGCAGGGTGTAGTTCACCACGTTGAGCGCGATCACCAGACCCGTCATCGTGAGCATGGGACGCCAGTACTGGGTGATCAGGTCCTTGAGCGCCGTCCCGGCGGAGGACTCGGCGTGGCCGGCCTCCTCCAGCTCCAGGAAGATGGGCGAGTCCGCCAGCCGAGACCGGAGGTAGAGACCGACCAGGCCCATGGGTCCGGCGAGCAGGAACGGGATGCGCCAGCCCCACTCGCTCATGGCCTCGTTGCCCAGCACCACCTCACCCGACAGGACGATGAGCGAGCCGAGGGCGAAGCCGCCCAGCGTGCCGAACTCCAGGAAGCTGCCGAGGAAGCCGCGCTTCTTGTCCGGGGCGTATTCGGCCATGAAGGTCGCGGCGCCGCCGTACTCGCCACCGGTGGAGAAGCCCTGCACGGCGCGCAGCAGGATCAACAGGATCGGGGCCGCGATCCCGATGGTCTCCACCGAGGGGATCAGACCGATGCAGAAGGTGGCCCCGGCCATGAGGATGATTGTGAGCGCGAGGATGCGCTTGCGGCCGAGGCGGTCGCCGAGCGGTCCCCAGAACAGGCCGCCCAGAGGGCGGACCAGGAACGAGAATGCGAAGGTGCTCAGCGCCAGGATGGTGCCGTACTCGCCCGGGAAGAAGTTCTGGGTGATGTAGACGACCGACACGGCGTACACGCCGTAGTCGAACCACTCGGTGGCGTTGCCGATGGCGGAGGCTGCGACGGCGCGGTTGACCGTCTTGGCGTCCGGTTCGGGCCGTCCTGTTGCCGGGTTGCGGGGCAGGCCGTCCTGCCGGGCGCCGGAATGGCCAGGATCGTGGTGTGAATTCATGGAATCCTCCAAGAGTGCGGATGGTGCACCGGCTGGCGCCCCGGTTGTGTTGGGCTTGCCTTGAACGGAACAGCCCGCGTGAATGATGGTCAACAATTCGTCAGGTGTCGTGGTGCTTTTGGTGCACCGGGGTCAGGGGTGCTTGCCCCCTCCCCTCGTGCGCGGCCGTGGTCGGATGCCGCGTGGTATCCGACGCAGTGGTGCTCCGGGACCAAGGCGGCCCTCAGCCACCGCTGACCACCGCCCGCGCGGGCGGCTGGGTGCCCCAGGCGGTCGCCTGCTCGTATGCCTGGGCGGCGCGGAGCACCATCCGGTCCGCGTGCCGGGGCCCGATGATCTGCAGTCCCGCGGGCAGGCCCGCCCCGGTGAGGCCGCAGGGCACGCTCACCGCCGGTTGCTGGGTCATGTTGAACGGGTAGGTGTACGGCGTCCAGCTGGTCCAGTTCGGGGAGTGCCAGCCCTCCGGCGCGTCCTGGCCCCGGGGGAAAGCGGGGATCGGCAGGGTGGGGGTCAGCAACAAGTCATAGGTTTCGTGGAAGCGCCCCATGGTCACGCCCAGGTCCATCCGCACAGCCGTGGCGTCCAGGAAGTCGGAGGCGCTGATCTCGCCCTGCTCCTCGATGCTGCGGCGCAGCCCCGGATCCACCTCCTCCATCGCGCCGGGACCGTAGCCCTCCAGGACCTTTGCGGCACCGGCGAACCACAGGGTGTGGAAGGCCTCGACCGGGTCCTGGATGCCCGGATCCACCTCCTCGACCACGGCCCCGAGCTCCACAAACCTTTCGGCGGCGCGGCGGACGAGCCGCTCGATCTCGGGATCGTTCTGCCCGAACCCCAGTGTGGGCGAAAAAGCGATGCGCAGGCCGCCGACCCCGCCCTCAAGCTCTTCCAGGAAGGACCAGGTGGGCGTCGGCAGGGCGGACCAGTCACGGGAGTCGAAGCCCGTGATGATGTCCAGCAGCAGGGCGGCATCAGCCACGGTGCGGGTCATGGGCCCGGCGTGGGCGAGCGTGCCGAAGGGACTGGCCGGAAACATCGGAATGAGGCCGTAGGTGGGCTTGATCGCCACCGTGCCGGTGAAGGCGGCAGGGATCCGTACGGATCCACCGCCGTCCGTTCCCACGGACCAGGGCCCCATGCCCATACCCACGGCCGTGGCGCTGCCGCCGCTGGAACCCCCCGAGGTCAGGTCAGCGCCCCATGGGTTGCCGGTCGAGCCGTGGCGCAGGGAGTCGGTGACCCCTTTCCACGCGAACTCCGGGGTGGTGGTCTTGCCGAGGAGCACGGCACCGGTCTCGCGCAGCCGGGCCACACAGGGGGCGTCCTCCTCCCACGACCGGTTCGCGTCGATGAGCCGGGTGCCGCGCAGCGTGGGCCAGCCCCGGGTGTAGAAGATGTCCTTGATGGACGTGGGGACCCCGTCGCCGGGACCCAGCGGCTCCCCCGCATGCCATCGCTTCTCCGATTCGGCGGCCGAGCGCAGGGCCTGCTCGTGGTCCACGGACACGAAGGCGTTCACCGCACCGTCCAGCTCATCGATGGTCCGCAGCACGGCCCGCGTGGCGTCGACCGGGGAGAAGCTGCCCCGGCGGTAGCCGTCCAACAGCTCGAGCGCCGTGAGTTCCGTCAAATCAGTCATGGTCTTCCTTCTAGGTCGAAGTCGGTCGAACGGGGACCACGATGGGGCCACTCCGGGTGGTCGCGGGAGTCTTTCCGCCCTGCGGAACGAAGAGCAAGGCATCCGAGACGACGTGGTCCGGGGGCGTCAGGTTGAGAGACCACGAGAGAGAAGGGAAGACCACGCCGGCCCGGATCACCGCCGCCCGCCAGGTCCCCGTGGCCGGGCCGGGTGTCCGCACGGCACGGGCATGCTCCTCCATGGCAGTCGCCGATGGGCCACAGCCCAGCAGTAGCGTCCTGAAATCGGCTGACTGCCCCCCGGACCTCGGCCGCACGGTCAGCAGTGAACGAGCGGTCCAGGATGGGCACATCGGGGAGCGCACTGGGAAACACGTGATCACCATCCCCCGTCGTACGATTGTCTACAAGAAGCATATGGTGTTGATGTGAGCTAGGCAACAAGGAGAAGGCATGAGGCGCGCCGCGGGGTGTGGGTCCGGCTCCGGAGCCGTTGAGGATAAGCCTGGAGACCGCTACCGCAGTCTCGATACCCTTCCTCCGCAGGGTTGCCCATAACTGGCACCCGGACGTGCGTATCGGAGCAGGTCCCAGGCGGTGGGCACGGGGAATGTCAAGGTGCCCAGCGGGTCATCAGAAGGCGCGGAGCACCGCAGGGGAAGCGAAATCGGGACACAGTGCAGCCCTCGCTCTAGTCCGCTTCGGGATATGATTGTGAACAATATTTTTGTCCAGCACGGTTACCTATGGTCGGAGGCACCATGACCAGCCCCATACTTCAACCGGTGGTCCAGGAGACGACGCCTGCCCTCATCGCACGGCAATTGCGCCGGGCCATCGGCGAGGGCGACCTGGTGCCCGGTCAGCAGCTGAACGAGGCCGAGCTCAGCCGCCGCCTGGGTGTGAGCCGCGGGCCCCTGCGGGAGGCCATGCAGCGACTCACCCAGGAGGGTCTGCTGGTCAGCATCAGGAACCGGGGCGTGTTCGTCATCGAGGTGACGGACGACGATGTGCGGGACATGTACCTGGCCCGCACCGCCGTGGAGCGGGCGGCCGCGACACGGGTCATCCAGATCAACGCTGAGCACGCGGGTGAACGACTCCTCGAGGTGGTGCGGACGATGACGGCTGCGGTCGCGCAGAATGACACGGACGCGCTCACCGAGGCGGACGTGGAGTTCCACGCGCTGCTCGTGGCCCTTGCCGGCAGTGCCCGGCTTTCCCGGATGCACACCACGCTCATGGTGGAGACCCGTATGTGCATCACCGCGCTGGAGAGCCGGTACAACTCCCACATCTTCCGGCTGGACGAGCACCGGGGCATCGCCGAGGCGATCGGACGATCCGACGTGGAGCGCGCCGATCGGCTGCTCCTGGATCACATGGAGGACGCCATCGGCCGCCTGAGTCCCTCCGAGGGCTGATAGAAGAGCACCACTCACGTCCGGGACTCTCCGGAGCCGGTCCTGGCCCAGTCGACACCGACCGACCCATCCGCCCGCCCCTGAGTCACCCACGGGTGGGCACCGGGCAGAGGGCAGAGGGCAGAGGGCAGACGAGAACACATCCAGTCGTACCCGAAACGCACGGGTGCTCCTTGCCCGGCCAGGACAGTCGGGCGAGGAGCACCCGCGCGTGCGGGGCCCGGCGCACCGGGCCGTTGCGTCAGCCGCGGGGAACGGCCATGTACTTGGTCTCGAGGAATTCCTCGATGCCGACGCGGCCGCCTTCGCGGCCGAGCCCGGAGGCCTTGATGCCGCCGAAGGGTGCCGCGGGGTTGGAGACGATGCCCGTGTTGAGCCCGAGCATGCCGACCTCGAGGGCGTCGCCCACCCGGAAGCCGCGGTCGATGTCTTGGGTGAAGAGGTAGCCCACCAGGCCCCACGGGGTGTCGTTGGCCATGCGGACGACCTCCTCCTCCGTGTCGAACGGGATCACGGGGGCCACGGGGCCGAAGATTTCCTCGTTCATGAGTTGCGCGGTGGGGTCCACGTCGGACAGGACGGTCGGCGAGTAGAAGTATCCGGGCCCGTCCGGACGGGACCCGCCGCAGACGACCGTGGCGCCCTTGGACACCGCGTCGTCCACCAGCTCCTGCACCTTGGCCAGGGCCTTTTCCTCGACGAGGGGGCCGACGTCGGTGCCGTCCTGCGCGCCGTCGCCGACGGACAGCGAGCCCAGGCGCGCGGCGAGCCGCTGGGAGAACTCCTCGGCGACCGGGCGCTGGACGAACAGGCGGTTCGCGGCGGTGCAGGCCTCGCCCATGTTGCGCATCTTCGCGGCGACGGCGCCTTCCACGGCACGGTCCAGGTCCGCGTCCTCGAACACCACGAACGGGGCGTTGCCGCCGAGCTCCATGGAGGAGCGCATCACGTGCTGGGCGGCCTGCTCGAGCAGGCGCACGCCCACCTCGGTGGACCCGGTGAAGCTGATCTTGCGGGCGATGCCGCTGGACATCCACGGGCCGACCACGGAGGAGGCCTTGGAGGTGCAGATGACGTTGAGCACGCCCTCGGGGAGGCCTGCCTCCACGAGGATGTCCACCAGGGCGAGGGAGGACAGCGGGGTGAGGTTGGCGGGCTTGAACACCATGGTGCAGCCGGCGGCGATGGCGGGGCCGATCTTGCGGGTGCCCATGGCCAGCGGGAAGTTCCAGGGGGTGACCAGCACGCACGGGCCCACCGGTTCCTTGGAGACGAGGATGCGGTTCTTGCCGTCGCCGGTGGTGGTCTGGTCGCCGCCGATGCGCACGGCCTCCTCGGAGAACCAGCGGAAGAACTCGGCGGCGTAGGCGACCTCGCCCTTCGCCTCGGCGAAGGGTTTGCCCATCTCCGTGGTCATGATCAGGGCGAGCTCGTCCTGGCGGTCCATGATGATGTCGTAGGCGCGGCGCAGGATCTCGCTGCGCACCCGGGGCGGGGTCTTCGCCCAGTCCTTCTGCACACGGCCGGCCGTCTCGATGGCGCGCTGGGCGTCCTCGGGGCCGCCGTCGGCGACCGTGGCCACGACCTCCTCCGTGGCCGGGTTGACGACGTCGAAGCGCTTGCCGGAAGCCGCCTCGCACCACCGGCCGTCGATGAACAGGCCGGTGCTGACCTTGCCGACGGCGTCGAGGGCCTGCTGGGAGGTGCGGGAGGCGTTGACGTTGGTGGTCATGGGGTGTCCTCTTTCTGGGTCGTGGAGCGGGTTCGGTCGGAGGCGGCCGGCTGCGGCGGGCCCGGGTCCAGGATCTGGGCCAGGTGCAGGCCCGGTCTGGTGGCGTCGAGTTGGTTGATCTGCATGGCGCAGGAGAAACCGTCGGTGAGCACGGCGGTCTCGGCCCCCGTGCCGCGCAGGGCCGGTGCCAGGGCGTTCTCGGCGACCTGCATGCTGACGTCGTAGTGCTGTTTCTCGAAGCCGAAGTTGCCGGCCACGCCGCAGCAGCCGGTGGCGTCGACCACGTCGGTTACGCCCGCGGCGGTGAGCGCGGCACGCTGGCCGGCCGCACCGAACACCGAGTATTCGTGGCAGTGGGTCTGCAGCACCACCTGCTCGGGCACGGGGCGGGCCGGGGACGGGGTCCACCCGTCTGCGGCGCGCTCGGCCGTGTGCGCCGCGAAGCTGCGCACCCGGGCGGCGACCCGCCGCGCCTGTTCCGTGGGGACGAGCTCGGGCAGGTCCTTGGCCAGGGCCGCGGCGCAGCTGGGCTCCACGACCACGATCGGGCGGTCCGTGCCGTCGTCGAGCGTCTCCGCGGCCCGGGCCAGCAGCTTCTTGGCGGTGCCCAGCTGGCCGGTGGAGATCCAGGTGAGTCCGCAGCAGGCATCAGCGGAGCACTCCACGGTCTCCCCGGAGTCGGCGAGCACGCGGGCGGCGGCACCGGCCACCTCGGGGCGGAAGCCCCGGGTGAAGGTGTCCACGAACAGCAGCGCGGTACCGGCGCCCGGCTGCTGCGCGCCGGCGGCCGTGACCTCCCGGCGCCACTCTCTCGCCCCGGCGAAGCGCGGCATGGTGCGCTTAGTGGTGAGCCCACCCACGACGGCGGCGACCTTGGCCAGGGGCGTGGCCAGTACCGCGTTGACCAGCGGGGCGATCCGCCCGGTGAGCTTGAGCCAGCGCGGCAGCCAGCCCAGGGAGAAGTGTGAGATCGGGCGGAGTCGGCCCTGGTAGTAGTGGTCGAAGAACTCAGACTTGTAGGTGGCCATGTCCACCCCGGCCGGGCAGTCGGTGGCGCAGGCCTTGCAGGACAGGCACAGGTCCAAGGCCTCCCGCACCTCCTCCGATCGCCAGCCCTTCTGCACGGTGGCCGCACCACGGACCATGTCCTGGAGCACCCGCGCCCGGCCGCGGGTGGAGTCCTTCTCGTCCCGGGTGGCCCGGTAGCTGGGGCACATGACCCCGCCGGTGTCCGCGCGGCAGCGGCCCACGCCGATGCAGCCCTGGACGGCGTGGACCCACGGGTCGGTGCCCGCGCCATGGGCGGTGGCCGGGTCGTCGGTCTCCACCAGCGATCCGCCGCCGTGGCTGCCGACCGGGCGCAGATCGAAGCTTGTGCGCCACTCCCGCGCCGGGATGCCCTCCAGTGCCAGGTGGGCGTCCATGGGGTCCGGGGCCGTCATCGAGCCGGGGTTGAGGATCCCGGAGGGGTCCCACAGGCGGCGGTACCGGGCGAAGGCGGCGAGCACCGTCGGGGAGTACATGATCGGCAGCAGTTCCGAGCGGGCGCGCCCGTCCCCGTGCTCGCCGGACAGCGACCCGCCGTGGCGGACCACGAGCTTGGCGGCCTCGTGGGTGAAGCGGCGGAAGACTTCTCGCCCGGCGTCGGTGCGCAGGTCGAAGGTGATGCGGATGTGCATGCACCCGGCGCCGAAGTGGCCGTACATCACCCCGTCCAGGTCGTGTTCGGCCAGCAGGACGCGCAGGTCCGCGAGGTAGTCCGCGAGGTCCTCCGGGGCCACGGCGGAGTCCTCCCAACCGGGCCAGGACTCCCCGCCGCTGGCCAGCCGGGACGACAAACCCGCCCCGTCCTCGCGCACGCGCCACAGCGAGGCGCGCTCCACGAGGTCGGGCACGGCCCGACCCTCCACGAGCCGGCCGTTCTCGGCCAGCCTCGTCAGCAGGCGGTCGGCCTCGGCGGCCACCGCCTCGGGCTCGGATCCGTCGAGATCCACGAACAACCAGGCCCGTCCGGCGGGCAGGCCCAGCACGGAGCCCGCTCCGCGCCGGAACCGCATGGTCTCCACGATGGCCTCGTCGGTGCCCTCCACCGCCGCCGGCGAGAACTCGAGGATGGTGGTGATGTCCCGTGCGGCCTCCACGACGTCCTCGTAGCCCAGGCACACCAGCAGCGCGCTGGCAGGTTTGGGCACGAGCTTCATCCGGGCGCGGACCACCACGGCGCAGGTGCCCTCCGAGCCCACCAGCGCGCGGGCCATGTTGAACTTCTTCTCCGGCAGCAGGTTCTCCAGGTGGTACCCGGAGACCTGCCGCTGGATCCGGCCGAGCTCGACGCGGAAGGCGGCGAGGTTCTCCCGCGCCAGCCGCATCAGCGACTCCGTCAGCTCGGCCGCACGGGCGGCCGACGCGTCGTCGGACGGATCGGTGGCGCGCAGACCCGTGGTGGTGGCCGTCAGCCGCGCGCCGTCGGTGGTGACAACGTCGATCTCCACCACATGGTCGGAAGTGCGACCGTAGCGCACGGAGTGGTTGCCGCACGCGTCGTTGCCAATGGCCCCGCCCACGGTCGCACGGTTCTTCGAGGAGGGGTCCGGAGCGAAGGTGGAACGGTTGCCGGTGGCGCGCTCCACCTCCCGAGTGAGGTCCGACAGGACCACGCCCGGGTCCACGTCCACGGTGCCCGAGGCCTCGTCGATGCCGTGAATGCGGTTGAGGTAGCGGGAGAAATCCAGCACCACCCCGGGGCCCACGGCGTTGCCGGCCATGGACGTGCCCCCGCCGCGACCGATCAGCGCAGTACCGGTCTCCCGGCAGGCCGCCACCGCGGCCAGCACCTCCTCCACGGTGCGCGGGAACACCACGGCCAGCGGGGGCACCCGATAGTTGGAGGCGTCATAGGCGTACTCGGCCAGCCGGCGCGGCGAGGAGTCCGCCGCTACCCCCGCCGCGGCGAGGAGGCCCAGCACAGCGGGGTCGACGGCGGCCTCCCTGCGGGCGGCAGTAGCTGCCGTGCCAGAGGCTACGACGTCGGGGAGGGCGGGAACGGTGGCTTCGCTCATGCGTGCTTTCAGGCTCCCGTCGTGCCCGCAGGGACAGCACCGACCACAGCGGCCACAGCGGCCTCGAAGCGCTCCAGCCCAAGGGAAACTTCCTCTTCGGTGACCACGAGGGCGGGGATGAGGCGCACCACGTTGCCCTCCGGCCCACAGGTGAGGGTAAGCAGTTCCTGCTCCGTGGTGGCCTGCTGGACGGCCGCGGCCGTTGCGGCGTCCGGGGTGCCGTCCTGGGCGGTGAACTCGATGCCCTGCATCAGGCCGAGGCCGCGGACGTTGCCGATCACGGGGAAGCGCTCCTGGATCTGGATCAGTCCGGCCTGCAGCTGTTCGCCGCGCACCCGCGAGTTCTCCACTAGACCCTCCTCCTTGACCACCTCGAGGGTGGCCACGCCGGCGGCGGCGGAGACCGCGTTGCCGCCGTAGGTGCCGCCCTGGGAGCCCGGCCAGGCCTTGGACATGGTCTCGGTGGAGGCGGCGATGGCCGAGATGGGGAAGCCGGAGGCGACGCCCTTGGCCGTGATGATGATGTCCGGAGTGGCGGTGGAGTGCTGGTGGCCCCAGAACTTGCCCGTGCGCCCGACGCCGGCCTGCACCTCGTCGAAGATCAACTGGATGCCGTACCGGTCGGCCCGCTCCCGCAACCCCTCCATGAAGGCTGGCGGGGTCGGCAGGTAGCCGCCGTCGCCCAGGGCGGGCTCGATCAGGAAGGCCGCCGTGTCGTTGGGCGCGGTGCGGGTCTTCAACAGGTAGTCCAGCTCCTGGAGGGCGAAAGCCACCGCGGTCTCCTCGTCCCAGCCGTAGCGGTAGGCGTAGGGGAACGCCGACATGTGCACCCCGGCCATCAGCGGCGCGTATCCGGCCGAGAACTTCGTGCCGGCCGTGGTGAGGGAGGCTGCGGCCACGGTGCGACCGTGAAAACCACCCTGGAAGACGACGATGTTCGGCCGGGCCGTGGCCATGCGCGCCAGACGGATGGCGGCCTCGACGGCTTCGGAGCCGGAGTTGGCGTAGAACACGGAGTCCAGCCCCTCCGGAAGCACCTCGCCGAGCTTCTCGGTGAGCTGTAGCAAAGGCTGGTGCATCACGGTCGTGTACTGGGCGTGAATGATCTTGCCAACCTGCTCCCGAGCAGCCGCCACCACCTTGGGGTGACAGTGACCGGTGCTGGTGACACCGATGCCGGTGGTGAAGTCCAGGTAGTCCCGGCCGTCAGTGCCATAGATCCAGCTGCCCAGGGCGTGGTCCACGACCACGGGGGTCGCCTGCTTGAGTACGGGGCTCAGAGATGTCATGGCTCACATTCTTCCCAACAGATCGACTTATTGTCAACAATCTTCCGGGGTCTTACAGTGGGCCCATGGAAGAGACAGCGCAGTCCCAGCCCTCTCAGCGTCGCCCGAAAATTGTCGTCCTCACGGCACCCGGCACGAGCGCCCCCTACAACGCCTTGGATTTCGAGGATCACGCCGATGTGGTGTGGGCTGATGCGGAGGGTCTTTCTGGGGCCCTGCCCGGGGCCCAGGTCTTGTTCGTCTGGGACTTTTTCTCCCCAGCCTTGCGTGACGCCTGGTCTTACGCCGACTCCCTGGAGTGGGTCCACGTGGCCGCCGCGGGCGTGGACTCCCTGCTCTTCGACGAGCTGCGGGAGTCCTCCGTCCAAGTCACCAACGCCCACGGCGCCTTCGACGGGCCCATCGCGGAATTCGTCCTGGCCTCGGTGCTCGCCCACGACAAGCAGCTGCACACCAGCAAGGAGCTTCAGCGCCGGTCTGTCTGGCAGCATCGCGAGGTAAGGCGTAGCGCGGGGCAAAACGCGCTCGTGGTCGGTACGGGCGGGATCGGGCGTGCCACGGCCCGGCTGTTGCGCACCCTCGGCCTGGAGGTGCGAGGTGCCGGGCGCACCGCGCGGGGGGAGGACGCGGACTTCGGGACCGTTGTCCCCAGCGCGGAGCTGGCAGAGCACGCCGGATGGGCGGACCACCTCGTGCTCATCGCTCCCCTGACAGAGGACACCCGCGGCCTGCTCGGCGCGGATGTGCTGGCCCGGATGAAGCCCACCGCCCATGTGGTGAACGTGGGCCGGGGCGCGTTGGTTGACGAGCCGGCCCTGGTCCAGGCCCTGCGAGAGGGCCAGATTGCAGCCGCGTCGCTGGATGTCTTCGATGAAGAGCCGTTGCCTGTCGAGCATCCGTTCTGGCAGATGGACAACGTGCATGTGTCCGCGCACATGAGCGGGGACGTCGTCGGTTGGCGAAACACGCTGGCGGACCAATTCGTACAGAACCTCACTCGCTGGTGTATCGGCGAGGAGCTGGTCAACCAGGTGGACAAGCAGCTGGGTTACGTGCGCCGGGCCTGAGGCGCGGGAGTTAATATCCCCGCGCGGACCGGATGACAGTAGAGCGCGCAGAAAGATGAAACGGGAGCGGGGCCGGGAATCCTCCCGGCCCCGCTCCTTCACGTTGAACCGCCGAGCACGCCTCAACCATCATGGTCGCTCGACCGCGACCCTGAGCGGGAGCTCGTAGACCCTGAACACAGCACGTGTGTCCCTGCCGGCCACGCCGAAAACCTCCTCCAGCCGCCGGAGACCTCCTTGGCCAGTGAGGACCGGTCGCGGACTTCCCCGGCCGAGGTGATGCGCACCGTTAGGTTCACGATCGAGCTGATCCGTTCGAGGGAGCTGGGGCGCTGGGACAGGGGTCGTCAGGCGGTTGAGCGGAGATGATCTCGGTGGCGCGCCGGTTCTCGGCGATGCCAACCTCCGCTCCCAGCTTGCCGGAGACAAGCATCGCGCCATGCCATGGCGTGCCGATACGGAGTGGTCCTTGAGGTGTAGGTCGGATTACGCACTTACTTGACCAGGACGTAGCTGCTCGCCGACTCGGCAGGCCACACTCGGCCTACCAGCCGATCAGGGATAGAGGCCCCGGGTGGTGTGCGCCTCGGCCACGCGCTGAACGGCGGTCAGGGTGGCGGCCTCGCGCAGCGTGACCTCACGGCGGCGCGCGGTCTCGAGGACACTCGTCCACCCCTGGAGCATGCGGCGCTCAAGCCTCTCGTCCACCTCGTCGGCCGTCCACCAATAGGCCTGGTTGCCCTGGACCCACTCGAAGTAGGAGACGATGACGCCTCCCGCGTTAGCGAGGATGTCCGGGACCACCAGGACGCCCTGGGTGTGCAGCTGCCGGTCGGCCGCGGCCGTCGTCGGACCGTTGGCTCCCTCCACGACGATGCCTGCCCGCACACGGTGCGCGTTGCCCTCGTGCAGCACGCCCTCCACTGCGGCGGGGATCAGCAGATCGACGTCGAGCTCCAACAGCTCATCGGAGCCGATCGCATCAGCTCCCTCGAAACCGATGACCGACCCCGTCCGCTCCGCATGCGCCAGCAGGCGCGGGACGTCCAGCCCGCTGGCCGCGTGGACCGCTCCGTACTGGTCCCCCACGGCCACCACCCGCACCCCGGCCTCGGCCAGGAACTCGGCCGCGCCCGCCCCGACCTTGCCGAAGCCCTGGACCGCGGCGGTGCTCCCGTGTGGCCGCAGGCCGCGGTGGGCCAGGGCGGCCAGGGCGATGTGCACCACGCCTTTGGACGTGGCCGAAGAGCGGCCCAGCGACCCACCCAGGCTGACCGGCTTGCCCGTGACGACAGAGGGCACGGTGAAGCCCACACTGGTGGAATAGGTGTCCATCATCCACGCCATCGTGCGCTCGTCCGTGCCGATGTCCGGGGCGGGGATGTCTCGTTCCGGACCGATGATCGGCAGGATCTCACTCGTGTACCGACGGGTGACCCGCTCCAGCTCCGCCGGGGAGTAGTTCCGGGGGTCGATGGTGACTCCACCCTTGGCCCCGCCGTACGGGACGTCCAGCAGGGCGCACTTCCACGTCATCCACATGGCAAGCGCACGCACCTCGTCCAGCGTCACGTGGGGGCTGAACCGCACCCCTCCTTTCGCCGGTCCGCGGGAGAAGTTGTGCTGCACCCGGTGCCCCGTGAACACGTCCACGGTGCCGTCATCACGCCGGAGCGGGATACTCACCGACATCTCGCGACGAGGCCGGGCCAGCATCTGGTGCTGGCCCGGCCCGTAGGAAAGGGTCTCGACGGCGGCCTTCAGCTGGCTGAGGGCGTCGTCAAGCGGGTTGGCCGAGAGCTCGGCGGGGACAGAAAGTGCGGTTGTCGTCGTCATTGACCTCGTGTCCTGGGATTCGGAACCAAGCAGGCAAGTGCCTGATTGTTTACAATCCTACGTTAATGAATCTTCCGGGGACACCCCGCCCCGCCGACGCAGGGCTTCGAGTCAGACCGTCTCGGCGCGGGCGAAGCTGAGCGTCTCCCCGCGCGCACCGCCCATCCAGACGTCCTGGCACGCGGCGGCGAACTCCTCCATCCCCTCCTCGATCGTCGCGAAGACGTTGCCCGGCACCCATCCCACGTCGCCATTCACCAAAAGGTTGTTCCGCCCATAGAAGACGGCCAGATCGATGAGCAAGCGGTTCTCAGAGGTCCCCGCCGAGGCCTCGTACCCGTAGGCGGGATTGTCGAGTACACCCTCGAACGTGAAGTAACACAGGTCCCCAGTGATCGGAGTGATCGTCTGATTCTCCGGACCGGGCTCTTCCGCGGCGAAGGCGGGAACGAGCGCGTAGATCTCGTTGCGCGCGAACTTGCCGTGGAACACCTGCCCCGACTGGGGCAGGGCCTGCCACACCGCCTCAGCGGTGCGCGGCGCCTCATCGTCGAGCAAGCGCGCCCGGGCGGTGACGCCCCGCTTCTCCAAGGTGATGGTGATGTATCGGCTCATGGATCGTCCCCGTTCGGTCGAAGGCAGAGGCACCACGAAACGGCACCCTATGATTGTCTACAATCCAACTGTAAGCTTTTTCGTGAGACGTGCAACACACCACGAAAGGGTCTCCATCATCATGCACACCGTCGTCATCCTCTACCCTGGCCACAGCGCGGAGGACGAGTTCCCCGCCCTTGAAGAGCTCATCCCGGACACCTCCTTCCCCGTGATCCACACCTGGGAGGGCAGCACCGACCACGACGTCGAGGCGTTGCTGGCGCTAGGCTCACGAGCCAACCTGGTGCCGTCCGCCGAAAAGGCCCGGAGCCTCTCTCCCGACGCGGCGATGTGGGCGTGCACCTCGGGCAGCTTCGTCTACGGGTCGGAGGGGTGCCGCGAACAGGCGGGGTGGGTCCAGGAAGCCGCCGGTGTCCCGTCCTCCTCCACCTCCCTGGCCTTCGTCCAGGCGGTGCACCACTTGGGGCTGAGCAGAGTCGCGGTGGCCGCGACCTACCCGGAGGACGTCGCCTCGCACTTCGCACGGCTCCTCGAGCAGGACGGGATCACGGTCACCGCCCTGTCCACCTACGACGTTCCCAGCGGCGAAGACGCGGGCCTGCTGGACGAGGAATGGGTGCTGGAGACCGCCCGCGCCGCCGATCTGACCGGCGCGGAGTGCCTGCTCATCCCGGACACGGCGCTGCATACGGTCGCCGCGCTACCCCGGCTCGAGGAAACCCTCGGTGTGCCCGTGCTGACCGCCAACCAGGTCACCGCCTGGCAGGGGCTCCGTCTAGCCGGCCACCCAGCCCGCGCCGAGGGGCTCGGTGCCCTGTTCAGTCACTAAGCGAGACGCTGAGCGGTTTCGACGACGACGACGCCCCACCTCAGGGGCGTCGTCGTCGTCTTCCATCCGTCATCGTTGGTCGGGCCACTCCGCCTCAGGCGGCGCGCCCCACCTCACCCAGGCGCTGATCCTGGGTCACCAAGGGCAGCCCAAGCCGTCGCAGGCCCGCCCACGCGGTGACCTGGTTCGCGGTCAACACGGGCTTACCGAGCTCCTCCTCAAGGGCCGCGATGATATGGAAGGTGGGCAGGTTGGTGCAGGAGACGAACACGGCCTCCGCATCCGGGTGGTCGGCCTGGCGCACGAGATCGGCAGTGACGTTGTAGGGCACGTGCCAGATCAGGCGGTCCAGGCCCAGGCCCGCAGTCCCCACGACGGTGCGCCCGTCGGCGGCCAAAAAGTCCTCGAGCCGCTCCGTCAACTTGGGGACGTAGGGCGTGGCGATGGCCAGCCGGGTGATCCCCAGGACGTCCAACGCCTCGAGCAGGGCCTCGGACGTGGTCACCGCGGGGGCACGAGTCTCCTCCCTGATGGCCGCGGAAATCTTCCGCGCCCCCTCGATCCCATTGACGAAGCTCCCGGACGTGCAGGCGAAGACCACAGCCTCCGGCTCGACTGCGGTGAGGCACCGGGCGGTGGAGCGGATCTCGGCGTCGTCACCGAGAGCACTTGCCATAATCTCGTCCACCACCATGGGGTGGTGGGGGGTCCGGGCAACAGCCAAAGAGACGTTGTCGGGCATCCAGCGCCACAGCTCCCGGTCCAACGCCATGTCATAGGGATTGACCACGCCGATGACGCGATCAGGCTCGGGGCCTTCGGGAACGAACCTCTGGATGTTAGGCATGTCTCATCTTCCCATAGTGTCTGATCGTCGACAATAATTTGATGATAAGGAGAATCCCGTGATTCCTGATCTTCCACCTACTCAGCCATCCACCCAGGGCCGCGCCCGCACCGACCATGATGCCTACCTTCGGACGCTCCCACCCACGCCCACACCCGCCGGCGCCTACGTGCCGGTCACAGAAGCCGGGCTACTGGTGTTCACCGCCGGTCACACCCACGCGGTGCAGGGAACTCTTGTTCATCGAGGAATGATTGGCATATCGGAGGGACCTACCCCTGAAGACGCCCGCGGCTGTGCTCGGCTGGCCGTGCGGAACTGCCTTGCCAGTCTCGCCCACCACCTGGGCGGCCTCCACCGTGTCGAGCGCGTGGTGTCCATGACCGGATACGTGGCGGCAGTGCCGGAGTTCACCGCCCACCCTGCCGTGCTCGACGGAGCCTCCGACGAGCTGCTGGCCGCCTTCGGAGAAAGCGGTCGTCCGTCACGGGCCGCCGTTGGCGTGACGAGCCTCCCCGACGGAGCCGTCGTGGAAGTCAGCCTGGTAATACTCCTTCGGGACTGATGCACCGTAGGTCAGGTCATCTGAACTGGTTTGATGGCCGGTAGCCGGCCATATGTAAAGCCGGGGCTCGGGGCCTTCAGGTGGTTCGGGTGTCTGGGGCACCCTCGGCCTTCCTCGCTCAGTCGTGGTCGACAGGTGCCGGCGGCTGACCGCGGCGGGCGTCCATGACGCGCGCGTGGGCCATCTCCATCCGCCCGACCCACAGGATCGTCGTCCCGAGTATCGGCCAGAACGTCATCGCCGCACCCACCCCGACGAAGATCAGCCACGCGACGGTGGCGACCCAGGTGATGATCCCGAACGCCCAGCCCGCGAAGACTCCGCCCTGGGCCTGGGTCTGGTAGTCGTAGGGTGCCGGTAGCGGGTCGGGGTCGCCCTCGGTCTCCAGGCGCCGGTGTTTGACGTGCAGCCGTTGGATGCCGATGAAGCACCCGCCCAGGGTGAGCAGTCCGATGATCGCGTTGGAGAACCCGTACCCGCCGGTGGCCACCAACCAGGCCAGTACGGCCTCGACCAGCTCGTCGGCAATGATGAACCAGAACAGCCACGCGCCCAGCCCCCACAGCCACTTCCGGTCCTTCTTCGGGGCGGGCCCCTCACCGGTTCCCGGTGCCACGAACATCGACTGATCTCCCCCAGGGTCGTGGGCTCACCGTAGCCATGGCCGGGCTCACGTCCTACCGGCCCGGGGACGCGTCCGGGCCGGTTCCCTGTGCCCGGGATTTCCGCAGCCGGTAGCCCAGCACGGCGGCCGCGGCCAGCAGTCCGGTGCCCAGGCGGGGCAGGATCTCCTCGAACCACGGGTGCACCAGCTCCCCCAGCGCCACCCCGGCCGGCCAAGCCAGTACCCCGGCGATGACCAGCAACCCGATCCGCCGCTTCACCCTCTGCCGCCCGGCGGGATCCTGCGGCATCGGGGTGGTGGACTGCTGGTGGCCCTCCCGGTCGAAGAGCAGGAACGGCAGGGTCGCGAAGAGGTTGGCGAACATCGTCCGGTACGCCAGAGAGGCGTCGAAGGTGTCGCCCTCTTCGGCGGGCAGGGTCGCGAAGAAGATCGCCATGCCGACGACCACGACGGTCAGGGCCGCGACGGTCAGCAGGCGTCGGCGGTCCCGGACGAAGACGATGTCCCGGCCCTTGGACCGGCCGCGGATCAGCCACGCCCCGCCGACGGCCAGCCCGGCCCCCCAGAGGAAGAACCCCCAGATGGTCAGTTGCTCGCTGCCGGAGGTGGTGGTCAGGTACGGCAGGGACGAGAGCACGCACACCAGGCTCAGCCCCAGGGTGATGGCCCCGCACAGGGTGCGGAACCACGGGCCGGGTGTGCCGGTGGTGGGTCGTGTTTCGACTGCCATGGTGCGTCCCTGTCGTCGTCGTGAGGGGGTGGAGGCGGGCCATGCTCAGCCGGGGTTGCGGCCACCGCACAGGGGCTGCTTCGTCCCTACCGGTGTCCCGGTGACCGCCGACGGGTAGGCCAGTGTCACCGGGTGTAGCGCTGGGCGGTGAACCAGGCGCGCAGCGGGGCCCGGAAGGCGGTCACCAGCCAGGCGATGTTGACCGCGATGAAGGCGATCCCGATGGTGATCAGTACGATCGCCCACTGCCCGTAGAGCCAGAACCCGAAGAGGTTGCCCAGGAAGCCCAGGGAGCTCAGGATCGCCAGCACGGTGCCGGTGATCCGAGCCCAGTTCGCGCCCTTGCGCAGGAAGACGTAGGCGGTGGCGTACAGGCCCAGCAGCACCACGACCGCGATCACCCCGGAGGCGATTGAGATCCCGCGCATCTGCTCGACCATGGTCCCGACCTGGCGGGCGTCCTCGGCCGGCACACCCATGCGCTGGTACAGCGCGGTGAAGTCCATCGTGGTGTAGATGACCGTGACGACGACCCCGAGGGCCGCATAGAGGGCGCCGGAGGCCACGGTCAGACCCAGCAGCCGTTTGAGTTGTCGTGGCGCCGGCGCAGGGTCGTGCTGCTGCCCGTGACCGTCCCGCGCACGGTCGTGCCCTCCGGGCGGGGCGTAGCGGGGCGGTCCACCGCGGGCGGGCTCGTCAGGGCGGCCGGGGTTGTCCGGGTTCTCTGGTGGGGTGCTCATGGCCGGTGGTCTTTCGCTGTGCCGGCAGCAGTGCCGCCGGTGGGTGTGGTCATTCGTGGCGCAGGGCGGTGATGGGGTCTTTCCGGGCGGCGCGCACGGCCGGGATCGTGCCGGCGGCGAAGGCGATGGTCAGGACGGCCGCCACGATCACGGCGATTCTCGGGGCTTGGAAGGTGAACAGGGACAGCCCGGGCAGCCCGGCCAGGAAGCCCTCGGCCAGGGTCTGGGTCAGGTAGGTGCCGGCGGCTACCCCGGTGGCCGCCCCGAGCACCGCCCCCAGCAGCCCGATGAATACGGCTTCCAGGGAGAACAGGCCGAAGACCTTGGGCCCGCTCATGCCCATGGCTTTCATCAGCCCGATCTCGCGGGTGCGTTCCTGAACGGACATCAGCAGCGTGTTGACGATGCCCAGTCCGGCAGCGATCAGGGCGATGATCGCGCACGCGTTGAGGATCCAGATGATGGCGTTGATGACGGTCCGGAACATGCCCAGCTGGTCCTCGACGGTCAGCCCGATCATCCCGGCCTCCTCCAGCTGGGCCTGGATCACTCCGGCCCGGCCCGCGTCGTCCATGATGGCCCGGGCCATGATGTAACTGACCGGGACCTCCTCGGGGCTGCCGCTGACCTGGTAGGCGTAGAGGCGTTCGTTGAAGGAAGTCGAGGGGATGGGGTTCCTGGACACCCCGGCCAGGCTGGCCTGGGTCACCCCGGAGACGCGGGCGTCGAATTCCTGCTGTTGCCCGGCTTTGTTGGTCATCACGACCTGCACGGTGGCCCCGACGGCCTCCTGGGGCGAGCCGAAGCCAAGATCGGTGACCCAGGTGTCGGGGATCGCCAGTTCGTCCGCACCCTCGGCCGCGACCGACCCGGAGGCCATCTGCACTCCTTCGGAGTCGACCGGGATGCCCAGGGTCAGCTGGAACCTCTCCTGCCCGGCTTGCAGATAGGTGGGGACCACGTTGTAGACCGGTGCCACTTCCCCCACCCCGTCGATCCCCTCGATGGTGGCGACGTCCTGGTCCGACAGGCCCACGAAGGAAACTCCGAACCCGGTGGCGATCTGGGTGGAGTCCGGATCGTATTTTTGCGGCCCGGACCCGGCGGTCAGCTCGATCAGCGGCTGGGACTTCTGCACGTACAGTGCGCTGGCGTCACCGAAGGTGGCGACGGTGACGTCGATGTAGCGGTTGACCCCGGTGCCCATCCCCGAGGTCAGGGTCAGGGCACAGGCGCCGATGAACACGGCCACCACGGTCAGCACCGTGCGGATCCGGCCCCGCAGCGTGCTGGTCACCGCGGAGCCGACCAGGTCCCGCCCCCTCACCGGACACCGCCGGTGACCCCGAGGGCGGCCCCACCCTGCGGGGCGGCCTCCACCCCGCCGGGGCCCGGCCCGGGGACGGCAGGGACCGGTTCCGCCACGATCCGCCCGTCGCGCAGCTGCACCCGGCGGTCGCAGCGGCCCGCCAGGTCCGCGTCGTGGGTGACCACCACCAAGGTGATGCCCCGTTGGCGGTTGAGCTCGAAGAGGATGTCCTGGACCACCGTCCCGGTGGCCGAATCCAGATTCCCCGTGGGCTCGTCGGCGAAGATCACCGCCGGATCGTTGACCACCGCCCGGCCGATCGCCACCCGCTGCTTCTGCCCTCCGGACAGATCCGCCGCCCTGCTGTGGGCCTTCTCCGCCAGTTCCAGGCGCTCCAGGACCGCCAGGCCCCGGCGTTTGCGTTCGGCCGCGCCCACTCCGGCGATCTTCAGGGGCAGCACCACGTTCTCCAGCACCGTCTGGTTCGCGGTGAGGTAGAACTGCTGGAACACGAACCCGAAGGAGCCGTTGCGGACCCGGTTCAGCTCCCGGGCGCTCATCGAGGCGGTGGGCGCCCCGTGCAGGGCCACGGCACCGGAGGTCGGGGCGTCCAGCAGGGCCAGCAGGTGCATTAGGGTGGATTTGCCCGATCCGGACTTCCCCACGATCGCCACCGACTCCCCCGCCTCGATCGCCAGACTCACCCCGCCCAGGGCGGTGAACCCCGCATCACCCTGACCGTAGGACTTCACCAGGTCTTGCACCTGGAGCACCGCGGGCATCGTCATTCCTGTTCTCCCCTCCTCGTACGCCGGCCGGCGACCACGTCGGGCAGTGAACCCCTGAATGGCCGGTGTGGGACGGCGTCTCACCCCCACCCCATCATGTGCGAAAGCACATGATGGGGTGAACGCGGCACGCGTCCCCACTAGAGGGGCGGCCCCCGACACCCCGTGCCCGGCCACGGATTCTCAGGCGTCACCCCCGGGCACGAACCGTCCCTTCGGCCTCGTACCACCGGCCCCGCCCAGTCCCGACACGCCGTCCAAGGCCCGAACCGGCAACAGCAGTCCCCCGCCTCCTGGACACACCCGTGCGCCCCGTCGGCCTCACCCCTGGGCGTGCCTTTTGGAGGATCTGCCCCGGATCGGCCCGGCTTGCTGCCCCTCGACGACCCCTCGGGAGAGGAGGGACTCCGGGCCCGTATCCCACCCTTGTCGTTCCCCGTGTCCCCAGTAGTCCGCCCTTGCTCACTGTTGGGGTGGGCTCTTACCGTGAGCCCACAACACCCCCTGCACCCCGGTCACCGCATCCACGGGGTACCACCTGCTGCCGTTTCAGGCGCATTCGGTGCTGCAGGGGGCCTCGCATTTGATCCTGTTCCGGTCACCCCTGCTCGGGGCCCAGAACAGGACCCGCTCCAGGAGGACCACCCAGATGAAGCCCGCCAGGAGACCTCTTGCCACCGCTTGGATCGCCGCCGGGTCCTCGGCCGCCGTGGCCGGGCCGATCCGAACTGGTGAAAGGGTCCCGCGTTGCCGATGGACAGTGCAGCCCTGCCGGCGGTGGCCCTCTTCATCCACGAATAGGACAACTGATGAACGAGCACGCGCCTGAGCACCCACGGCAACCAGTTGCCCCGCGTCCCGGGCCGAGGGCGGTGCTGTGGTTGGGTCTGCGAGTCCTGGTGTGGGCGGTGGTGCTGGCGCTGGCCTTCGCCGCGGTCCTGTGGTGGATCATTGTCACCGCCCCCAAGGGCGGAGGGGCCGTGATCGGTGCCCCCCTCATCGCCATGCTTGGGCCGTTGCTGCTCAGCGTCCCGTGGGCTCTCGTGCGCGGCTGGCGCGAGGGGCAACAGGTGATCACGTATGCGTTCTGGCCGGCCGCCTACCTACTGGCCGCGTTGTTGGGCACCCCGGTGCTGGTGTGGAACAACGGCTGGTTCACCCCGGGGGCCCTGCCTCCCGACCAGGCCCTACGCGACATCGCCGGCACGGTCGTCTTCCTGAGCGTGTTGGCGCTGCTGGCATCAGCGGTCGTCGCCGGCGCCGCCGCGGCGGCAGCGGCCACTGCACGCTGGGTCCGCCGGCGGCACGCCACTTCCCACGCCCGCCCCTGAAGCCCACAGGGAAACCCGACAGGAGGCATCATGATCACCGGAAAAGCCCCGATCAGCGGAAGCCTCACCATCGCATGCGGCCTCCTAACTGTGACCACCGTGATCATCACCATCGTCAGCGGAAGCTCCTGGAACACCGTGGTGAATGCCCTGACCACTTTCGCGATGTTCGTCATCGTGTGGCGAGGGATGAAAAGGCACGACCGGGAATACCAAGAGCGGATGAAACGTCTGAAACAGCGTTTGGGAGACGAATAGCGTTCCATTCAGATAAGGACCCCTTATGCAACGCGCGGGTATAGGGACTGCCTGCACCTTCCGGGCAGCTGATCCACCTCATGTGCCCGCCCTGCCGCACCCCCCGCCTGGGTGCCGCGTCGGGGCGTGTGAGAGTCTGGCCTCGTCCCCACCACTCTCCCCTTGGAGCCCCCTTGAACGCTGCCGCGCCCTCCCCTGCCGTCGAGAACCTTCCGGTCGTCGATTCCTTCGCCGTCGCCGCCCAGGTCCGCATGACCGCCGCCGGTACCCGCGCGCGCCTGGCGGTCGCCGTACCGCAGGACGCACCAGTCAACCCGAACACCCTGATCTCCGCGCTGCTGACCCTGGGCCGGCAGGTGCTGGAGGAGTACCGGCTCACCGGCCAGGAGCTGCCCGAGGTGGAGGTCACCGCCGTGGAGCGCTTCGAGACCATCCCGGCGACCGCGGCGGCCGCCGGGTTCACCGTCGGGGTCACCAACGACCTGGAGGCCAAGCGCTCCACGCTCGTGCTGGATTCGGATTTCCTGCTGGGCAACGACGGCGGGGTGCTGCTGGCAGCTGCCACGCTGCTGGCCGGCGCCGAGCACCTGCTCGACCCGGAACCGACTGGCCGCTCCAACCACACCGGGCGCAAGCACCAGCCCTCCTCGCCCAGCCGCCGGCGCTCCGGCGGCCGCGGGCGCGGCCGCCGCTAAACCTCTCGAAGCTCTTCGCACTGCCCCGGGATAGGAACCTCTGCCGCATCAGACCGGCTATGGGTCCAGTCGCTGCAGCGCGCCTCGCAGATGCTGCACGACTGTCGGGAGCCTGCCGGCGCCCCGCGAGCAAGCCAGGGATGGTCGACCCACCACCCCGAAGGCAGGCGAAGCGCCCGGTGGATACCGCAGTGTGGGAGGCTGACCGGTGTGGGAACCCAACCCGGCTACGACGAACGGGCCGAACAGTACGAGCTCACCTTCCCGGACCCGTTCCAGACACCTCTGGAACGGCATGCGGTCGCCACCTTCGCGGACATGGTCCTGGAGCACCACAGCGAGGGCACCGTGGTGGACATCGGATGCGGGACCGGGCACGTCACCGCCGACCTCGCCCACCGCGGCCTTCACGTCGTGGGCATCGATCCCTCAGAAGCCATGCTGGGCATCGCCCGCAGGTCCCACTCCGAGGTGGCGTTCCGGCGCGGTGAGGCCAACCTAAACGAATCTTCGGAGTCGACCGATCAGCTGGCTCCACTGCGGGGTGTCCTGGCCCGGTTCAGCCTGATCCACATCGCTCCCTACCTGATTAGCGGGGTGCTGGCTTCCTGGGCGCAGCGCATGCCGGCTGGCGGCGTGGTGCTCCTGGCCTTCCAGAGCACCGATGGCGAGAGGCAACCGGCGGTGCCGTTCGATCACGCGGTGGCACCAGCCTGGCGCTGGCACCCCGAAGAGATGGGCCAGTGGCTTGCCCGAGCCGGATTCGACGAGGCCTGGCGCACGGTGAGCCGGCCTGACCCGCTGCACCGCTTTCCCGAATGCCACCTGGCCGCCGTACGTCGCCCCTGACAGCAACCGCTACTGCAACGTCGTTCCCGTGGGCAGTGTCCGGTAGCCGGCCATATGTAAAGCGGAGGACGTCGCGCTGGCTGAGTAGCACTGCCCCACAAGGTGCGGTTGCTCTAAGAAATGTGAGCGCGGGATCCATGTCCCGCCTGGCGTGACGGCATCAGGCGCACACCGTCCCACTGAGGCGCCGACGACGATCAGGCCAGGACGCCCACAGCGGACCGACACGCGAACCGCTTCTCCTGCCCTCCAGATTGGGCGGCTGCGACCGACACCCATTCGCCCGCATCGACGGGCTCCCTGCATGGGCGCCTCCCGTCCTGCCCTCATGCGCCCCATTATGATATTCGTTAATAACGATAAACATAAAAGTGAGGGGTCCCCTGATGGAACTTCAACAACGCACACCACAGTCCATCCTCCGATGGGCCGGCGCCCTGTCCGGCGCCGTCGCCGTCCTGCTGGCCGCAGCACTGGCCCTGTTCCTCACTGGGTATCCCCTGCGCACCCTCGCACAAGGTGATATCCAGATCAGCGTCCCCACCACCCACGAACTTCCCCCCGGCTCCCTGGACCCGCAGACGGTAACCGTGTTCGCCGAGCGGCTGCGGCTAGTGGTCACCGAGGCCCCCCAGCAGGCCCTAGTTCTGATGTGGTGCTCGATCCTGCTCAGTGCCTTCTGCTTCCTGATCGCCGCACTGACCTGCGTGGTGCTGTGCTACCGATTGGCCCGACAGGTGCCCTTCGGGGCGTTCATGCAACGCTCCACGGCAGCCACCGGGATCCTGGCCCTGACCGCAGGTATGACCGTGGCAATCCTGGAGGGCTACGCCAAATACCTGACCGTCCACTCCCTGCCCGGGTTGCTCGCCGGCGGCAACGCCGTCGGCGTGGGCACCCCCGGGGTCTACATCGTCGACAGCCTCAACCCCGTGCTGTTCGTCATCGGTCTGATCCTGCTGCTGCTGACCGCCGTGCTCTCCCGCGGCACCCACTACTACCGTGACATCAAGGACCTCGTGTGAGCACGAACCGACCCAGGGACCGCGAGCAACAACTGATCACCTGTCACCTCAGCGCACTGCTCGCTACCCGGGAAATGACCCTGACCGAACTCAGCAAACGCGTCGGCATCAGCCTCGTGAACCTGTCCCTGCTGAAAAACGGACACGCCAAAGCCATCCGCTTCTCCACCCTGCACGCGATCTGCCAAGCGCTCGAGTGCGAGGTCGGGGACCTACTCACCATCTCTCCCCAGCACACCCAGACCTGAGACACACCAGCGCGGCTCGACACCCCAGGCCCGCTCGGTCCAAAGAACCTGAAGACTCAACGGAACGCCGAACGCGCCACCCATCAACTTGCGTCACAGCTTTCGTTGTCGGTCCGACTGATCCCCGGCACCAACCTAGAGCCCAAGAGACCGCCCATGACAGCCCCACCGCGCCGGCAAACTCACCCGCCGCCCTCTTGGCCATCTCATCATCGCGGCCTCACCTACCAATGATCCTGATCAGCCAACCCAGCAGAGGAACGACGCTGACCACATCGAACACACGATCCAGAAGATGCCCCATCCTCCACCACCAACTTGGATCCTGCGGCGGTTCCTGTTTGGTCTTGATCATGGGGTGCAACCCTCCTGCGCTACGACGGACGCGACCGGCAACTCCTATCCCCACCCTGCCCCAAGGATCCGCCGGATCAGAACAGGACTGCCCACGCGTTAATAGTCAATCTTGGCGGACCAAGTGATTTGCCCGGGCCCACCACAGGTCCTTGCAGTCCTGGCCATCGCCTTTCTCTCGCGTGCACCAGTCGTTCCGTGCACCGAGAGCTCGCCGCTTCGAACTCTTGGATCGAGACGCTACAGGCACCAGCAGAACCACCGAGGAACCCTCACCGCAACCAGGTAGGTCGAGAAGTCAGGTGAATCCGAGGGGGTTCCTTCGAAGAAATCACCGACGGTTTGCCTCATAGCGTCTAGGGTGGCCGGCATGACGAGCCGAACGTTCACCGTCGCAACCGCGACCACTGCGATGACACTGGCCATCACCGCCTGCGGATCGTCACCGGAACCAGAATCACCCCCGGAGCCTGACCTCACCCGCTGGACCGCCGACACCCTGCCCGTCCCAGCTGAAGGCGGCTTCTCCATGACCAACATCGCGACCCCGGACGGCGCCCATGCCAACGACTCGATCCCCGACGTCGAGCCGGGGTGGTACGCCATCACGATGGCCTGCGAGCCGACCGAGTCTGAGACTGCAGTCGAGGACTCCTCGGCACATATCGTGCTCAGCGGCGAGAGCGGCAACTACGGCGGAGGTAGTTGCCCACGCCCTCCGATCACCACGACTACCTACGTCGGCATCCCCGACGAGCCGACGCCGGAAACGTTCAGCGTGAAAGTCCTCTCGGATGGCCAGGAGCTCTACTGGGGTGTGTCCGCTTCACCGACGACCGCCCCCGAGTAGCTCTTCTCGATGCGCCGGCACAGCGCTCATCACCGCATCCGGCGCGCGGACGAAGCATTCGGTTGAGCAGGTGCTGGGCTGATCCACACCCATACCCGCACAAGCCCCGGTTTTCCGTCCACCGCGAGGGGGAACCCCTACTGCACTGTGGAGTGGTGAGATCAGCGGACTCCAGTCGTCGTACCACGGTGGCTGCACGACACGCAGGTCGTCGGCGCGGTCCGGGAGGTTCAATCGCGTCTCAGTAGCGTGGGAAGCCTCACCCGAGGAGGCTCACCACG
>NZ_JBVMVZ010000003.1:0-103835 GCF_055635395.1 Kocuria sp. KKT182
GTGCTGATTGACCTACTCAAGCCCTGCGCCGCGCTGGTCCTATTTGCCATCACGCTGCTGCGCCTGCCCGTTATCTTCGACCGGTCTCGCAGCCATGCCGCTTGGCTGGGCACCCTCCTGGGCGCCTTCGCCCTGTCGATCAATCCGGTCTTCATCACGGAGTACGAGGTCGATGCCCTACTTGGTGGACACAACTGGTTCCATCTCGTACGCAACGTTCTCGTCCTGGGAGCCATGTGGTTTTTGCGAGTGGCCCTGCTGAAGGCGCTACAGGCAGACCCTTGGTCCCGGCAGCGGCAACGTCTAGAAACGATGACCGCGGCCATCACCATTGGCCTGATGACGTTCTCGTTCTGGGGCATCGACAAGTCGCCGACCTCAATGGCATTTATCCCGGAGCACATCGACCAGTTGCCCACGCTGGTCTACGGCACGGTCTACATGGCCGCGGCCGCGGGGTTGATGTTCGATACCTTCTGGCGCGTACTCGATGGACTGCGAGAAAAGCGCCGGCGGCCCGCCCGGGTGCAGGTGGCACTGTCCTTGGTGTGTGCGGGGGCGCTGAGCATGGGTATCGCCTCAGTAATCGAGTGTCTCTACATGGCCGCGGATCACCTCCACGCTACTGACGGCCGGTTCATCATGGTCACGCATGCGGCATTCGGACCGCTGTACCTATCCGGGGCCGGTTTGCTGGCCGTCGGCCTGTTGGTTCTGGCAACCTCGGCGGCGCTTCGGCGTTGGCACCTGGGCGATCGCTACCATCTGGGCCGTCTCGTGGCGGAGCGCCAGGGGAGGGTGGGCCACGGCTTGGCCGTAGCGGCCCGCAGTCCGCGTCCTCGGCAGGATCTCTACAAGGCCATGATCGCCGCCTACGATGCCGAATCCCGTGGGGACATCCCTCCCTGCTCCAAGAGGAACAAGATGATGGAAGCCGTGGAGGCTCGCTTTGGTAGTTAGTACAGCAACAACGACCGAACACCGTGCCCGGAAGATCGCTGTTGCATTCAGCGAGGCGTTTCAACCTCCTCTGGTGCTTTCCGCCTTATTTGTGACGATGCCTTCCCTGGTCCAGGGAGCAGGGCTTGCCGGAGTCCTGTGGGGATTCTTAGGGGCGTGTGCGATCTGCCTGATCCCCTTCGCGGTAGTCATCGTCCTGGCCCGTCGAGGTGTCCTGTCTGACCATCACGTCAGCGACAAGAGGGAACGTGCCCCCGTCATGGCCGCCACCTTCGCGCTGGCGGCGCTTTATATGATGGCTTTGTTGACGTGGCAAGGTCCATCGATTCTGCTCGCTCTCGCTGTGGCTTTCGCCTCCGGGATGGTGGGGCTGATCATCATCAGCCCGTGGTGGAAGATCTCCGGACACGCCATGACGGCAGGAAGTGTGGCAGCCATTGCCACGTTGTCATGGGGCCTCTGGGGGCTGTTGGCCATCCCGGTGTGTGCCTTCGTGTGCATCAGCCGGGTGGTGTTGCGCGCCCATACCGCCAGTCAGGTGATAGCGGGGGCGACTTTCGGTGTGGCCGTCATCGGAGGCATCTACGCTGTGACGTACCGACTGCTAGTCGGGTAGAGGGAGCAGGCATGGAACAGGACGAGCGGACCCCGCAGCAGGTCCTGGCCAATAAGGTCAATTTGTTGCTCGACGCCCTGCCCGGCGAGGACGGCAAACCCCTGAACTTTCCTGCGATTCAGGCTGGCTTGCAGGAGCGGGGTGTCACTCTGGGGCGCACCAAGTGGTATTACCTCACCACCGGTCACCCAGCTCTTCGCACCGACCGCGAGCTGCTGAGCGCCATCGCTGATCTATTCGGTGTCGATCCTGGATTCCTCATGCACGAGGACGGCCCCTTACCCGACCAGGTCGAGCGGGAACTGAACATGATCATTTCCATGCGCCGCGCACAGGTCCGTGATTTCGCCATGCGCGCCCTCGGGGACATCGACCCCGCGGGACTTCAGGCCATCCTTGACGTGATCGAAAAGAACGAGAAGTCGTCTGCGGACGAGACACCCCAGTAGCCACTTCCTCTCGTTGTGATGCCGCTTCGTGTACCCCTATAGTTAGCCATGAACACGTTCATGAACAGGTTCACGAACCATTCGATGGGGCGGTCACGGGAAGGGAGGTTCGAGTAAGACTTCAGGGCACCACTGCGCCCTTATCGGGCATGCCCCCAAGCGCGTATTCCGCGAGGGCGGATAGCAACTTCTCTAAGTGCACCTGGTTCGCGTAGTACAGCATGGGGCGCCCCCGTCCGCACTGCGCCTCTGCTTTGACGGCACCTACGGCCTCGAGCTCGGTCAGCTGGGCACCGATGGTTTTGGCTGGGAGTCCTGTTTGGGCCACCAGTTCCGCGCGTAGTGCCGGCCCGTGCCCGAGGGCATGGATGATCGACAGCCGGACGGTGTTGCCGAAGACCTTGGCGGCTTGAGCGACGAGTTCGGACTGGCCTGCGGGACGGACTATGGACGGCACAAAAGCCATTGTGGCGCACCCGCGCTGAACACCCGACTCCGCACCCTCAACCAGCAGCTTCCAACACTCCTTGAAGGACTCTTATGGCTGCTTTACATAGACGAGACATGCTAGTTTTTAGAACTGTCTAAGACAGTTAAATGGATGGTGACCAGGAAAGGGAGGTGGCTCGTGGAAGAAGACAAGTCCAAGGGTTCCTCCGGTGTGGTTTTCGCTGCTCTGGCGCTGGTCGGGGTGGTGGCTGTGGGCGTGCCCGTGGTGGGTGTGGCCGGCCTCGCGTTGGTGTCGGACATGCAGGTATCGGCCGGCGGGTGCACCCCTGCCACGGTCGTCTCCGGTGAGGACTCCGCCGATGGCGTGATCAACGTCCCTAACGGTTGGAGACCGTTGGTGGAGGAGGCTGCCAAAACGGCCGGACTCCCTGCCAGTGTCGCGGCCGCCCAGCTCGAGCAGGAGTCCAACTGGAACCCGAACGCCGGCAGTTCCGCCGGGGCCCGGGGCATCGCCCAGTTCATGCCCGAGACCTGGGCTCAGTACGGGAACGGTGGGGACGTGACTGATCCCGAGGACGCGATCCCTGCCTATGGGCGCTACATGGCAGAGCTCAGGAATGAGGTGAAGTCCCTGGCCGGCGACGACGCGGACCAGCTGGTGCGTCTGACCCTGGCTGCCTACAACGCCGGCCCCGGCGCGGTCGCCCAGCACGAGGGTGTGCCGCCGTTCGCGGAGACCCAGCGCTACGTGGAGACGATCCTCTCCGGTGGACAGATCGAGTTCTCGCCCGGGTGTGAGGCCCCCACCGGGGGCAAGGCATGGGACGGGGACCTGGGCGACGGGGAGTGGACCGCGCCCCTGCCGGGTGGGAAGTTCACCTCCGGCTACGGGGGCCGCAATGTGCCCGAGGTGCCCCAGTGGGCGCAGAACCACGTGGGGCTGGACTTCGCCACCCCTGGTGCCGGTTCCGGGGCTGGTGGGCCGGTGATCGCCCCGACCGATCTGCGGATTACCGGGTTCAACGACACCGATGGGTGCGTGATCGCCAAGGTCGACAACGACGACGATCCCGATTTTGGGTTCGCCTTCTGCCACCTGAACTCCTGGGGCGTGAAGAGGGGCCAGCGCCTCACCCGCGGTGAGGTGATCGGCACGGAGGGCAACCGGGGACAGTTCGGCATGGCCACGCACCTGCACTTTGAGATCTACCGGCCCGGGGCCCCCGACGTCGTTTTCCCCTATCAGGGCTTCAACATCGACCCCGAGCCGATCCTGCGAGAGAAAGGAGCGTGGCCGCAATGAGCCGCCACTACCCCCACCTGATCACTGCCCTGGCCCTGGGCGCCCTGCCCCTGGCGGCGTGCTCAACCAGCCCGGCTCAGGAGACGTCCGCCCCGTCCAGTGCTGCGGCCTCGGCCAGCTCGTCTCCGGCCGCCTGGCCTACGCACAGCAGCTTCCCCACCCCGGAGGTGCCCGGGGAGGGGACGTTCCCGCGTGTTCAGGACGTGGACCGCACCGATGTGGACTCCACCGCCCGAGCGGCCGCGCTCCTGCTGCACTCCTGGGACACGGCCAGCGATCGCACCGAGACGGCGGCCGCGGTCCGCACCAAGCCGCTCATGTCGGACGAGTGGGCGGCTCAGCAGGTCGAGCCGGAGCGCAATGCCTCCCAGGGGGCGTGGCTGGAGCCCGCCTCGCACGGGGCCTACAGCCGGGCTCAGGCGGTGTCGGCGATCGGGGACGTGACCCGCGACGTCGGGCAGGACAAGGCGGTGCGGGCGTACAAGGTGACTTGGCGGTGGGCCAGCCGCGACGGGGAACCGGCCGACGGCACCGGTACCCGGCACGTGACGATCTACCTGGAGAAGCACTCCGGGGCCTGGGACGTCGTGGGCCACCAGTCCCACGACCTGCCCGCCGGGGAGGCCGCCTCGTGAGCCCGGCCGTGCACTCCTGGCCGGTGATCACCCTGGCCTTCGGCGCGGAGCAGATCGTGGCCGATGCACAGGGAGAGGTGCTGACCTATCCGGTGCTCGATGCCGGTGCTACCCACGAGGTCGCCGCGGACGCGGCCACAGAAGCCTGCCGGCGGCTGGGGTTGAAGGCGTGCCGGGTGCAGGGCCACACCGAGGACGGGTCCGTGTTCGAGATGGTCGTGGACGCCGAACTCGGCACCCTGGAGGAGTACGAGCCCCCGGCTGGCCCCGGGCCTGCCACCAGCAATGGGGTCCGGCAGGGCGGGAGCAGCACCAGCACGCGCACGGCGGGTGCCCGGTCTGGGAACCAGCGTCGTCGTGCCCTGGCGATCTGGGGCAGCGTCGGGATTCTGGGATTGACGGCCGGCACCTCGGTGGCGATGAACCTGACCGACGATGACCGGGAGCCGGTCGCGGTGGTGCACACCCCGCCCCCAGCGCAGCTGCCGGTGCCGGCCCCTGCCGGATGGGACACCTACGGCGCCTGGGCCACGCCCATGTCCGGGTCCCAGGTGAAGGCGGTCCTGGACTGGGAAGGCCGCCCGGTCAGTGTCGAGGGCAGCAAGCTCATTGGCCACGACCCCGACACCGGGGTGGAGCAGTGGAGCCGTAGCGCGCCGTTCACCGTGACCCAGCTGGCGATGTTCACCGTGGACGGGCAGATCCGCCTGGCGGCCGCCACCGGCAAGGAGCTGGTGCTGTTCACCCCGGACTCCTCGGACCCGATCCGGGTGGAAGTCCCCCAGGAGGCCAGTGTGGTCCTGGACGGCGGCACGGTGCCCCGGCTGGATCTGCCCACCAAGAAGTCCCTGCTGGTGAAGGCGGACGGGTCCACCGTCTCCCGGGTGGTTCCGGCGGCCGCCAAACCGCTGGAAGCCCAGGATGCGGATCTGATCGCTGCCGATACCAAGGCTGGGAAGGTGTGGCGGGTCGGCACCGACTCCGCCGCCCTGCCTAAGCCGGCGACCCTGCCGGCCCCGGCCAAGGGCGCGGAACTCACCGCCGTGCTCGGCAGTGTTCAGGGCCGGGTGGTGGCCGCGTGGAAGGACGGCAAGCAGACCGTGGTCGGCTTCTACGACGTCGACGAGGCCACCGAGGCGACCTCGGTGAAGCAGGTCGCGATGCGCGAGCTCGACGGCGCCCAGATCACCACCTCCACCGTGCAGGCCGATCGGGTCCACGGGCTGCTGCTGGCCTCCACGGTGCTGGTCGATGTGGAAGCCACCACCGCCCACCGCCTCGATGGCCAAGCCAAGCTGGCCGCCGGCTATGCCTGGGTCACCGACAACGGCAAGCAGGCCCAGGTCACCCGCGACGGACAGACGGAGGCGACCACCAGGGCGGATCAGGCGGCGGTGCCTGACGTCATCACGGACAGCGGGATGGCGATGACTCGGGTGGCCGGGTCCACCGATGGCTCCCTCTACGCCCTTCTCGTTTCCGGCCCCACCCCCACAGCCAGCCCCACTGCCAGCACTTCACCGACTGCGAGCCCTACCCCCGCTGCCAAGGAGACCCCCTGATGAGAATGACCGCGACGATCGACTCCACCGGTGCCGTGCACCTGGACACCGACGGGGAGGCGACCCAGGAGAACCACTCCTCCGTGGGCGATGCCCGCCGCTCGGTGATAGCCACGGCAAAGACCCTGGCGGAGCAAACCAACCAGGACATGCAGCTGCACATCGAGGACCCCTCCGGGTCCCGCACGTTCCTGGTCGGTGCCGATGGCACCTCCCGGCAGGAGAGCGCGGCACCGGCCACCGTGCAGGTCCCGGCTGAGTCCGTGGCCACGGTGGAGCCGGTGGCTGCCCCGGTCGAGTCTCCTGAGCCTGAGTCGGTGCCTGCAGTGGAGTCGGTGGTGCCGGCGTCGGTGGAGACGGCCCCGGTGACTGCTGCGGCTGAGGAGGATCAGGCTGTTGCACCGGCTGCGGCGGCTGCTCCCGCACCTAATCCGTTCCTCGGCGGCCGCCCCTCCACGGCTCAGGCGGTGGCGGAGTCCGAGTCGGCTGGCAGCCGGCGGGAGTCGTTGCCGTCCTTCGTGGATCGCCCCGAGGTGGACGCCCCGGCCCAGCGCGGGTGGCGTGGTGCGCTGAACTCGATAGGTCTGAGCCTGGCGCCCTCGGCCGCGGAGCTGAGCCAGCGCCAGGATGAGGCCGCGGTGTCGGCCCACTGGGCCGGCCCGCGCACGATCGCCGTCCTGAACCCCAAGGGCGGGGCCGGGAAGACCCCCACGGTGATCTGCCTGGCCGCTGTGTTCGCCCGCCTCTCCGGTGGTGGGGTGCTGGCCTGGGACAACAACAACTCCCTGGGCTCCCTGGGGTGGCGCACCTTCGATGCCGGGCACGAGGCGACCGTGGTGGATCTGTTGGGGCGCACCGAGCACTTCATGACTTCCGATGCCCGGGTGGGGGACCTGTCCGGCTACGTCCACCACCAGCCGGCCGACCGGTACGACGTGCTGCGCTCCGATGACCGCTCCGGGGACCAGGAGCGGCACATGGTCACCGGGGATGAGGTGGACCGGCTGCACGCGGTGGCCGCGAAGTATTACCGGGCGATCGTGATGGATTCGGGCAACACCGAACGCGGGGCGAACTGGCAGGCGATGATCAGCCACGCCGATCAGGTGGTGATCCCGGTGAAGTCCGTCGATGACGCCGCCGAAGGCGCCTCCCGGGTACTGGCCGCCCTGCACACCGGAGACACCCACGCCCAGGAGCTGGCGCGCAACGCGGTGGTGGTGGTGCTGTGCTGCGAGCCCGGCCACCAGAAGACCAAGGCCACGGAACTGGCCGCCGAATTCGCTCCCTACGCCCGGGCGGTGGTCACGATCCCCTATGACCGGGCGCTGGTGGAGGGTCGGGTGCGGTTCTCCGCGATGACCCCGGCCACCCGCCGGGCCTGGCTCCGAGCCGGGGCAGCAGTGCGGGAGGGCCTGTGATCGTGGACAGTCCCCGCAACCCCTTCGTGGCAGCGCCGGAGGTCGTCGAAGAGGAGGACCCGATGGAGGAGGACCCGATCCTGGGGTCCCGGGACTCCATCCGCGGCCCGCAGAACCCCCAGCAGAGGCTGGCCGAGGAACCAGTGCCCGCCGAGGAGTCGGCGGCCCCGGTGGAGGTCACCCCGGCCACGCTGTGGCTGGTCGGTGCCTCCGGCGGAGTGGGCACCTCCACTCTGGCCGGGCTGTGCTCCGAGCAGGTCGTGGACGCGGCGGTGCAGGAGCCGGAGTGGGCGGGACGGGCGCTGCTGGTGTGCTCCACCAGCGCGTCCTCCCTGGAGTCAGCGGCCCAGCTGGCGCGCAAGTCCGCCACCGGGCAGCTGCCCTATGAGCTGGTCGGTCTGGTCATTGTCCATGACCGGCCCAAGAACCGGATCACCAAGCCCACCCTGAGCTTCGCCCGGGGTGTGGCGCGCATGTTCCCGGTGGCCATGACAGTCCCCTACGAGTCGTCGTGGCGCGAGGTCGGCGTCACCCCCAGCCCTTCCAGCACCCGGCTGAAAACCGTGCTGCGGAAGATCGAAAAAATCGCCCACACCGGGCACTGAGAAAGGAACCCCCCAATGTTCGTCAACACCCTCAACGCCCTGATGATCCCGGCCATCAACGCCACCCCCACCCAGCCCCCGGGCATGGAAAACGTGACCATGATCCTCGGTTGGATTCTCTGGGCCGCCGGCTTGGTGCTGTTCGTCTACTTCATCTTCGGACTCGTCACGGCCGGGCGGAACCGCCGCCGCGGTGATGAGGTCGAGGCCCCGGTGTGGCCGCTGGTCGCTGCTGCTCTGCTCGGGGCGGCCGGGGCGATCTGGAACATGATCACCGGCGGCTGAGCCGGTCCCAGATCCTCAACCGGCACCGCAACGACAGGGAGACCCCCGATGGACACGAACAACAACGACGCAACCCGGACCCGCCCCCGCTGGTTCGGCCCGGCCCTGATCGCCCTGGTGCTGCTGCTGGTCGCGGTGGCCGGGGTGACCATCCGCAACCTCACCACCGATGAAAGCCGGGCCCAGGACCCCGAGACCCCTGCTGCCTCGACCGCCCCCACCCCCGGGGCAGCCGAGGCCGTTGCCCCCCAGCTGGGGGAGGACTTCGCCTGGGACTGCCAAGCACAGCTGAACCAGGACGCGGTGTCGGTGGCTGATGAGGCCCCCGAGGTGCAGGACTGGGTGGCCGCCGGCTACAACGTGGTGCCCTCCTCCCCGGAGTTCGGCGGCTGTGAGCGACGGGACTCCGGACTGCGAGTCGGCTATGCCCGCTCCGAAGCCGGGGCGCTGATGGCTGCGGCGACCTACGCGATGGCGCTGGACCCCTCAGTGAGCGAGGAGGCCGCGGAGGACGTCGAAGTGGCAATGGTGGAAGGTCCCAACCGGGACCGAATCGAGGAAAAAGCTCAGCGCATCCGCGACGGTGTGGAAGAAGGCACCGATGGCTCGGCCACGGCCTCCTCAACGCTGATCGGCTACTCCCAAGACCACTACACCGATGAGGCTGCCTCCTACCGGCTGGTCTATGACCTGCCCTCGGGTAACGGCCTCACGCAAAAAATCACCGGCCAGGTCGATGTGGTGTGGGAGGACGGGGACTGGAAGCTGGACCCGGCCTCGGGCACGGACATGATCACCGGTGATCAGTACCAGGGCCAGCCTTACGTCCAGTGGGGACCCAAGGTCTGATGGAGTTCATCAGTGACATGGCGAGCAGCATCGCCGGGGACACGGTGGAGAAGCTGATCCTGTTCATGGCCGGGTGGCTGATCGAAATCTTCACCACCATGCTCGATTTCGTGGGCACCTGGTGGCTGAACATCGGCGCCCCCGAAATGGGCGCAGGCTCGGCCACCGAACGGGTGCAGACCGCCACGACGACCTTTGTCGGGGTCGCGGGCATCGTCGGAACAGCCTTCGCCGTGCTGCGCATCGCCAGGGATCACAGTCGGGAGTCGGCCGAGAACCTGGTGATGGGGCTGATCCGCACCGTGGTGGTCTCCGGGCTGGCGGTATCGATGGTCGCGCTGTCCCTGGCGGTCACCGATGAGGTCGCCCCGTGGCTGGTGGACACCATCGCCGGCAACGCGGCCCGGGACGGGCTGGGGCAGTCGATGGGCCTGGATGCTGTGACCGGGTCAACGATGGCGCTGACCACCGCTGGAATTCTGATCGTGTTGGCGCCCTTCGCCATCCTCGGGGCGATCCTCAACGCGGCCCTGGTGATCTTCTCCTACGGGGTGGCCGGTGCCCTGTGCGGCATCCTGCCGATCTTCGCCGCCGCCTCTACCACGGAGCGGGGACGAAAGGCATTCGACAAAGCGGTGGGCTGGCTGATCTCGGTGATCCTGTTCAAGCCGGTCGCGGCCGTGCTCTACGGCTTCGGCCTGGCGCTGATGAACGGGATCAGCGGTACCGGTGACGGTGAGGTGGCCAACCAGGTCATCACCCTGCTCACCGGCACCGTGATCATCTTCTCCGCCTGCCTGTCGATGCCCGCCCTGGCCCGTGTCATGGTCCCGGCCGTCAGCGCCGGGCCGCGCGGTATGGGTGCTGGTGGGCTGGCGATGCTCGGTGGTGCGGTGGCCATCGGCGCGCTCACCGCTGGTGTCGGCACGGCCGCCGCCGGAGCGGCCGCCGCGGGTGCTGCCGGCGCGGGTGCTGGTGCTGCCGGGGCCGGTGCCGGAGCTGCCGGTGCTGCCGGGGCCGGTGCGGGAGCTGCTGGTGCTGCCGGTGGTGGAGCTGGTGGCGCTGGAGTTGCCGGGGCTGGCTCTGGTGCTGGGGCCGGTGCTTCGGGGGCCGGAGCCGGTGCCTCCGGCGCTGGTGCCAGTTCGGGTGCTGGGGGTGGTTCCTCCACCGGCTCCAGTGCCTCCAGTTCGACCGGGGCGCCGGGATCGACTGGTGCTGGTGGTGGCTCTCCCTCGGCTGGTGGACCGGCCGGTGCCGAGAACGTGGAGAGCACCACAGCCGGTGCAGCTCCTACCTCCGCACCAGGGACCACGACCGGTGGTGCCTCGGGCGCGGAGAACGTGCAAAGTCCCACCACGGGTGCTGCCCCCAACAGTGCAGCAGGCACCGGCACGGGCGGGGCCTCCGGTGCGGAGCAGGTGCAGAGCTCGAGCCCGTCCCCGGCCGCTGCCGGTGGGGCATCTGAGGCGTCTGGGCCGGCCGCTGCCGAGGCGGTGGCTCCGACGAATGGTGCTGGGCCGACCGGGCATCCGGGCGGGGAAGGGTCCTCGGTGACGGGGGCCAAGAAACCGTTGATCAACGGCCAACGGCTGGAATTCGGGCTGCGGGAAGTCGTCCGGGACGCTGAGCACTCCATTGAAAGTGGTGAGGATCTGTGAGTAGCAACCAGGTAATCGTGCGGCAGTACGGCAACATCGCTGAGGACAAGACGGCCGGGCTGCTGGGGTTCTCGATGGCCTCCACCGTGGTCCTCGGGGTGGGGTCGGTGCTGGTGTTCTTGTTCATCATGGCCTCTCAGATCTGGGTGGCCGCCGGCATCGCGGTGGCCGCGTTCATCGTGGCCACCGTGCTCGGCGCCAAGGACCGCAACGGCCGATCCAAGCCGGAGCGGTGGGTGGCGCGCAAGATGTTCTCCCGGGCGGAGAAGAAGAATCGCACCACCTACAAGGCCGGTCCGACCTCGCAGATCCCGGATGGTTCGTTCCGCGCCCCGGGCGTGCTGGCGGCGACCGAGCCGGTGACCTTCACCGACCTGTTCGGCCACCAGGGGGTGATGCTGTGGCACCCGAAGCTGAAGACCGGAACCGTGTTCGTCATCGCCAACTCCTCCGGGCTGGGGTTGCTGGACCAGGACCGGGTGGACCGGATGGTGGGCACCTGGGCGGCGTTCCAGCGTGACGCCGGGGCCAACACCGAGCTGGTGCAGGTCTCGGTCACCACCCAGTCCACCACCGACCCCGGGGAGCGGCTGCCGGATGCGGTGGCGGTGGGACGGGCTCAGGCGGGGTCCCAGTCGGTGCCGGCCTTCGCGAGGGCGACGATGGACGAGGTGGTCACCGACCTCAATCAGGACGTGCCCAAGCTGGAGCAGTGGATCGCGCTCACGTTCAGCGCCAAGGCCAATGAGGGTGAGGGGGTGCCCGAGCGCACCGCCGAGGAGCTGGCCACGGACGTCTCCTCGCTGCTCAGTGGGTTCCTGGAGCAGCTGGAGCAGGCCGGGGCCGGATCGGTGTCACTGATGCAGGAGAGTGATCTGATCGACCAGACCTATGTGGCCTACAACCCGTTGGCCGCTGCCGCCGTCGAGAAGGCCCGGCTGTCCGAGGCCGGCACCGGGCTGCGCTGGGAGGAAGTCGGCCCCTCCGCCGCCCGCGTGGTCGGTTCCCCTGGAAGGTATGAGCACGGCGGGGTGGTGTCGAAGTCCTGGCAGATGTGGCGTCCCCCCGCCGGCACCTTCCGGGAAAACGCGCTGGTGGCGTTGCTGGCCCCGAACGCGGAGATGGTGCAGAAGCGGGTCACGGTGTTCTACCGGCCCCAGTCCCCGGACAAGTCCGCCACCCAGGTCCAGCAGTCCCTCACCAACGCGCAGTTCGCGGCGAACCAGAAGAACCGCCGGCCCACCAGCTCCCAGATCATCGCCCTGGAGAAGGCGCGGAAGGCCGAACGCGAGCAGGCCGAGGGCGCGTCGCTGGTGCGGTTCTCGATCGTCGTGACCGCCACCGTCGAGCGGCCCGAGCAGTTGCCGCGGGTGGCGGCCACGTTGCGGCGCAACGCTTCCCAGGGCGTGCAGCTGGGCCTACGGGAGTGCGACTACAACGACGACGCGGCGTTCGCGTTCAACCTCGGTCTGGGCGTGGTGCCCGATGCCGTGGCGACGATTCCGGCTGATGTGCGAAAGGCGCTGTGATGTCTGTTTTCGACCAGCTCACCGATGCGGTCCTCAATAAGTTCTTCGGCCGGTCCGCTGCTCAGAGCAACGGGCAATTCCGGGAGCTCACGGAGAAGGGCATGGACGTCACCCACGGCGGGATGGCCTCCTGGGTGGAGGCCCCGCCGGAGTTCACCGCGACCTCCAATCAGACGGCCGGGCTGTGGCCGTTTGCCGTGGGCACTTCCTCCCCGTTGGTGGGGGCGGTGTTGGGGCGCAATCAGCTCAACGGCTCGGTGGTGTGCGGGGACCCGATCAACCTGTTCCTGCGCGGGATCATTTCCTCCCCGTCCTGCTTCATCCTGGGCTTGCAGGCCCGGGGGAAGTCCTCGGTGGCGGTGCGTATGGCCCTGGCCCTAGTCGACCAGGGGTTCCTGTTCGTCGGGGCCAGCGATGTGAAGCCGGACCTGGCCGGGCTGACCGTCGAGGTCGGTGGCCAGGTGATCCGGGTCGCCCCCGGGGTGGGCTCGATCAACCCGCTCGATGCTGGGCCGTTGTGGCGCCGGCTGGCTGAGCTGCCCGAGGCGCTGCAACGGCAGATGCACGCGGAGATCCACAGCCGCCGCCTCAACGCCCTCACCGGACTACTGGAGCTGGTCTTCAAAGCACCGCTGGATGCCCGACAGCAGGAGCCCACGGTGCTGTCAATGGCGATCACCGAGGCCGCCGAGCACGCCGAGAGCCAGGGCCGGCAGCCGATCATCCAAGACGTGGTGGACGTGATCACCGCCGCCCGGCCGGCGATCATGGCCGCGATCCTGGTCGACGACGAGACGGCCTACCGGGGGCAGGTGCGCAACCTGTTGGCCGGGCTCAACGCCCTGGGTGCACACGGGCCGTTCGGGGACGTGTTCTGCCGCCAGACCTCCGAGGAAATGCAGATTGATCAGTCGGTGGACTTCGATCTGTCGGCCATCGACGAGACGCTGCTGGATCTGCGGGCAGCCGTGCAGATCGTGTGCTGGTCCTACGCCCAAGCCGGGATCTCCGCAGCCAAGACCCTGGCCGAGGCCGGGCTGATGGAAGAACGCCACCACCTGATGATCATGGACGAACTGTGGCAGGCCCTGCGCGCCTCCGAGCTGCTGGTCCACCAGATCGACGGCATCACCCGGCTCAACCGCACCAAGGGCCTGGGGCAGCTGTTGATCACCCACTCCATGAAAGACCTCCAGCTGAGCACCGAGGAGCTGACGAAGATCGCCACCGGGTTCATGGAGCGCTCCTCCATGAAGGTCCTCGGTGGGCTGGCCCAGAACGAGATGGGGATGCTCGAGACGGTCTTCCCGCTCTCCGAGCAGGAGAAGGCGCTGCTGGTGGCCTGGTCCGCCGAAGGCTCGGTGAACCCCAAGACCGGGCGCACCTCGCCCCCTCCAGGACGCGGCCGGTTCATGTTGAAGACCGGGGAAGCCCCCGGGGTGCCCTTCCAGACCAACCTCACCGCCGGGGAACTGCGGGTCCACGACACGAACGCCGCCTGGGCGGCCGCACAGGCACGGGTGAACGCATGAACACCAACGACCAGAACAAGAGCTTCATCGGCATCCTGATCCTGTTCACCGCCGTGATGGGCGCGGTGGGCCTGGTGCACCTGGGCAACGTGCTGACCCCGATCACCGGGGACCTGCCCTGGAACCCGTTCACCTTGGGCATCCAGCTGGCCACCGGGGCCGTGGACTGGCCGATGGCCGCGACCTTCCTCGTGGGCCTGGAGGTGGTGGCCGGTGTGGCCGCGCTGATGGTGTGGGGCACCCGCACCCCGTCCAAGACTCAGGAGGCTGCACAGCGGATGAGCCCTCCGGGTCGGATCAACCCGGCCATGACTGCGGCGCGCACCACGGAGGCGCACCGGCTGCACCCGGAGGCACAGGGCATTGGTCCGGGGCTGACGATCGGGCTGGTGGGTAAGAACCCGATCTATCAGGGGTGGCGGGAGTGCTCGGCCCATGTGTGGGGCACCGGACGGGGCAAGACCACCTCCCAGGTGATCCGGCATGCCACCGAGGCGCCTGGAGCGTTCGTGATGACGTCGAACAAGGTGGACGGCGTGGCCGAGGTCCTGGCCGCCCGCACCACGCCGGGCAGCACCGTGTGGCTGTTCGACCCGCAACGCATCTGGCGCGACAGCTCCCGCCCGGCCATGATCTTCAACCTCCTGGCCACCGTCACCGATACCGTCTCGGCCGGGGAGGTCGCCTCGATCTTCGAGACGGCCTCGGCCTCTGGGTCGGCCGGGGGCAAGGGCGATCCGCAGTTCGACTCCCAAGGCCGGGACTACCTGTCCTGGTGCCTGCTGGCGGCCGCCAAAAGCGGCAAAACGCTCTCGGACGTGCTGGCCTGGGTGTCCTCGGCCAACTTCCTGGAACCGGCCGAGGATCTGGAACAGGCCGGGCACACCGGCCCGGCATCGGCGTTGCAGGGCATGGGGCGTCAGCCCGAGGACACCCGGGGGTCGGTGGCTGCCAGTGCCCAGCGCATGTCCTCGGCCCTGGTGCACGACGAGTTGCTGGCCTGGTCCACCCCCACCCCGGGGGTGCCGGTGTTCGACCCGCACCGGTTCGTCACCAGCAAGGACACCCTGATCCTGCTCACCCAAGACGCTGTCGGGTCTGGGGCGGCGTTCGTCTCCACACTGGTCTACGCGGTGGTCACCGCCGCCCAGCACGCCGCCCGCCGGACTGGGGGCCGGCTGCCGGTGCCGCTGGTGGCTGACCTCGATGAGGTCGGCAACGTGGTGAAGCTCAAGCAGCTGCCCGAGTGGTACTCGTTCTTCGGGTCGATGGGCATCGTCGTCTCCGCCTACTTCCAGACCAAAGGCCAAGGCGTAGACATGCTCCAGCGCACCGGGTGGGACACCCTGTGGTCGGCGGCCGCGGTGAAGGTCTACGGCGGTGGCTCCGATGACGCGGATTTCCTGGAGTCGCTACGCAAGCTCATCGGCACCTACGACGCGAAGGTACGCAGCACCTCCACCTCCCGGGGCGTGGCGTCCCGGTCGGTGCAGACCGTCCAGCGCGACATCATGCCCGTCTCCAAGCTCTCCGAGCTCCCCGCTGGGTACGCCTGGGTGAAAACCTCCACCGGCGGCGGCACCATCGTGCGCACCGTGCGGTGGTTCGAGGACAAGGACCTGACAGCCCGCATCAGCCCGGTCCTGGACCGGATCACGGAAGGACAGCGGTGGTGAGTGAAGCAGTTGAGCAGGACACGGAGACCGTGGAACGCCCCACGCAAAGGGAGTTCGTGACCTGGGTCGAGGAGTTCGTCTCCCGGCTGGAGTCGGTGGACCGCTCCTCCAACAGGCATTGGTGTCCGCAGTGGTGGGCCCACACCGAGGCCGTGGACCGCCTGTCTGCCCTGCACACCCAGTGGTTGATGGCATCGGAAGAGAACAGCTTGTCCTCCTGGTGGGTGGATCACTTCGACCGCCACGCCTCCATCCTGTTCTCCCCACACGGCCCCTTCGGAGGATGCGGCACCAAGCACGTCGAGAAAGGCATCCGCCGCACCCTCGCAACCGAACAGCCCCCCGCCGAATGGACCTGGTGAGCATCTAGACCAGGAGCACAGCGCCATCTCTTTCCAACAGGCGCCGGGTTCCTCCACTGAGATCACGACGGGCTTCGCTTGGCCATCTAGGACAGCAGTGATCGAGCCGTTGCCATCATGGTCAATAACATCGCGGACTCAAGCAGTCAGTGCATCAGCTGGCGGAATTGAGGGTGTCGCGCTAAACGGTGCGTGAGACGACCCCGATCCGCACCTCAGTCCTGTCGGGCCACTGGGCGACACTGGGACTATGACCAAAAAGAGTGCCGTAGAAGCGCGGGAGTTCTGGAAGGCACTGGTGGATAACGCGTCCGCACTGATTTCCGATGCCCATGTCCTCCTCGCTGCTGAGTCCTATGGGCGCGCGAGGTCGCTTACTGTTCTGGCGCAGGAGGAGCTGGGCAAGGCGCTGTGGATCTATGACGCCTTCGAGCGTGCATGGAGCGTTGGTGATGACTCGCCCCGCGCCATGAGCGTACTCAGGCAGCACGGACGCAACCATACGAAGAAGTACCTAGAAGCGGTCGTCTATGGCGATGAGCTTGCGTCCTTTTGGGGCGATTACAGCTTGATGTCCAGATTCATGCGGGAGGGAGAGTCCTGGGAAGAAGCCTGGGATCGGAGGAAGAAGGAGGCCGAAGCCGCTGCGGTCGAGGCCAACCTGGCTAAGCAGCGTGGGTTCTACGTGGACCGTGATGATGACGGCGCTGTCCTTTCACCTACGAGCATCGAGACCGGCACCGTTGCCCAGGACCTCCAGACCGCCGCGCAGGTTGTTGAGATGCTGCTCATCCGCGATCACACTCGGATGAAGCGGGAAGCAGTCACCCCGTATGACAGCACTCACGAACAGCAGTTCCGCCTGCTGCCTGTCTCTCACCCCGAGGACTGGGCTGTGGCCTCCGAGAACTTCAAGGATGGACGGCCCATCGACCACTCAGGCGAGGACCAGGAACACTAACCTGACACCTGACCGGGTATGGCCTCGGGAACCCCGATGTCGTGGCACCACCGGGCCCCTTGATAGTTTCCGCTCCCGCCATGCTCCTGTTGGTTCAGCCCTTGCGTCGTGGCCGCCCTTGTCTCAGGACACCTTCTCGCTACGGGGTGCGCGAGGCAGCCGACCAATGCCGGGCAGAAAACGGCCGACCCGGGCAGCGTAGGCGGCATAGTTCTGACGGTGGGTGGCCAGCAGGTAGGGCTCCTCCACCAGGCGGACCTGAAGCTCGACGGCCAGCAGCAGGCACAGCCACGCCGCGGCGCTGACCACAGTGGGCACCATGAGCATCAGGCCGAACAGGGTGGTGAGCATCGCGGTGAAGATGGGGTTGCGGATGACCGCGAAGGCCCCGGTGGTGACCAGCTCGGTGCGCTCGGTGGCATCGACCCCGATCCGCCAGGAAGCACCCATGCCGGCCTGGGAGGCCAGCACGCCGGCGAACCCTAGGACGGTGATGACCAGACCGGCCCACGGGATGACATCGGGCATGCGGGGTGCGGTTACGGTGTCGGTGAGAGTCAGGACGGGTGCGGCTGCGCCGAGCATCAGGGCCACGGCGAAGAGGAGCCCGCCCCACCACTCGGCCGTCCCGGGTGCTCCGCTGATGCCGCGGAAGCCGGTGGAGCCGGTGCGGGCCCGGTGGATCCAGGACCGCACACCGAACGCGGCCACCAGACCGGTCCAATACAGCCCCAGCGCGAGGGCCGGGGCCAGGTCGGTCATCATCATCGTCCTCCTGGATGGGTTGGTCAGCCCATGCTGGGGCGGCCTTCGTAGGATCGGGCGCTCATGAGCGGCGCCCTGCGGGGCTCAGACGGGGGTGATGAAGGTTCCGGCGAGGCTTTGGAGCTGGTAGATCCACTGCATCCAGATTCCGGTCACCATCAGCAGCCCCACGGCGATCAGCACGGCTCCGCCGGCGATGTTGAAGGTGCGGATGTTGCGGCGGATGTAGGTCAGGGTCGTGGTGACCCAGTTGAGGCCGGCGGCGACCAGGATGAAGGGGATGCCCAGTCCCAGGCAGTAGAGGAAGCCCAGCAGCGCCCCGCGCCAGGCCCCGCCGGTGGTGGTGCTCAGCGCCAGGACCGCGCTCAGCGTCGGGCCCATGCAGGGGGTCCAGCCCAGGCCGAAGACCACCCCCAGCAGCGGGGCCCCGGCGATGCCGGTCTGCGGAGCGAAGGTGGGTTTGAGGGTGCGCTGGAGAAGGGAGAATTTCCCCACCATGACCAGGCCCATGAGAACGACCAGTAGGCCCAGGGTGCGGATCATGGGGTCTTGCCAGCGCACCAGCCACCCGCCCAGGGTGCCGAAGGCGGCCCCGTAGAGGGTGAAGACGGCGGCGAAGCCGAGGATGAACAGCCCCACCCCGGAAAGCACTCGTCGGCGGTTGTCCGGGCTGGTGGGGTTGGTGAGTCCGGAGACGTAGCCGAGGTAGCCGGGCACCAGCGGCAGGATGCAGGGGGAGATGAAGGAGACGATTCCGGCGATCACTGCCAGGGGCGCGGCGATGAGCAGGGCCCCGGAATTCACGGTCTCGGCGAAGTAGCCCCCGATGCTCACGCCCGTCCCTCCCCGCCACTGCAGAACGGTGAGTCAGGACGGGCGCCGCAACGGCTTCTGGGGTGAACGCCCACAGCGATCGGGCAAGGGCATGAAGGGGCAGGGTGGAACACGGCTGGGGAAGTCTCCTGGAATCGGGGGCGGGCTCACCGTTGAAACCGGCGTCCCAGCGCCTTCGGCTGGCCCGGGCGGGCGCAGTACAGCGGGGTCTGCACCGTGGAGGTGCTTACCGGGTGTGGGCGTGATCCGGTCGGGGCTGCTGGGCGACCGTGCCGTAGGTCGGGCACAGGTCCACCGCGTTGCCGGTGGCGGCCAGGAGGGCCTCGGCGGCGGCGAGCAGATCCATCAGCTCGGGACGTGTCAGGGAGTAGTAGATGCTTCGCCCCTGGGTGCGGCCCTGCACGAGACCGCAGTCGCGCAGGCAGGCCACATGGGCCGAGATGGTGGACTGGGCCAAGCCCAGTTCGGCGGTCAGCTCTGCCACGCGCACCTCGCCCTGGGCCATCCGCTGCACGATGGCCAGACGTTTGGGGTCTCCCAGGGAGTGGAACAGGGCCGCGGCCGGATCCAGGCCGGCACCTGCACAGTCAGAGATGATCGTCATGAATCGATCATAGCAATGGGGCTTCCCGCCCTCGGGGTTGCGGTGGCCGATCCACTCCCATGCAGCGGGGTAGGGCCCGTGATGGTGGTCCTGCGGTTAGGACGGGTCCAAGGGGATGATCATGCGCAGTTTTCCCCCGGCGGTGAGCTGCGGCGGGTCCGGGTCCACAGTGAGATGCACGTGCCCCAGGCCGTGGTCGGTCAGCACGCGGGTGATCTGTTGCCGGGCTTCCTGTTCGGCACGGGTCGGGTCCGCGCCGGGGGCCGGGCGCAGGCGCAGGCTGAGCTCGGTGGGTCCGGTCTGGAGGAGCTGGGACTGCTGCACTCCGGGGATCCGGTCCATCACCGAGCTCAGTGTCAGCGGGGTCAGTGTGGCGGTGGTGCCGTCGGGGTGGGAGAAGGTGAGCAGGTCGGCAGTACGGCCCTGGACACGGATGGCCGGCAACGGATTGCCGCACGGGCAGGGCTCGGGGCGGGCCAGCACACTGTCGCCGAGGTCGTAGCGGATGACCGGCTGGATGCGATTGGCCAGGTTGGACACCAGCACGGTGTGCGAGGGCTGCCCGGCGGCCACGGGCCGGTGGTCGGCGTCGACGGGCTCCAGCAGCACCCAGTCACTGTTGACGTGCAACCAGCCCTCGGTGCAGCTGTAGCTCAGAAACGGGCATTCGGTGGCGGCGTAGCTATGACGCACCAGGGCCCCGAACGCAGCGGCGATCCGGGCGTACTCCCGGTCCGGGAGGCCCTCAGCGGCAGGTACGACCAGGGCGGGGTGGATGTGCAAACGCCCGGCCTCCTGTTCATCGGTCAGCAACCGCAAGGTCGAGGCGTAGGGGGCCAGCACGGCCGGGTCGAAAGCGTTGAGCTGGGCCACCAGCTGCGGCACGGGGTCTTGGACCGAGAAGGCCCCAATCCGGGAGGCGGCCCGGCCCCGGCGCAGCCCTGCTGCGGCGGCACCGGAGGCGAAGTGCCCCCCGGTGGCGACCACCATGGCCAGGCGCCCGCCCCGGGTGAGGATGCGGGCCAGATCTGCCGGGGTGAGCCAGTCGGTGAGCATGCGCCAGGCCATCGCAGAGGTCACCGCCATGGAGCGGTCATCGACCAGGAACAGCCCGCGGACACCGGTGGTCCCGGAAGTGGTGGCCACGGTGTAGCGACCCAATAACTGGTGACCGATCAGGGCGGGATCGGCCACGAACGCTTCGACGTCAGCCAGGGTGACGGCCGGATCGGTCACCCACTCGTCGAAGTGGACCATCAGCTCGGCCTTGGCAGTGGCCGGCAACAGCTGCGGGTCGGTGATGTGGGCCGGCAGGCCCTGATAGTGCCGGCGGTAGTACGGCGAGGAGGTCCGGGCATGCCGCACCATTTCTGCCAGGCGGTCCCGTTGCCGGCGGGCCAGGCCCTCGGCCTCACCTCTGCGGGAAGCACGGGCGTCAAGCAACAGGCGGAGAGTGTGCGCTGGCATGCCGTGTCCTGAGTCTGTGGGGAAGCTATCTGGCCCCGGGGTCCCGGAAGCCATGGTGTGCGCGGGTGCCGGCCCGGACACGAGCCAGCAACCTGGACCGATTATTGCGCTAATATCGTCAGAAAGCGATGACCGGGAGGGGCAGTCGACGCCCCTATGCGGCGAACGGCGTCTGCGGGCCACCGGCCAGCCTTGGCGCCTGGTGTCGCCGGCACAGGCTTGCACTCGGCTGGGCTCCAGATCCGGCCTCTACAATGCCGGGGGCGCCGAGCTTGTCCGATCCGCCCACCGGCCCCAAGATCCCCCTCTGCCCCTGACCGGTAACCCCTGGGCAACCGTCCCTCCCGTTCCTCCATCAGCACTACGGCACTACGGCCTGATACAGAATGGATTTTGCGTGAGCACCTCCACCAACACCTCGAAAAAGACGTCGCAGAAGACCTCGGCGAAGCCCAAGATTCTGGTGTGGATTCTGCTGGCCGCTGTGGTGGTCGCTGCGGTCATCGCCTTTTTCACCACCCGCGGCACCTCCACTGCCGCCGCCCCGGAGGATGCCGGGCAGGTGGTGCGGGAGAACAGCCGGGTGCTCTCGAAGGCCCCGAACGAACAGGCCGTGCTGGTGGAGTTCCTGGACTACGAGTGCGAGTCCTGCCGGGCCGCCTACCCCTTCATCGAGGACCTGCGCGCCGAGTACGCCGACACCGTCACCTTCGTCCACCGCTACTTCCCACTGCCGGGCCACCGCAACTCCATGAACGCCGCCCTCGCGGTCGAGGCCGCCGCTCAGCAGGGACAGTACGAGCCGATGTACCAGCGCATGTACGAGACCCAGGCCGAATGGGGGGAGTCGGGCGAGGACAAGAGCGCGGTCTTCCGCGGCTTCGCCGTAGACCTCGGCCTGGACATGGCCGCCTTTGATGCCGCAGTGGCCGATCCGGCCACCACCGAGCGGATCAAGCTCGATGTGGCCGACGGTGAGGCCCTGGGTGTAGGCGGTACCCCCACCTTCTACCTCGACGGGGAAGTCCTGAACCCGGAATCACTGGAGCAGTTCCGGGCCGAGGTCGAGACCGCCGCCACCGACTGACCCACCCCACCAACACCGCACGCACCATCGATGGGAACCGTCATGACCGACCAGTCCACTATCGCCCGCTCCCGCGGTATCGAGCCGGCAGTCGAGGCGGACCTGCCCCGTTTCGCCCGTCACGGGCCCTTTGCGACCCTGCTACTGGTCACCGGGATCATCGGCTGGATTGCCTCGGCGATCCTGGTGCTCGAACGCCTTCAGCTCTACAAAGACCCCGACCATGTCACCAGTTGTGACATCAACCCGTGGGTGTCGTGCGGGCAGGTGATGGGCACCTGGCAGTCGGAGCTGTTCGGCTTCCCCAATCCGTTGATCGGCATCGTCGCCTTCGCCGTGGTCATCACCACCGCCATGGCAGCCCTCTCCGGGGCGCGGCTTGGTCGCTGGTACTGGGTAGGGCTGCAGGTCGGGGTCACTCTGGGCATGGTGTTCGTGATCTGGTTGTGGTCCCAGGCGTTGTTTTCGATCTACATCCTGTGCCTGTACTGCATGATCGTGTGGGCGGCGATGATCCCGCTGTTCATCCTGCTCACCGTGCGCAATCTCGCCCACGGCGTCATCCCTGCCCCGCCGGGGTTGGTGCGCTTCGCTTCCGAGTGGGCCTGGACCCTGGTCGCCATCGCCTACGTGGCCGTGGCCGCTTCGGTGTTCTTCCGCTTCTTCACCGCCTTCACCGGTCTGTGACCAACCCTTGAACAGGCCTCGGCCCCGACGCCTCTCGGGGAGAGGTGCCGGGGTCGCAGTCTGTGCGGGAGCAGGGGACAGGACGGCCCTGCATCAGGGTGTGCAGCTGTTCCGGGTGTTCCTCGGTGAGATCTCTGCGCGGGCACAGCGCTCCTGCAGGATCGCCTGGGTGCGTCGGCCGTCACCGCGGGGGGTCCGCTTCCGCTGGGGCAATCGATGATCGCGCGGTCGCGCAGCGCCCCGAATGCCAGGACGCCGATCAGCACCACCACTATGAGCAGCAGGAGCCACAGCCCCATGCTCATCGCGCCGCAGCAGCGCACCGCACGGGTGACCTTCGCGAGTTGGCGAGGACCGGGCAACGGTGCATCCTGCTCGGGACGTTAAAAAGTTATCCACCGGGCCGTGGCGGCGCCGGGACAACCACGCGAAAGAACTGCTCTCGGCATCGGGAGTTCCTCAAGGTGCGGGCCGGGGGCCACGATCGGCCCACCCCGCGGTTAGTCGGAGGCTCGCGCTGCGCGGGATTACAGCCCGGAGTAGGAGTGCAGTCCGGGGAAGACCGTGTTGACCACGGTGAAGTTGAAGATGACGCAGAGGTAGCCGACGATCGACAGCCACGCCGACCGGTTGCCGGTCCAGCCCCGGGTGGCGCGGGCGTGCATGTAGGCGGCGTAGACCACCCAGATCACGAAGGTCCAGACCTCCTTGGTGTCCCAGCCCCAGTAGCGGCCCCAGGCCTGCTCAGCCCAAATCGCGCCGGCGGCGAGGATAAAGGTCCAGAACGCGAAGCCCACCGCATTGAGCCGGAAGGACAGGTTCTCCAGCGCCTGGGAGGACGGGACCATCGCCAGGAAGCCCATGCCGGGCCGGTCGCCGGACAGGATCGCCTGCTCCCGCCGGGCCTGCAGCAGCTGCAGGAGCGCCATGGCGAAGGTGATGGTGAAGACCCCGGAGGCGGCCACGGCGATGGACACGTGGATCACCAGCCACCAGGACTGCAGCGCCGGGACCAGCGGTCCCACAGGGGTGGGGAAGCCGATGGTGGCCGCGCAGAGCATGATCACCACGAGCCCGGCCACCAGCGAGCCCACGAAGCGCAGGTCGCGCATCCACAAGGAGACGAGGTAGACCCCGGCGACGACCAGGGCGCCGGTGGTGCAGAACTCGTACATGTTGCCCCACGGCACCCGTGCCGCGGCGATCGAGCGGGCCACCACCGCGGCGAGGTGGAGCACGAAGGCCAGGACCATAACGGCCACCGCCACCCGGGCGGCGGGACGGCGTTCCCCGGTGTAGCGCATCTGCTCGTCCGCCACGTGCCCGGCCAGGACGGAGCGCGCGCTCGTGTGGTAGCCGCGCCCCCGGTTCCCGGTGCCGGTGCCGGCCGGCGCGGCGCCGACTAGGGCGCGGTCGGCCTCGGTGTGCCGGTCGGTCTGTCCGGGTGCGTGGAGGGTCTTGGCGTGGGAGGCCATGTCCCAGGCGAAGGCGATGAAGCTGACCAGATAGGTCAGGGCGGCCAGGAGCATGAACAGTTCGCTCCAGGTGCCCAGGGTCTCGTTGACGGGCATGGGCTCCTCGTCCTCTCAGTCGTTGGTGGGGCCGCGGTGGGCCCGGTGTGTGGTCTTCTCGAGGGCAGACACTGCGGGGGCATCGGCGCTGTCGTGCACTCCGATCGCCTCCCAGCGGGTAGTGAACACCTCGCCCAGCGACTCGGCCTCCGCACGCAGCCGCGGGTCCTCCCCGCGGGCCAGCAGTCCGTACTCCAGGACGGTGGCCGGCCGGCCCTGGTCGTCGAGGTCGGTGGTGGCGCGCACCCACACGCGGCGGCGGGCGATGAACATCGACATCAGCAGCCCCGTGAACGCGGCCACAAAGGAGATGAAGGCCCCGGTGCGTCCGGGGTCATAGACGATGTCCAGGCCCACGTAGCGCTTCACGTCCAGGAACTCGATGGTGCCCTTGCCCTCGGGCAGCTCGTGCACGGGGTTCGCGGCATCCAGGGTGATCGCCCCGTTGTCGCTCATCATCGAATTGAGCTCGGTGAGCGGCTCGACGTCGAGCACGTACACGTTCTGCGGGGCCCCGGTGTCCAGGCCCAGGTCCCCGGAGTAGGAGGACAGGATCAACCGGGGATTGGCCAGACCCGGGTCGGCCGACCGCGGCATCCCGTCCGGGCCGGTGACCGCGGTGGGCAGCAGCAGCCCGGTGAAGCCCAGCTGATCGGGGCGCGCGTCGGGGACCTTGAGGGTCAGGTTGGAGGTGTAGACCCCGTCGACCGGGATCGTCACCACCGGGCCCTCGAACGCCACGTCCCCGTTGCCGTCGGTCACCCGGATCACCGGGGCGTAGCCGTTGCCCACCAGAAAGGCTTTCACCCCGTCGACGTTGACCGGAGCGTTGACTTTCAGCGTCTCCTGGCGCGGGGCCGCTCCCGGGGCGTCCTGGACGGTGACCTCGGCGGTGAAGTCGATCGGGGCCCCGTAGTTCCGGGGGTTGGTGGTGTCGCGGTAGAACTCGGAGGAGAAGTCGTCCAAGCGCAAGGACAAGGGTTCGAGCCATTCGGGGTTGTAGTTGGTGCCCGGGGTGAAGGAGTCGTAGCCGATCAGGGTGTTCACGAAGGACTCGCCCTCCACCAGGATCTTCTGTCCCTTGTAGCCGAACAGGGAGCCCACGGCCACGGAGATCAGCACCCCCAGCAGCGCCAGGTGGAAGACGACGTTGCCGACCTCCTTCCACATCCCCCGCTCGGCCGCCACCGACGGGGCGGCCGTGCCGATCTCGCGCACGGCCACCCGATAGCCGCGTCTGCGCAGCAGCTGGGCGGCCTCAGCCACGACCTCGTCCGGGGTCGGTGCCGCAGCACCGGTCCGCCCGCCCAGAGTCAGGGTCCGGTGCTCGGGCAGCCGCTGAAGCCGCTTAGGGGTGCGCGGGGGCTGGGCCCGCCAGGCCCGCCAGTGCTTCCCCGCCCGCGGGAGCACACACCCCACGAGGGAGACGAACAGGAGGATGTAGATGGCCGAGAACCACGCCGAGGAGAACACGTCGAAGAGCTGCAACCGGTCCAGCCACGGCCCCAGGACGGGGTTGTTGTCGATGTAGTCGCTCACCCGAGCGGGGTCCTGGATCCGCTGCGGGAAGATCGAGCCGGGCACCGCCGCGACGGCCAGTAGCAGCAGCAGGAACAGCGCGGTGTTCATCTTCGTCAGCTGCGTCCACGCCCACCGGGCCATGCCCACCGGCCCCAGCGCCGGAACCTCGACATCACCGGAACCCGTGACGGGACCGCCGGACGAGGTGCCCCAGGAGCCACCGGCGGTGGTGCCCTCAGCGTTGTGGGTGGTTCTGCTCCCGGGGTGGGGACCGGAGGAGGTGCCGGTGCTCATGCCGTCTCGCCTGCCACGTCCGCCAGGAGAGTTTCGAGGATCGACCGGTCGGCCAGGCCCAGGATGCGCGCCGCGACCCGCCCGTCGGCGTCGAGCACCAGCGTGGTGGGCACCGCCTGCGGCGGCACGTAGGCGCTCAAGGCCATCAGCACACCTCCGTCCTTGTCCTCGAAGGAGGGGTAAGGAATCCCGAAGGTGCGCTCGAAGGCCTCGGCGGTGGCCTTCTCGTCGCGCAGGTTCACCCCGTAGAAGGCGACCGACCCGTCGAAGCGTTGGGCGAGTTCCTTCAGGTCGGGGGCCTCCACTCGGCACGGGGCGCACCCGGCGTACCAGAAGTTCAGCAGTACCGGCGTTCCGCGCAGGTCTTCGGCGGTCACGGTGGTGCCGTCGAAGAGGGTGCCGGCGAACTGCACGGGCTCCCCTCGTTCCCCGGCGGGGTACTCCGAGACGGTGCCGTCTCCGGCGATGTAGCCCTTCTCATCGCCCGCGTTCGCCTGCTGGGCCAGCGAGTCCTCCTCCGCGCCACAGCCGGCCAGGGCCACCCCGAGCACCCCCCACCCGGCCAGAGAAAGCACCCGGCGTCGAGACGGATAAGCGGAGAGGGAAGAGGATGAGGTCACGGGAGTTTCACCTGAACATCGGAACGGATTCGCGGACAAGGAGGGGTTGAACGTGCCCCGGTCACCAGGGACCGGGAAGCTGATCGGCTCCTGGACACCACACGGTGGGTCCACCTCGAGCTCCCTGGAGAAGTCGGGGCGCTGGAGCACCACCCCCCGGGGATGATCGCCATTTATCGATCATAGTAGCGGGGATTCCACCGGCACCCGGCACGGCTCGTGTGGCTGCCGGGGTCCTCCAGGGCACGGCTGCGGGGTGCCCGGCACTTGCAGTGGCGCCCCTTCAGGGACTGGGCCCCGCCGTGGCGGGCAGTGCATCAATCCCCGGCCTTGGCGTGCTCGCCCCTGGCATCCTCGCCATGGGTGTCCACTCCATCCATCACTTCATGGCCGGCAGGGGTAACGAGGACTCGCAAGACCGATCAGGGACACCTGTCCTTTACGCTAATATCGCCCCATGACGATCGGACGGGTTGGGGCTTTCGCTTCCTGCCCACCGTTGAGAGCAGCGGCCTTGTTCTACGCGCTCAGCAACCCGACTCCGCTGACCATGCTCCTGCGCATGACGGGTGGGGAAGTAGGCGTCAGCGAGTTGGCTGGGAAGCGGGCCTGGCCCAGGCGGCCTGCCTGCGCGGCTGCGCGCTGCTCCCAGTCCGGGCCCGGGGGCGCAGCATCTGCTACTCCCTGACCCGCCCCGAGGTGGAGGAACTGCCCTCCACCACCCAGACCTTGGTGCCGGCCACCGGCACTGCCGTGGAGCCGTGCACCACCTACGTTCCCCTGGTGCCTGAGACCCCTGTGATGAAGGAGACTGTCCGATGAGCGATGCCTGCGGGTGCGGCGACGAGAAGAACGAGACCGGCGAGTCCGGGGAGGAAGCCGAGGGATTCTGGCAGGTGCGTGAGGTCCGTGCCGCCGCGATCGCCGGGGTGCTGCTGCTGGCGGGGTGGGTCCTGTCGATGGTTGGGGTCCCCCTGTGGGTGGCGCTGAGCCTGGAGACGGCGGCGCTGCTGGTGGCCGGGTGGACGTTCGTGCCCTCCACCCTGCGCCGGCTGGCCCGGGGCAAGATCGGGGTCGGCACGCTGATGACCATCGCCGCCGTTGGTGCCGTGGCCTTGGGGCAGATCGAGGAAGCAGCGATGCTGGCCTTCCTCTACGCCATTGCCGAGGCCCTGGAGGAGTACTCGGTGGCACGCACCCGGCGCGGGCTGCGCGCGCTGCTGGACCTGGTCCCGGATCAGGCCACGGTGCTGCGCGGCGGGGTGCAGGTCACCGTGGCCCCGGCCGAGCTGGTGCCCGGGGACCTGATGGTGGTCCGGCCCGGGGAGCGGGTGGCCACCGACGGACGGATCCTCACCGGGCGCACCTCGGTGGACACCTCGGCGCTGACCGGGGAGTCCGTGCCGGTGGAGGTCGGCCCGGGCTCGGAGGTCTACGCCGGGTCCATCAACGGCACCGGTCCGCTGGAGGTGGAGGTCACCAGCACGGCCGAGAACAACTCTCTGGCGAAGATCGTGCACATCGTCGAGACTGAGCAGTCCCGCAAGGGCCCCGGACAGCGCCTGGCCGATGCCATCGCGAGCAAGCTGGTGCCGGGGATCCTCATCGTCGCCGCGCTGATCATCGCCTACGGGTTCGTCGTCGGGGAGCCGGCGCTGTGGTTCGAACGCGCCCTGGTCGTGCTGGTCGCGGCCTCTCCGTGTGCCCTGGCGATCTCGGTGCCCGTCACCGTGGTCGCCTCGGTAGGCGCGGCCAGCCGCATCGGGGTGCTGATCAAGGGCGGGGCCGCGGTGGAGACTTTGGGCAAGATCGGCACCATCGCCCTGGACAAGACCGGCACCCTCACCCGCAACAACCCGGCCGTCATCGAGGTCGCCACCACGCCCGGGGTGAGCCGGGAACGGGTGCTGGGGCTGGCTGCCGGACTGGAGGCCCGCAGCGAACACCCCCTGGCCCGGGCCATCCTCGCCGCCACCGACCAGCGGGCCGAGGTGACCCATGTGGACACCGTTCCCGGGGCCGGGCTCTACGGCACCTTCGAGGATGCGCGCCTGCGCCTGGGCCGCCCCGGGTGGATCACCCCCGGACCCCTGGCGGCGGAGATCGAGCGGATGCAGCGGGCCGGGGCCACCGCAGTGCTCATCGAGCAGGACGGGGCCGTCATCGGGGCGATCGCGGTGCGCGATGAGCTGCGCCCGGAAGCCCGGGAAGTGATCACCCGGCTCAACCGCGCCGGGTACACCACCGCGATGCTCACCGGGGACAACACCCTCACCGCCACCGCCCTGGCCGAAGCCGCCGGGATCACCCAGGTCCACGCCGATCTGCGCCCGGAGGACAAGGCAGAGATCATCCGCACCCTCAAGGAGCAGCACCCCACGGCGATGGTCGGTGACGGCGTCAACGACGCCCCGGCCCTGGCCACCGCCGACATCGGCATCGCCATGGGGGCGATGGGCACCGACGTGGCCATCGAGACCGCCGACATCGCCCTGATGGGCGAGGACCTCCACCACCTGCCCCAGGCGCTCGAGCACGCCCGGCGGACCCGGTCGATCATGCTCCAGAACGTCGGGGTGTCCCTGGCGCTGATCGCGGTGCTGATCCCCCTGGCCCTGTTCGGCATCCTGGGCCTGGCCGCGGTGGTGCTGGTGCACGAGGTGGCCGAGATCCTGATCATCGGCAACGGGGTGCGCGCCGGCCGGCTCTCCCGCCGCACCCAGCTGCCCACTACCCAGCCCGCCCCGGCCCTGGAGCCGGCCGCATGAGCGCCCCCGTCGCCGGGCAGGCTGGCTCTTCGTCTCGATCTGCTCGCCGGTCCCGGATCGTCCTGCTGGCCGGGTCGGCGGTGCTGGCCGCCGTCGATCTGGTTCTCAAAGCCGTGGCCTCAGCCCGTCTCGCCGACGGGACCACGGTAGACCTGGGACTGCTCACGCTGCAGCTGCACCACAACACCGGGGTGGCCTTCAGCCTCGGCGCGGGCCTGCCCACCGGGGTGGTCATCGCCGCGACCGGGGCGATCATCGTCGGGCTGATCTGGTATCTGCTCGTTGCAGCACCCACCCTGAACCGGCTGGCCCACACCGGAGCAACCCTGATGCTGGGGGGCGCGGTGGGGAATATCCTGGACCGCCTCGACGGGGGAGGGGTGGTGGACTACCTGCACACCGGGTGGTTTCCCACCTTCAACCTCGCCGACGTCTTCGTCACCACCGGGGCCGGGCTCCTGATCCTGGGCACCCTGATGGCCCCGGCACCTCGGAGCGCCTCCACCGATTAACCGCCCCCGCGCACCCCATTACCAGGGCCGCCGAGACCCACCATGACTGGGAATGAAGTCTGTGCGCCGTTCCCGGTGATCGGCATCGCATCAATTCCGCCAAATCAATCGGATTTAAGCGATATGATCGTTTTATGACGAACACTGCTTGTGCCCCCGTCCTGGCCCCGGCCGTGGCCCTGTTCCACTCCCTGTCCGATCCCACTCGCCTGGCCATCGTGGCCCGCCTGGCCGGTGGTGAAGCCCGGGTGCGGGACCTGGTGGAGGAAACAGGCCTGGCCCAGTCCACCGTCTCCACCCATGTGGCGTGTCTGCGTGACTGCGGGCTGGTGGCCGGACGCGTCGAGGGGCGGCAGATCTTCTACGCTCTGACCCGCCCGGAGCTGATGGATGTACTCGCCGCCGCCGAGACCCTGCTGGCATCCACCGGCTCCCAGGTCGCGCTGTGCCCCGCCTACGGCACCTCCGTTCAAGAGCACTGACCAATACCCCACCATCACCGGGCCCACCCACAACGTGAGGGTGACGTTGGCGCTGGTACGCCTCCGGGCGCCCATGACGGGCGCCGAGGCCCACCCCCGGTGACAGTGCCCCGGTGGTAGGGCCAGGGGCATCGGCTCCCGACAGCCTTCCCATGCTTCCCCGGTCGGCCACCCGGCACAGCGCAGCAGGCCAGGTCCCGGCCGAGGACCCCCGATTCCAAAGGAAAGACAGGTTATGGAACTCATCTCCCCCGTGCTGCAGGCGATCGGCCTGTTCGCGGCCACCAACATCGACGACATCATCGTGCTCTCCCTGTTCTTCGCCCGCGGAGCCGGGGCCCGCGGCACCACCGCCAAGATCGGGATCGGCCAGTACGTAGGCTTCGGCGGCATCTTGGTCGCCTCCGTGCTGGTGACCCTGGGCGCCAGCACCTTCTTGCCCCCTGAGGCCATTCCCTATTTCGGCCTCATCCCCCTGGTGCTGGGCCTCATCGCGGCCTGGAAGGTCTGGCGCAGCGACGACGATGATGACGATGACGAGGGGAAGGTTGCCGGCAAACAGGTCAGCATTTGGACCGTCGCGGCAGTGACCTTTGCCAACGGCGGGGACAACATCGGGGTCTACGTGCCCGTGTTCGTCACCGTGGGCCCCACCGCGATGGTGGCTTACTGCATCGCCTTTTTGGCCATGGTCGCGGTGTTGGTGGCCATCGCCAAGTACGTCGCCACCCGCAAGCCCATCGCCGAGGTCCTGGAACGGTGGGAGCACATCCTGTTCCCGATCGTGCTGATCGGCCTGGGCGTGGTCATTCTCCTCGAAGGCGGCGCTTTCGGCCTCTAGGCCACCCGTCGGCGGACCTCAGCCCTGTGGTGGGGCCCCAGGATCCCTTGGATCAACGTCCGGGCAGGGCTGAGGGTGGGGTGACCGGTGAGGGTGTGCCGGGGTTTGCCCGGACGGTTCACTGCCGTCCATCGGAAAGCTAGGCTCGGCGGAAACCACGCGGGTGCCCCGAGAGGTGGAGACTATGCCGAAGATGTCCGCTCTGGAGGCCTCCTTCTGCCGCAGCGCGCCGTGGGGTCTGGTGGCCCGGCGGATGATTCCTTGGGCGACCCAGGGCTTTCCCCTCACCGGGGACGTGCTGGAGATCGGTGGGGGCAGCGCCGCTATGGCCGCCGCCCTCGCCCGATCCCATCCCCAGGTGCGACTCACCACCACCGATGCCGACCCGGTGATGGTCGAAGCCGCCCAGAAACGCCTGACCGGATTCCCCCTGGCGGAGGCGCGTGAGGCCGATGCCACCCGGTTGCCCTTCGAGGACGGATCGTTCGACACGGTGTTGAGCTTCCTGATGCTCCACCACGTCATCGAGTGGGAACGCACGGTGACTGAGGTCGCCCGGGTCCTGCGGCCGGGTGGGGCTTTCGTGGGATACGACCTGCTCGCCTCCCGCGCCGCTTCCTGGGTACACCTGGCCGACCGGTCCCCTCATAGGCTCATCGAGCCGGGAGCCTTCGAACCCGCCCTCAGGCAAGCCGGCCTCAAGCCGGTGCACCTGCGCGATTCCTTCGGTGGTGGGGTGCTGCGCTTTATCGCCCAGAAGCCGACCAGCACGCAGGACCCTCCCGACAACGACAACGACATCGACATCGCGTCGAGGAGGAGCCGGTGAACAGCTCACCCCTCACCCGCCGGGCGATCCACGAGGAGCTGGAGCGGGTCCGGTCGGACTTCCACACCTTGGTGACCGCAGCGAGCCCGGCGGATCTGCGCCGCCCCTCGGCCGGCACCCGCTGGACCAACGGCCAGCTGCTGTTCCACATGTTCTTCGGCTACCTGGTCGTCCTGCGCCTGCTGCCCCTGGTGCGCCTGATGGGCCGGCTCCCGGATGCGGTCGGCCGCACCTTCGCCAGGGTCCTGGAGGCCGGCACCAGGCCCTTCCACGTGATCAACTACCTCAGCGACCGCGGTGCCGCCGGTGTGATCCACGGCCCGCGGCTGCTCCGGTGGTTCGACCGCACCCTTGACACCCTGCAGACCCGGCTTCAGGCCGAACCGGAGGACGTGCTGGCCCGAGGAATGCACATGCCCGTGCACTGGGACCCCTACTTCCGGGACTGGATGAGCCTGACCGAGCTCTACCACTACGGCACCCAGCACTACGACCACCACCGCAAGCAGCTGACTCTCAGCACAACATCGTGAAACCACCCCGAGTCACCAGTTTGGTGATCTAGGTGTACTGACCGGACACGTTGATCGATAGACAAGTCGCCACTTGTGACAGAAGGCCACGCTTGTCTATAGTGTGGGTATGACAGTTTCACTGGATGTTGCCCTGCCGCGCACGGACCTGTCGGCGCGGGATCACGCGCGGATGCTTGCTCCGTTGTTGAAGCCTTTGTCAGACGAGAACAGACTGATGATCGTGCTGACGCTTGCGGCGGGGGCGTGCTCGAACAAGAAGTTGCAGGAGGCCACCGGGTTGAGCCAGGCGCTGGTGAGTCACCATGTGGCAGCCTTGCGGCAAGCGCAGCTGATCAGTGTGCGGGCCGAGGGCCGGTCCAACATCTACGCGCTGTGTTGTGAGCAGTTGGCGGCGCCGGTGCAGTGGCTCGCTCACTTGGCGACTCTCACTCCAGAGGGACAGAAGGCGTGCTGCACTGCCCCAGCAGGGGAGGGTCAGGCATCGACTGAGGGTGCTGCGCGGTGATTCATGCGGTACAGACCTTCGGGTTGATCCTGGTCGAGTTGCTCGTCCTGTTCTCGCTGATCTCGGTGCTCGTTGCGCTGGTGAACCGGCGGTTCGGGCCGGATCGGATCCAGAGCTGGATGGCCGATGGGCGCCTTCCCGGCCCGCTCAAGGGGCTACTGCTGGGGGCGATCACGCCGTTCTGTTCCTGTTCGACGCTGCCGGTGCTGGCTGGGATGTTGAAGTCGGGGGTGGCGTTCCGGACGTCGATGACCTTCCTGATCTCGTCACCGCTGCTGGATCCCATCATCGTGGCCGGGGTGGTGCTGCTGTTCGACTGGCGTATCGCGTTGGTCTACACGGTGGTCACCGCCGCATGGTCCCTGCTCGCCCCCCTAGTATGGGAACGACTCGGCATGGCCAGCCAGCTCAAGCGAGTCAAGGTCGTCGGCGACGACAGCACCCCCCACCCCTGGGCAGGCCTGCGCAACGAGATCCGGCCCGCACTCGGCGAGGCCTGGGCCGATCTGAGACCGCTGCTCGTCCCGATGGTGCTGGGTGTCTCGGTCGGTGCATTTATCTACGGTTTCGTGCCTCAGGACCAACTCGCCGCGGTCGCTGGCGACGACAAACCGTGGGCCGTGCCGTTGGCCGCCGTGCTTGGCGTTCCGCTTTACGTGCGTATCGAGACGATGCTGCCCATCGGCTTGGCCCTCAGCTCGACCGGCATGGGGCTAGGTGCAGTGTTCGCGCTGATGATCGGCGGCGCCGGAGCCTCGATCCCCGAGATCTCGATGCTCACCACCTTGTTCAAGCCCCGACTGGTCGTCACTTTCGTGGTCACTGTCATCGGCACGGCCATCGCCGCCGGCTACCTCATCCCACTGATCGCCTGACCCAACCACCACATTCCCAACCACACGAGGAGAACAAGCAACCATGGGACTCAAGGACCTCTTCACCGCACGCAAGCAGGACAGCAGTTGCTGCGGGGCCCAGATCGTGCCCGACGATGACGACCAGCCCCAGAGCGAGCAGGGAACACCCACCGAGACGGCTGCCTCTTCAGCGCCGAACAGCGAGGACACGGACGGCAACTGACATACCGAATCGATGGGGCTGCACCACAGGGTGCAGCCCCATCACTGTCTCCACCCGCTCGTCACCAGGAAGACCACCATGTCCCACGCCAATGCCGCCCTCACTCCGCGTCACCGCCTCAAGGTTGCCCAGCTGGTTGTTGACCACGGATGGCCGATCAGCGAGGTCGCTGCCCGGTTCCAGGTCTCCTGGCCCACCGTGAAGCGCTGGGCTGACCGCTACCGGGCCGGTCAGTCCATGCAGGACCGCAGCTCACGGCCTCACCGCTCCCCGAACAAGACCAGCCCCACGACTGCGAAGCGCTGTATCCAGCTCCGGCTGCGTCTGCGGGAAGGTCCGGTTCAGTTGGCATACCGGATTGGCGTTGCTCCGTCGACAGTCCACCGGATCTTGGTCGACGTCCACTTGAACCGCCTGTCGCACGTCGACCGTGCCACTGGAGAGCCTGTTCGTCGCTACGAGCACGACCACCCCGGGGCGATGCTGCACGTCGACGTGAAGAAGCTCGGCAACATCCCAGACGGCGGAGGCTGGCGCTACGTCGGCCGACGACAAGGCGAGAAGAACCGCGCAGCCACACCCGACAAGCCCAAGAACAAGCACTACGACCCGTTGATGGGCAAGGCCTACGTCCACACCGTCATCGACGACCACTCCCGCGTCGCCTACGCCGAGATCCACGACGACGAAACAGCCCACACCGCCACAGCGGTCCTGGCCAGGGCCGTCAAGTGGTTCAACGCCCGCGGGGTGACCGTCGAGCGGGTCCTGTCGGACAACGGTGGCGCCTATCGCTCACACCTGTGGCGCGACACCTGCGCCGAGCTGGGAATCAGGCACAAACGGACCAGGCCGTATCGCCCGCAGACCAACGGCAAGATCGAGCGCTTCCACCGCACCCTGGCCGACGGCTGGGCCTACGCCCGCTGCTACACCTCCGAGACGGAGCGTCGCGGCGAACTCGACGGCTGGCTGCACTACTACAACCATCACCGGCCCCACACAGCCTGCAGCAACCAGCCGCCCTTCTCACGATTGACCAACGTGTCCGGTCAGTACATCTAGGCAGGGGATACCTTGGACGTGGACCGCCCCGAATCATCCCGTTGGATCGCGGTACCGTCAGGCCCTTCCCACGCCCCCGCCAGCAGCCGCTGGCATAACCGACGCCAAGAGTGGACGCGGACCTGTCCCCGAAGCACATGGGTCATGACCGGGGCGAGTTGCCCGCTTCGAAGGCAGCGGGCCCCGAAGACGATGAGCCGGACAGTGGGCTGGTGTATCAGGTGTCTGCGTTTCCGTCGAACATCTCGCCCTGGCCGCACATGCTGTCGAGGGCGTCTTGCATCATCCCGGCGGAGATTGCCGGGGAGTCGCCCTCAGCGGCCGACATGATCGGGACGACCGCCGGGGCGACGTTGCGCAGCTCGACGGCTACTTCCTCAGGCGCCTCCCGTTCGATGTCTGCGAGAGTCTCGGCGTAATCGCTGATGAGACCTCGGGCGAAGTCCTGTTGTTCGGGGGTGAGCTCGCTATCGGTTCGATCCAAGATTTCCGGGTGTTCCTGGAGGGCAGAGTCGTGCAGGGTTTGCTCGGCCCGGGCGATCGCCGCGCAAGACTCTTCCCGGGTTCTCGGCTGCGGACTCATCGCCTGCTCCACAGCCTCAGCTCCACTTCCTGGCGCGGAGGTCTCACCACCGCAGCCGGAGGCCAGGATCATCAGCCCCAGCGCTACTACGGACACCATTGCTCGCTTCATCGTTTTCCTTCTGGGCACCGGGGGCAGAGCGGGGAAAGCCACCTGCAGACTACTGATCACTACTCAGTGGGCCGGGCATCAGGCGGTCCGGCCGCGCCGGGACGCGGCAGTAGCGTGGGGACATGACTCAACGCGTAGGACAGCTCGCCTCGATCTCCCTCGATTGCCCGGACCCCGACCAGCTGGCGGCTTTCTACTCCCGGCTACTGGGGCTTGAGGAAGCATTTGCCACCCCGGACCGCGGGGTCATCGCCCTGGCTGGGGCGGGCCCGATGCTCACGCTGATGCGCGCCGAAAACTACGTCAAGCCGTCTTGGCCCGAAGGTTCCCAGCACCAGCAGATGCACCTGGACGTGGCCGTAGAGGACCTGGAGCCGGCCGTCACCGCTGCCGTAGCAGCCGGCGCCCGTCCCGCCCAGCACCAGCCCGCCCCTGAGCAGTGGCGGGTGCTTCTTGATCCTGCCGGGCATCCCTTCTGCCTCACCGTCGTCAGCCCCGACTGAGGTCAGGATTCATAGGCTTCGGCCACCGTCGCGGCGGGAGTTGTCGGCGGCGCGACGAGTGGCCGCGGCGCGGTCCTCTTGTCGGTTGGCCTTCCGCTCGACGCGTTCGGCAACCTTGATGCGCTTAGCCACCTCGGCATGCTTGGCGTGCCAGGAGGGACCGGAGGTTTGCTGGCGGGACTGCTCGGCGTTCTCGGACACGGCGGGCTCCTTCTTCTGTGGCTCCGGCGCGGGAAAGACCGGCTCCTGGGTGGTAGCTGCATCGGTGGTCGGGGTGGCCTGTTGGGTCTGGGCCCGGTGGCGGGCCACTGCGCGGGCGATCAACTCGTCTGTGGTCAGCACGCGCCGGGGCTCCTCGGCTACCGGGGCCGTGGCGGCTTCGGTGGCTGCGGCCTCCCGCGCCTGGGGGGCGGGAAGCGGATCAGTGGCCTGGGCGCGGGTAGTGCGCAGCGCCTCCACGGCCTCCTGGGCCGGGGCCGGGGTAGCGCGCACCCGCTCAGCCACGTGCGCCTCATCGACGGCCTGACGGATCTGCGCGGGCGTCTGCGGGGCCGCGGTGGTGAGCGCGGAGTGCTTGTGCAGCGCGGTAGCGCGAGCCACCAGCGCGGCCGCCACCGGATCCTCCTGATGAGCCTTGGGAATCAGCGCGGCCTCGTGGGCGGCGATGTTGTAGCGGTTCCGATACGCCTCGACCTCAGCGGCGACCTGGTGCCACTCGGCCGCCTTGGCGGGCTTTGCCGGCACCGGCCCCAGGGCCGCGGTCCACTCCGGAGCCGCTTCGGCCAGCTCGGCCCCGCGCACCTGGACGCGCTCCTCCATCCGGGTGCGCAGCCGCTCCAGCTGCTCCCGGTACTGCACCGGCACCTGCCGGTCGTTGATCAGCGTGGTCGGGGCCAGGTCCTCGCTCACCCGGCGCCCGTCCGCCACCGGGGCAGGTGCTGGGGTCTTAGCGGCCACTGAGCGCACATGCTGCTCGGCGGCGATCGCCTCCCCGATCGACACTCCCGTGTCGGTGCGGAGGCGCTCACCGCGGGCGATCTGCTCCACCGCCGTCTGCTCCGGGGACATCCCCGCCCGGCGCTCCTGCTCGGCGCCCATCGTGCGAGCCACCCAGTCCAGGTGCACCGATGTGGTGGACTCCCACAGCTCCGGGGGCAGGGCCAGGTTCTCGGCCTCCGCACTGGCCTTCGCCTCAGCCAGCTGCGCCGAGGGCATCCAGGCGTAGGGGTGGGCCGCCCACTGCGGGTCCTCGACCTGGGACGGGTGCTGGGCGGCCCCAGCGCGCTGGGCCAGCTTCTCCAGGTGCTCGTCGGTGAGGTTGCCCAGGGGCCGGCGGTCGGTGTCGTCGATGATCCGCTGGGCGGCCTCGATCCGGTGTTCCAGCCGCCATGCCAGCACGGCGGCCGGGTCCTCCGCACCACCAAAGCCGCGCTGATGCACTGCCCGGTTCAGTAGTTCGGCCGGGTCCATGCCGGCCTGCTGGGCGGTGTGCAGGTGCGTGGCCACCGCGCCCCACGCCTCGCTATTGGTGAAGTCGGCGGCCTTGTCCGCGCCCAGGACGTCCACGGCCATCGTGCGCGTCTTGGCCGTCCAGGCAGCTTCAACGGTCTCGCGGTAGACCTCACCCAACATGGCGACGTCGCCGTTACGCATGGCCTCAGCGGCCACCGTCTCGTGGGCGGACAGGTTCCGGTCGTAGGCCCCGGCGATGGCCTCCAGGACCTCGTCGCGGCTCTGCCCGTCGCTCAATGCGACGTAGAGCTGATTGCTTTCCCGCCCTCGGGTGGCAGCGACATAGGCGGCGGCCCGGTCGGTGGAGTCGTCCAGGATCGCGTGGGCGGTGTCCACGGTCGCACCCTGGGCGCGGTGCACGGTCGCGGCATATCCGAGCTGGCCGTGCTTGGCCAGGTACTCGGCATCCAGGGTGATCTTGCCGCCGTGGCCGGTGTGGCGCAGCGTGGCGGTGTCCGCTCCCACCTTCTCGACGGTCCAGACGTCGTTGTTCTTCACGAAGTCCTTGCCGCCGTTGAGCTGCAAGGTGCGGTCGTTGCGGCGGGTCACCACCACGTCCCCGGTGTGGGCGGTGAGGCCGTCGCGCAGCACCACGGACTCTCCGGTGGCGTCCAAGGCCCCGGTGGCGATCCGGGCCGCCTGGGCGCGGGCGTTCAGGTCAGTGACGGTGGTGTTGTCGGTGGCGATCAGGAGGGACCGCTTGCCCGCTTCGGTGTCGGTGATCCAGGCCCGCAGTGCGGTGTCGGTCATGGCCTCGGTGTCCCCGGCGACCACACGGCGGTTGTCCATGTACCAGGCCCACGGGGTGTCCGCACCGGCCGCCGGGGGCTCGCGCAAGGCCAGGGACGCGGCCGCTTCCCCTTCGGTGTGGAAGCGGTGCACGGCTTCCAGGCGGGTCGCGCCCACCTCGTGGTCCAGCAGCCGCAGCGCCCCGCCGGAGCCGATCGCCCCGAGTTGCCGGTCATCACCAATGGCTCGAACGACGGCCCCGTGGCGGGCTGCCACGTTCACGAGCTCGGCCAGCTTCGGGGTGGTGACCATGCCCACCTCGTCCAGGATCAGCACGTCCCCGGAGTGCAGCTGGGCGGCCCCAGTGCGGCCGGTGCGGTGCGCGATCAGGAAAGCGTCAATGGTCGTCGCTTGGGCCCCAATGTCGGCGGACATGACGGCAGCCGCGGCCGCGGTCGGGGCCAGCCCGACGACGTTGCCGCCGGTCGCGCGCACCGCATCAGCGGCCAGGGACAGGCTCGTAGTCTTGCCGGCACCAGCCGGGCCGATACCCAGGACCAGCAGCTTCTCATCGCACGCGAAGGCACGGGCCAGGGCCACCTGCCCGTCACTGAGGGGGCCGGTGTGGGCGGCCAGCACCTCCTCAAAGGTCTGGGCGGACACGGCCGGGATGACGGTGCGCTGGGCGGCGGCGAGCACCTGGTGCTCGGTCTCCAGGACCTCGCGGGAGGTGAACACCGCGGCGTCCGAACGGATGAACTGGCTGGTGCCATCAGCCCGGGTGAACTCCGCCAGGTGCGGTACGTCCGTCTGCGGGGTGACGGACAGGCTGTGGGTGCCGGTGGCTTCCTTGACCACCTCGGCCACCAGCTCATCGGGCACGGTGCGCCCGATCATGGCCTCTTTCAGGTGCCGGCGGGTCTGGGCGTGGACGTGGTTCACACTCCAGGTGGCCCGCTTCTGTGACAACTCGTGGACGACCAGGCGGGCGTGCTCGCTGACGTTGATCTGGGTGGCGTCGGGTCCGGTCGGCAGCCCATTGGCGGCCGCCCGCACGTGGGCCAACAGGTCGTCGCCGACCGGCATCTGTACCTGCTGCCCGTACTCGTCTGCCCACTGCTCGACCAGTTCGGACAGGCGCCGAGCCGACTTCTTCGCCGGCCTGGACTCCAGGGTGGCTTGCTGAGCTAGAGCGATTTTCTGCTTGGCGTTGGGGGCGTATCCGTGGCGGTCGGTGAACTCCGCGTGCAGCCGATCCAGGGTCCCGGCAATGTCGGCCCGGCGGGAAGAGGCGTGGTGGATGGCATCCAGGTCCACCCCGGCGATCTCATAGATCGGCTCGTTCCCACCGGCCATGCGGGGCACGGCAGCGACACCGAGGGAGGCGGTGACTTTCTCCATCACCTTGGCGTTGTAGGTCTCCGAGGCGGCCACGTTCATCCGGTACAAGGTGCGCCCGTCCAGGGAGGACCACTTCCCGTCCGCACCCAAAACCTTGTTGGCGATCACCACGTGATCATGCAGCTGCGGGTCCCCATTGCGGGAGTCGTAGTGGCGGAACTGGGTGGCCACCAGCCCGCCCTCGACGTCGATCTGCCGCACGCCGTTGCGGCCGCGCCGGGTGTACGTGCCCTCCTGCTCCAGGAAGCTCAGTGTCTCCGCGATGGCCTCGTTGTGCGCGGTCTCGACGGCCTTGCGGGCCTCGTCTCCGCCCAGGGCCCAGAGCAGAGAGACGGACTTGGCCGGGGAGAACACCAGGTCATAACCGGCCACGGTCTGCTGCTTCGGGGTGGTCTGGGCGGTGATGAACCGGCCCAGCTCCTCCTTGTCCCGCACGTCGCGTCCGTGGGTCTCACGGAACAGCTGCCCCCCGACTCGGCCGCGGATGATCTGCCGCTCCTCCCGCGTCGGAGCGGCCCCGGTAGTGCGTTCGTGCCGGGCGATTTCCTCGTCCAGGCGGCGGGTCAGCTCGGTATTGGCCTGGTCATACTTGTGGAACTTCTGCCCCAGGCCGATCTTCTCGCCGGTGCCGCCGGCGGCCAGGATGCGGTCCGCGTCCGGGTGGATTCCCTCCCCGAACAGGGCCGCCATCTGCGCCTCGGTGACCTCCCCGGACACCCCCAGCAGCGCCTCGGAGTGAGCCACCCACTGCCCCGGAGGCATGCCCTCCACGGTGTAGTAGTCGCCCAGCTCCCGGCCCTCCGCGCGCAGCTCATCAGCGGAGGCGACCTCGCTGGTGTAGTAGGCATACCCGTCCCCAGCACTGAGCTTATGGACGGTCATCACAGAAGCAATCTATCGCGTTTTCATCCTCGTTTATCAATGATGCATGAGGTGTGACGGTCTAGTAGGGCGGGAAGGGCCGATGCGAGCTTGCGAGTCATCGAGTCGAGCGACCCAGAGTGTCCGTCACGGCTGTGACGCGGTTGTGCCCACGAGACCTGGAGTGTGGGCAGGTGATGCCCTTGAACGTACGAGGAACGAGGACAGACAAAGTTGCATCAGCTGTCCACACTCCAGGTCGACTGGGTGCAAGCGAACCAGGTTGTCCACGCGCGGGTTTCGGGTGGGCAACCTGCACGAGGTTTCGCGGGCGGTTGTGGGTCCGGTGAAGGGACCGGAGGATTGATCCCGGAGCCGGTCCACAGCCCCCGCGAAAGCTCAGGACACTGTCGCCCCCTGGGGCGCCCTTTCCGGGTGCGCCAGACCTGCCGGCGGCGGGGCCGGCGCGAAGTAGCCGGGTTATGACCGTTAGGGCGGTGGTGTTCAATGGATGGGAATGTTGTTGCTGATGTGAAGGAGTGGTGATGGCGCAGCGGAAGAGTGCGACGAAGACCGAGGCGCGGGAACGGGCCCGGAAGGCGGCTGCGGAGTCGATGGCTCGGGAGGAGCGGTTGCTGGAAATGGGCGAGGAGTTCTTCGTCGCTCAGGGCGAGGCCGAGCAGATCCTGGAGACGGCCGAGCATCGCATCGCGGAGATTCGTGCCAAGGCTGAGCAGGAGGCCGCTCAGGCCAGGCAGGCGCAGGCCGGTGTGGTCGTGCGCATGAAGGGGGAGCGGGTGGCGGTGGCCGATATTGCTCAGCGATTGGAGCTGTCAGCGGCCGCGGTGCGCGCTCTCTTGAAGGACAACAAGGGTGACGACGCTGCGACGTCGAAGGAGGCCGGTTTCGCCGACGTGACGGCTCCAGCCGACAGTGAGCTGGAGCGAGAGACCGTCGACGCGTAGATCCTGCCCGGTGACTCGTCAGCTCACTCTGCGGCCAGGACTGTCTCGCGTGTGGTGGCCCACCGGTACTGGGTCGCCTGCAGGTCTTCGTCTGCTGGATCCCATGGACTCACGGTGAACCGGGCATCCTTGTCCTCGAGCTCACCGTCCTCGGTGAACCGCAGGCCGCTGAGGATGCCGATAACGCATTCACCGGGGTGTCGCCGAGCGTGGTCGACTTCCCCGCTGGTCACGGTCACGGACGCGCCGTTGGACTGCGTGCCTTTGGCCTCCAGGTAACGGGTCTGTCCGTTCTTCCGCGCGATGGCGTCGTAGGGGCCGTCGAAGCGGACGTCGGCGACCTCCCACCCACGATCGCGGTAGTAGGTCTCCAGGCGGGACTGGGCGGCGTCTTCCAGGGCCTTTCGCCGCTGGGGGTCCAGGACCCGCCCTTGTCCCTCGGAGTCGGGGGACAAGGGCTCATCGGTCGCCAGGACCTCATCGTGTTCCGGTGTCGGATGGTAGGTCAGCGCAGCCCGGTTCCGTGGCCGCCCGGCACCCATGAGAGCGTCGTGCACCCGATGGCCTTCGGGCAGCACGAACCCCCGGAGGGCTCGACGTCGTTGGCCGTTCTTCCAGAACTGCGGACCGACGCCCTCGATCCCGGTGATGACGGCCACCAGCACGACTTCTCCGCGCCAGGAGAAGGTGGCGATCCGCTCGCCCTCGATGCGGTCCCCGAACCGCCAGACTCCTCGGTTGTACTCCCAGACCTCTTCGAGAGCTGCCTCCGGATTCCAGCCCTGCCAGGGCCGTCCCGCCCATGACTCCTTCGGGTCGAGGATCTTTCGGTCGAAGAGCTTGAAGTTGATGGCCATCGGGTCTTTCAGCCTTATCTCTCGATGCATGTGCAGACCGTGGTGGTTCTAGAACAGGGTGGGATGGTCAGGGTCGATGCCGTGCACGAGCTCGCGCACCAGGTCCTCATCCCACCCATGGGTCTTGAGCTCCTCGCGCAGCTGCCGGGAACGCACCGATCGCTCCGCACGGGACAGCCGGCGCCACCGGGCGGCGGTGGCCGAGGGCATCCGACCCTTCATCGCCCGGTCGGCCATGTTCTCCGACCGTGTCCCCAGCAGCAGGTGCGTCGAGGACTCCAGGGTGGCGTGCACGCACAGCGGGACATCGCACCAGTGCAGCGCGGTCAGACCATCGATCGCAGTGAGGCCACCGTGCACCGTGGCCAGGGAGAAGCGGTGGGCGGCGACAGCTCGTTGACCGCCTGTGGTGTTGATCCAGAAGCGGCCGTAGCCGTCATCGCTGATCGCGCCCACCCACAACCAGCACGAGTCCGGGGCCGGTCCTTTGAGAACGTGGGAGTAGAAGCGCTCAACGTCGGAGGAACGCACGACGGGCCTCCGCTTTATGGACAAGCACCAGCAACAGTGCGGTGATCAACGCACCGACACCGATCGCCGTCCAGGTGAAGTCGTTGGCGCCGACCACAACCCAGACCATGAACAGGTACGGGGTGATGGACACGGTCCCGGCCAGCCGGTGCCGCAGCACCGAGGGCATCGGAATGATGCGCAGGAACCAGTGCGCCACCGCGTGACCGATGCGGTAGTACAGGCGAACCCACCACAGTAGATACGGGATCAGAATGCGCGGCATCAGGCCTCCTTCTCGCCGCCTGCCGGTGGCGCCTCGCGGCAGTTCGGAAGCTGCGCCAGGTGGTACGTGGGGATCCTTCCCTGGGTGGGGACAGGCATGTTCTACTGTGGCACGCTTCAGTGGCCTGACGTGGTTTCCGAGGCCGGCGAATAGGGCATCGCCTCGGGGGATTCCAGCGCCCTTGGGTGGCGCAGCCTTACGAGACGAACCGGTCAAGCCCCCGGGATGAGCCATCCGGTACCCAGCGCAGTCCCGCCGACCGCCGCGGAACCACACCAGAATCGGTCCGACGGGAGTTCAAACAGATGCAAGAACACGTCCTCAGCGAACGCCGATAATCTGCGTTATGTAAAGTCATTAGGACAAACTGTCCGAACCTCGGTGTCCGTGGCCGACCGGAATCTGCACAGTGGCACCCCGGACCTCGCCCCTCCCCACGGGCAAGTCAGACCAACGTCACCTGATTGCGCGGCAGTTCCGCACTGGGGGCGTTCCCCATCATTACGCATGATGCGTGAACAATGGAGGGACAACCACGAGGAGAGCCTATGACTGACACCCCCGACGAACGGGACGCGGGCAACACACCCGGAGAGGCGGAAGCGACACCCCCCAAAATCCGACGCAAGTATCCGGCCACCGGAATGAAGATGAGCCGCGTTCGCGAAATCCAAAAGCTCATCAAGGATGGGCGCGAGCACGAAGTGCCCCCCGAAGAGCTTCACGAGGCACAAGAAGGTTCTCGCCAGCTACAGGAAAGCATGAATCAGCTGGGCGAAAGACTGGCCCCGGATCTGTCTCATCTGCAGGATGCAGCACGCAGGATCACCGCTCGGAACCTCAACCTGTCCCAAGGGAACGCCTCGTCATGGCTGGAGCCCGAGAAGATCGAGCTCCTCGCGCACCAGCGCCCGCCTGCCATCGAGCCTCCTGACCTGGATGGGATTGCCGAAAGCATGGCAGAGGCCCAAGCCGAGAAGAACGCGCAGGTGAAACGCGCCCAGGACACCGCGGACGAGACGAACAACCTATTGATCGAGCTGACTACGTTGATGGCCAGCGTGGAGACCAGCAATCGCAACACGGAGCGCGTCACTGTCGAGATCAAGGCCCATCGAGAGCAGGCGGCGGCCCAGCAGGCTAAGCAAGACAGGATCAACGTGCTTTTGGCCGTGACAGCCGTCTTGGTCGCTGCGGCGTCCCTTGTCGTTTCGATAGTCACTGGCGCCAGCTAGTAGGGCAACGTCACTGCTCACCCCGGTGGCCAGGCACGAGTCGCAACCCTTACCGCAATGCCGTTCTCGCAGATGTCCGCTAACCGGCCTTATGTAAAGTAATAAAAATGCAGGGTTCCCCGCAGCGAGTGGAACGGCCGTGGGCATCTACCGCATACTTGGGCGCATCTGCGGTGATGGACCGGGGATCACGCCCAGCGACTGCAGGTCGCGTCGACGCGTTTGCAGCTGCGCGTCCATCTCATCGGCCCATCGGCGGGACTGGTGTTCGAAGTTCGATACGAACCCGAGGATCAGCACCACCACTGCGGCCACCAGGAGACCCATTGACGCCGGGTCCGGTGCATGCCCCGCCGCCACCGACGAGCCCAGCCCGATGGTGGCCACTGCCGCGGCGAGCCCGCCGGCACCGGCTGTGACGGTCATCAGTGCGCCTGCCATCAGAGGACCTCCTGGGACTCGATCTAGACTTTAGTCTATTTCATACACCCCGGTAACTTGATGTGCCAACAACTGTGCGAGGGGGCGCGTCACACTCCCACGTTTCCGGAATAGCGGGGCTCCCGTCCCAGTTGTGGTCGGTGCCGATACCCCCTTTCTGCTCGAAGGAGCACGCACCCGACCATGGCCACCGATTACGACGCCCCGCGCACCGCTCCTGAGGACGAGCCGGCCAACGAGTCCCTGGAGGCGATCCAGGTCCAGCGCAGCGCCACCACTCAGACCGCGGTCATCGACGCCGAGGACTTCGACACCGCCGAGGGCATCGACCTGCCCGGCGCCGACCTCTCCCACGAAGAGCTCACCGTGGCCGTCATCCCGGAGCAGGTCGACGAGTTCACCTGCGCCTCCTGCTTCCTGGTCCGGCACCGGTCCCAGCTGGCCCGCCAGTCCGGCGAGACGCGGTACTGCACCGACTGCGAAGGCTGAACCCGCAGACCACTGACGGAACGAACGACTTAGGCCCCGGCGCATCACGCGCCGGGGCCTAAGTCGTTGCCCGCCCGACCACCATCAGCGGTGGCCGGTGGAGGCTACTTCTTCACCGCCACCGGGCGCCGGCGCCCCAGCACGGCCCGGGGGTTGAGCTTGTCGGTGTAGGCGATGGAGCCGTAGCGGAACAGCTGCACCGCGACCCGCAGCACCAGCACCCCGAGCACGAACAATTCGGCGATCACGATCCCGGCCGTGAGCGGGTCGAGGGTGCCGAAGCCGTTGCGCAGCATCGCGGTCACCGGGGCCGTGAGCGGGAAGAACGTGAACACCTGCACGATCAGCGCACCGGGGTCGGAGATGATGAGGCTGATGGCGTAGAAGGGGATGAACATCGCGAAGATCAACGGCCCGAAGATCACCCCGGCGTCCTTGGCGGTGGGCATGATCGCCCCGATCGCCACCAGCACCCCGGTGAACAGCACGAACCCGCCGATCAGCAGCAGCACCGCGACGACCATGGTCCCCGGATCCAGCCGCAGGGTTGAGAGGTCGAGGTCGGGGATGTTCAATCGGTCCCGGAAGAAGACGTAGCCGATCCCCACCGGGGCCAGCAACACCAGGATCTGCACCACCCCGACGGCGAAGACCGCCAGGATCTTGCCCATCACCAGGGTCGTGGGGTTGACCGTGGTGAGGATCATCTCGGTGACCCGGTTCTCCTTCTCCTCCAGGGTGGAGTTGAGCATCTGGTTCGACAGCATCACGATCACCAGGAAGAACACCACCAGCAACCCCAACGGGGCGATGGCCTCGGTGAACCCACCGGTGACCTCCCCGTCACGGAAGATCGTGGACTCCACCAACAGGTCCCCGGCCGCGGCCGCGGCCAAACCCGGGTCCCCGATCTGCTGCTGGGCTGCGGTGGTCAGCAGAGACTCGGCCACCGCCTCATAGGCGCCGTTGTCGAAGAGCCCCCGATCCGCCCCGGTCACCTCGATCGGGGTAGTGGCCGGGTCGTCCGGGTAGGCGAAGTAAGCATCCAACTCCCCGGCCTTCACCGCCTCGATCGCCGCAGTGGGGTCGGTGACGGGTTCCCCGCCGTAGCCGGCGGCCAACTCGTCCGGGATCGTCCCGGAGGCGTCCGTGTAGGCGAAGGCGAGCTCGGCCTCGGCCTGGGCGTTCTCGGATTCACTGATCGAGGAGTTGGAGGTGAACGACAGGGCGAAGATGATCGCAATGACCACCGGTACGGCCAGGATCGCGATCCAGAACCCGCGCTTGCGCACGGTCCGCAGGAACTCGAACCCGACCACGGTGGAGAGGTTGTGCTGTGCCATCAGACCCCCACCCCCGCCATCTCGATCTCGGCGTCCTGGAGGCTGTCGGCGCCGTAGACCCGGATGAAGATCTCCTCCAACGAGGTCCGGGCGGTGGTGAACCCGGACACCGGGACACCGGCGCCCACGAGCTCGGTCAGCACGGTGGCCTCATCGGCCCCCGGCGCCGGGGCGAGCTCCGACATCTGCCCCTCCCCCGACGGCTGAGTGCTGGCCACGGTGTAGTGGTGTGAGGCTGGTATCACACCGGTGTGGGTGACCCGGTAGGTGGTGCCCCCGAACTGCTCCTGCACGGCCCGCACGGTGCCGTAGGCGTGGGAGGTGCCGTCCTTGAGCAGGATCACCCGGTCGCACAGTCGTTCGACCTCTTCCATCTGATGAGTCACCATCACCACTGTCGCCCCGGCGCGCTGTTGGTCTTCGATGATGTCCATCAGCAGCCGCCGGTTGACCGGGTCGAACCCTTTGGTCGGCTCGTCCAGGATGAGCAGCTGAGGGGTGTTCATGATCGTCACCCCCAACTGCACCTTCTGCTGCTGGCCCCCCGAAAGCTTGTCCAGACGGGCGGAGGCTTTCTCGGCCAACCCAACCCGCTCGAGATACTCCAGCGACCAGGCTCGGGCGGCGGCCTTGTCGAGGCCTTTGAGCCGACCGAAGTAGGTCATCGTCTCGAGCACCGGTTCCTTCTTGTACAGCCCCCGCTCCTCCGGCAGGTACCCGAGCCTGGCGCCGTCGGCGGGTTCGAAGGTCTTGCCGTTGATGTGCAGTCTCCCGGCGGTGGGCTGATAGATCCCCAACAACGCCCGCAGCGTCGTGGTCTTCCCTGACCCGTTGGACCCGAGGAACCCGAAGGTCTCCCCCGCGTGCACGTCGAAGGACAGGTCGTTGATGACGGTGGTGTCCCCGAACATCATCCGGAAGTTCTCGATGTGCACCAGCGATTCCGTCATTGCGCCTCCACTGTCGTGCCTGCTACCACTGCTGATCTTCCGGTCCCGTCACCCTTCCCAGAACCGCGCCATGAGACAGAAATCCCGAGGCCGTGGCGAGAGCGCGTCAGCGGCTTCCGCACAGCCCTACCCGATCTGCGCCACTCCTGAGAAAGGTGGTGTTCTCTACTGCCTCTGTCAGCCTCTCGCTCCTCCGCACGGGCCCTGGGGTTCTCTTAGCGTCTGTGAACTTCCAGCCTAGAAGTCCTTGTGCCTCCCCTACCTCCCCCGCCAGGGGGATCATCCGGAAAGTGTTCCCCGGGGCCAGCCGCTAACGAGGCCGTAGGCAAAGCGTTGCCAACACCACCACCCCTCTGGTTGTATGTAGGTATATTCTCGACCTAGATACGAGGTGGCCGGTATGGGCGTAGATCAGTGGTCAGCGGAGGACCAGGGGTGGGCGACGCGCTACCGCACGGTGATGACGAGTAAGCACGTCCCGGCGTCCTCGCTCCAGGAACGTGAGCAGGAACTGCTCGACGCGGTCCGGGCGACACAGACCCCCGCTGCCGAGCTCTTCGGTGACGCCACAGCACTGGCCATCGAGGATGCCGCCGAGCTCGCAACAGCCGACGAGGAGATCCGGACCTCCCTGGGCGCAGGACTGCGACCGGTGCTGCGGGAAATCGGAGGCAGGCTGACGGGCATCGGCGCTGTCGCGGTGCTGCTCATGGTCCTACGTTCCGGGTGGTCGATCGACGTGGACATCGCCCACGCCCTTGTCGCCGCCAGTGTGCTCCTCGTGTTCCTCGGATGGGTGGTGCTGCGAGCTCTCTTCGTGGCCGGCCGGCCGGGGTCAACGATCAGCGTCACTGTGGTCCTCGGCGCGGTCGTCGTGGCGGGAATCGCCCTCGCGGCGAATCTGGGGTCCGGGCACTACGCCGCACGTGATGTCCCCGTACTACTGCTGGCTGCGGCGATGCTTGCCCCCGGGGTGGTCCTGCTGATGGTGTCCCAGCGGATGCCGCAACAGGAGCTTCGCCAACAGTGGAGCGATGAGCAGTGGATGCGTCGCTTCGCCAGCGGTCTGCGCGCCCGCCTGATGCCCTCCCCAACCGCCCGGGACCACGTCACCGAGATCGAGCACGCCCTGGAGCTCGCCGGCACCTCGGCCTACACCGAGTTCGGGCACCCGCTGGTGTTGGCGCGCGATCTGGCCGCGACCAACCGTGTCGCTCGTACCCGGCGCTGGTGGCTGCTCACTCTCACCGGCACGTTCGCACCGCTGCTCATCGCCGCCCTCATCGCCACCAGCCACAGCTGGGGGGCGTTGACGATCCCGGTCGTACTGGCGTTCGTGCTGTCCGCGGCCGTGGCTCTGGGCACCGCCTGGGGCGACCGACCCTGGATGACCAGGCGATGAGCCTCCCCGCGTGGCAACGGGCCTCACTGCCGATGCTCATCCTCCGTGTGCTCGCGGTGGCACCACGGCATGGGTACGGCATCTCCCAGGCACTCGTCTCGGCAGGACTCCAACCCATCAAGGGAGCCCAGCTCTACCCCGCCCTCGGACGACTCGAGGACGACGGGGCGATCACGGCCCAGTGGGAACAAAGCGGACCGGGCCCGGCACGGAAAGTGTACGAACTGACCACCACAGGACATGAACACCTCCGCGACCTGAGCAACCAGTGGCAGGTCTTCATGACCGCAGTAGACACCCTGAGCGGCCCTGACCGAACCGCGACTTCCGACAGCTCACCCCCGGACACGACATAGCACCGCCGACACCTGAGCTCGTGAGGGATGCTCGCCGGACTTCCTGCGGCTGAGTGCCCGAGAAATGTCCACATGTAAAGCAATGGGTGTTTACCGGCCCGCCACTGGCCTCCGACTGACGCACTTGTCGCTTCGTCGAATGTGGATGAGGGACTATCGCTCTCATTGTGAAGGGCCATGTCCATGTTGAGTGGTTCCCCGTCGGCGCAGCGCTGAGCGGGCCGAACAGCGTTGCGGTGTCCGGCCCGCTGGCACCCAGTGAGCCCGGTCAGGCCTTGGCGACCTTGATGGTCACGTTGGGGCAGGCCGCGGCGATCCGGGTCAGTGCTGCCTTTTCCTTGCTGTCGACCTTCAGGCCCCAGCGGATCTTCACCGCCGCCCACTCCCCCACATAGGCGCAGCGGTGCTTGGGCGGCATCCACTCTTCCGGACCGCGGGCCTGCTTGGTGGAGTTCAGCTTGGAGGTCTGGGCGCTGAGCGTGCGGTGATCGCCGAGGTCGTTGTAGAACGCCACCCGCTTGGTCTGACTCCAGCCCCTCGCCCCGGAGCCCCAGGCCTCGTGCACCGGCACAGTGTGGTCGATCTGCACGGTGGTGGCCGAGGTGTGGGTGCGCCCGTCCCAGGTGGTGACCCACTTGCCGCCCTTCACGGTGCAGCGCTTGGTGGTGGTGAAGCTGGTCTTCACCTTGGACTCGTTCTGCAGCACCTCGGCCCGGGTGTTCTGGCAGTCCTTGTTGGTGTCTTTCCAGTCGCCGAACTGCTTGTCCCGGTTGTAGCCGGCGTTGTTCTCGGCCGCCACAGGCAGGGACTTCACCGCGGTGCGCAGCGGGGCGCTGTAGGTGGTCGCCGCCTGCGCCGGCGCCACCCCACCGGTGAAGAGCAAACCCGCCACGACCGTGGAGGCGGCTGCGGCACGCCACCCCGCACGGTGCGCGCCCGCCGTGGGTGAGGACGAGGTGGAGCGGGTGCGTGAGAGCAGAGCGAAAGGCATGAGGAGCCTCCAGGATTAAAGGGATCGGGGCGCCTGGATCGGCGCCCCCTCATGCTGGCATCACGAGAGCAAATAGCACCGATGTGACGTCGATCCACCGTCTGCGCAGGTGAGGGCGATGCTACTGACCCGTAATAGGCGGTCCCCGGGCGCCACATCCACCTGCGGATCCACCCCACCGCAGGCATACAGTCGCTGCCTGTACCCCCTGCGCAGGACAACCCTCGAGCGACCGCTGCAGCAGAGAGGAGCGTAGTGCCGGTCAGGTCACCGGAATCAGGTGACCGTCCGGGCCTTCGCGCACGTACCGGAGATCGGCCGGGTCCGGCCACTGGTCAAGGAGCTCCTCGACAACGTCGATCGCGCTCTCATCCTCATAGTGCGCTTCGTCGGCGAAGTCGATGGCCAGGTGGGACAGCTTGCCCTCCAGGAGCTGGAGGCTGATCTGCAGCTGCGTGCCATCAGCTGCCTGGTACCGGGCCCGCACGGGGTAGGTCTGCTGGTGGGGCACCACGCGCACCACGTCGTCGGGCACCTGGAACTCCACGGTGGCGGAGAACCCCTCGACGCCGTCATCGAAAAAGGACTCCTGCGCCACCGCCAGCTGCCCCAGCAGCACCCGGGCCTCGGCGGTGTCCGTGGCCTGCAGAATCCCATGGACCACCTCGCGCACTTGAGGTGTGAGCGCCCGGGTGCGCACCGACTCCTCCCCCATCTCCAGGGCCTGGGCCTCGGCGCGGGCAGCGGCACGGTCGACGGCGTAGCCCACCAGCACACTGGCCACCGAGGCTGCGGCCAGCCACCGCCGCGGATGGCGCACCCCGGCCCTCTCCAGCCGGCCCACGATCCGGGCATCCAAGTTCTCGGAAGCATCGGAGAGAGCGAGCACCGCGGATCCGGCGGCTGCACCGGCCACCACGTTGGCCGGCACCAGGGCGGTCCGGTCGGTGGTGACACCTGCCCACCACGCCGTAGTCGCAGCCACCCCCGCCCGGTAGACCCGTCGACGTGCCGGGCTCAACCGCGACGGGTCGATCAGACTCAGTGCGCCGAAGAGGGCAGCCGAGGTCGCGCCGAACACCGGGGAGACCGGATCAGTGAACCTGCTCGGGGCAAGATGCATGGGGGCGTCCTTTCGGGTCAATGGTCTTCACCCTACGCATCACCAGCACCTCCCCGAGCGTGACAGCTGCAGCAGATGGCATCAGAGCTGCCTTGATGGCCGCTATCGGCCCATGTGTAAATCGGGAGCGGAGACACAGTCAGACACCATCTGCCTGCGCATCAGTCCCGAGGCCCGATCTTGGGTCACCGTTGGCAGTGGGCCTCGTCGCGGACCCGCTCGAATCGGTCAGCGGCGCACCCGATAGCGCAGGTGAAGCACCCGGTGGCCCTGAATCACCACGTCGGGATCCTCCAACAGGTGCTGCGCGCGGACCGACCCGAAGTAACGCTTGCCGGAACCGAAGACGACGGGTACGACGTCCATGCGCACCTCCTCGACCAGGCCCGCGGCAAACACCTGGCCCCCGACGTCGCCGGCGGCGACCTCGACGATGCGCTCACCGGCGAGCTCCTGCGCCTTGGCCACGGCTGCCTCGACGCCATCGACGAAGTGGAACGGCGCCTCGGGGTCCCACCCCGCGGGCGCCGGCCGGTGCGTCACGACGATCACGTGGTCGACTCCGCCCGGAGGCTTCCCGTCCCAGCCCTCCGTCATGTCGAAGACGTGGCGGCCGACAACGGTCGCCCCGATCTGGTCCCAGTACGGCCTGGTGTAGTCGTAGGACTCTTGCGACACTGTCAACGCCCCGCTCTCGTCCAACGGCACGTCACCGCCGAGCAACCAGTCGAACAGCGGCCCGGGCTGGTCGTTCTCGTCGGCGATGAAGCCGTCCACCGACACCGAGCTGTACATGACCACCGCGCCCACGGGCCCTCCTCTGCTTTCGGGTTGGCCGCCGAACTAGCGTGCCTTCAGCTGTCGCTCTTGGACGAAATCTATCGGCCGGCAGCGGCCGGCTGTCCAGCACACGGCCGGGATGTTCGCGCAGAGACCCCAACTGCAAAGTCGTTCCCGTGGACAATGGCCGGTAGCCGGCCATATGTAAAGCAGAGGGCTCCAAGGTGCTGTTGCAGCGGCTTCCTGCTTCCTGGATGCCATTGCAGGGGAAGGCCTGGCGGGTCTGACCGTCCGGACGGAGGCCGCTTCCGGGACGGGGACGTCGCGCAGCATCAAGAAGGGTATGCATCCGCTGATCGGCAGCCATGACCACTTTCTTAGGCGAGCCGGGGCCCGGCCCGAAAGCGCTCGGCGCGGCAGGAGGCCTCGAGAGCGCGGACGGCGCAGCCCACGGACGTTGGCGACCGAAGCCCCGGGGATAGTTGGCCTGGCAGTGGTTTGAAGCTCTTGGAGTCTCTATAACTGTGGGAGTGCCGTATCTCACACGTTCGCCGGAAGGGGTGATGCAGTGACAGAACCTCAGGGCGTCCAGCTGCCCTCGGGCTTGGTCAGTTTCTCGACGGCCCAGATTCCCGCCAGTCACCGCATCGAGTACTGGGAGTCCCACAACGCCAAGGCGCTCATCGGCTTGGACATCCGCACCCTGGAGAACGCCCCTCTTGTGGCGGAGGAGGTCAACCTCTATTTCCCGGCACTGCGGTTCGCCGGGGTGAGGGGCTCGTCCCAGATCGTGGAGCGATCGGAACGGATCATCGCTGAGCATCCGACCGGTGATGTGGCGATTTTCTTCGCCCTGAGCGGGGAGGCTTTTTTCTACCACTCCACGGGGATGATCCTGCTCCGGCCCGGCCAGGCGGTGCTTTACGACGCCGACCGGCCGTTCGTACGCGGGTTCTCCCGCGGCTTGCAGGAGCTGGTGCTCACCGTTCCGCACGAAGAGTATGTGCGCTTGACGCACGGAAAGCCCTTGAAGGAGCCGGTGGTCTTCAATTTCGCCCCGGGCGGGGGGAGCCCGGGGCAGGACCCGGCGGCTACGAGTTTGGCCTCGCTAATCAACTCCGCTCTGCGCCGGCCCCAGGAGGACCCGCACCGGGTGGAGCAGGAGGCCTTCGGGCTGGTGGAGCGGTTGTTGGCTCGCGCCACGGACACTGGACGGGATTCGGCCTATCGACGGGCGGTGCAGGAGATCGAGCACCGTTTCGCCGATCTTGCGCTGGACCGGGCGCAGGTCGCAGCGGCCGCGGGGGTGAGCGAACGCCAGCTCTCCCGCCTGTTCGCCGCACAGAACAAGACGTTCGCTGATCATCTGCAGGCTCACCGGTTGCAGGCCGCGGAGGCCCTGTTGGTATCCGAGCCCCGTACGACGGTCGCCGAGATCGCCCGCCGGTGCGGCTTCGCCTCACCGTCGCATTTCGCCCGTGTCTTCAAGGCTCGCACCGGGGTGAGTCCGCTGGAGCTCCAGCGCGCAACGGAAGCATAGACCACGCACCGATTCCTCCTTCGTCTCAATACGACGGTCGGAGATATCACGATGGCCTGCCCGGGACATGGCCTGTCCCGCAGAGGACAGCCTCTTCATGGTCGCCATGTGATGCAGAACACTTCTGGGCATGACCGGACGGCACCGCTGTCCGGTGCACGACCCAGGAGGAGGACGATTTCATGAGCGAAACCGCTGCAGCCGAGCAACAGTCACCGGCCATTGACGCCCATCAGCTGCGCAAGGCTTTCGGCAAGTTCGCCACCGGGGTCACTGTGGTGACCTGCCGGACCCCGGACGGTACCCCGCACGGGGCGACCGTCAACGCCTTCACCGCGGTGTCCCTGGACCCGCCCCTGGCCCAGGTGACCCTAATCCGCGGGAATAAGGCCTCCCAGTACCTCGAGGATGCCCCGTTCGCGATCAACATCATGGCCGCCGATCAGTTGGCCACCTGCTTGCACTTCGCCGGCAAGCCCATGAAGGACGCCCCCGCCTGGCGCTCCGATGAGGGCATCCCCGTGCTGTGCGGCAATGCGGCGACCATCGAGTGCAAGCCCTGGCGCATCTACGACGGTGGTGATCACCTCATCGTCATCGGCGAGGTCATCGACCTGCAGATCAACGAGGCCGACCCCCTGCTGTTCGTCTCGGGGAAGTTCCGTGAGGTCGGCGGATTCTCCGGGGGCAGCCCGTGGGAGGCCTCCGGGGACAGCATGGCGATGGGCTGGTTCGAGGGTTCCACCTCGTTCCCGTCCTTCTGATTCCTCCGTCACTTCCGTTCCGCACCGTTGACTCACGATCCATCCAGCACAGCATCACCACATCGAAGGAGAGGACCCCATCATGACCGCCACCCCGGAGACCCGTCAGGGCGACATGTCCGAGCGCACCACCCCGGCCAACCCGTTGCTGCCGATGACCGGCGATGAGTACATCGAGTCCCTCAAGGACGGCCGGGAGATCTATCTGCACGGGGAACGCGTCGAGGACGTCACCACCCACCCTGCTTTCCGCAACTCGGTGCGCATGGTCGCCCGGATGTACGACGGCTTCCACGACCCGGCGACCTCGGACAAGCTGCTCTCCGACACGGACACCGGTTCCGGGGGCAAGACCCACCCCTTCTTCAAGGTCCCGAAGTCCGTGGAGGACCTGAAGGAGTCCCGGGTCGCGATCGAGACCTGGGCGCGGATGAGCTACGGCTGGTTCGGCCGCTCCCCCGACTACAAGGCCGCGTTCCTGGGCACCCTCGGGGCGATGCCGGAGTTCTACTCCCCCTACCAGGAGAACGCCCAGCGCTGGTACAAGGAGTCCCAGGAGAAGGTCCTGTACTGGAACCACGCGATCATCAACCCGCCCGTGGACCGGCACCTGCCCCCGGACCAGGTCGAGGACGTCTTCATGAAGGTGGAGAAGGAGACCGACAACGGGGTCATCGTCTCCGGGGCGAAGGTCGTGGCCACCGGCTCGGCAATCACCAACTTCAACTTCATCTCCCACTACGGGCTGCCGATCAAGAAGCCCGAGTACGCGATCATCTGCACCGTGCCCATGGACGCCCCCGGGATCAAGCTGATCTCGCGGACCTCCTACGCCCAGAACGCCGCGGTCACCGGCACCCCGTTCGACTACCCGCTGTCCTCGCGGATGGACGAGAACGACGCGGTGTTCATCTTCGACAAGGTCCTCGTCCCGTGGGAGAACATCTTCGCCTACGGGGACCCGGACCAGATCAACGGGTTCATGCCCCAGACCGGGTTCATCCAGCGCTTCACCTACCAGGGCTGCATCCGCCTGGCCGTGAAACTGGACTTCATCGCCGGGCTGCTGCTCAAGGCCCTGGAGATCGCCGGCACCCAGGACTTCCGCGGTGTGCAGGCCCGGGCCGGGGAGGTCATCGGCTGGCGCAACATGTTCTGGGCCCTGGCCGACGCCATGATGCTCAACCCCGATGAAGGCCCCAATGGGTCGGTGCTGCCGAAGATGGACTACGGGCTGGCCTACCGCATGTTCATGGCCCAGGGCTACCCGCGGATCAAGGAGATTATCGAGCAGGACGTCGCTTCGGGTCTGATCTACCTGCCCTCCGGTGCCCTGGACTTCAAGAACGCCGAGATCCGCCCCTACCTGGACAAGTACGTGCGTGGCTCCAACGGCATCGAGGCCGTGGACCGGGTGAAGCTGATGAAGCTGCTGTGGGACGCGATCGGCTCCGAGTTCGGCGGCCGCCACGAACTCTACGAGCGCAACTACTCCGGCAACCACGAGAACGTGCGCGTGGAGATGCTCATGAACGCCATGCACAACGGCACCACCGACACCATGCACGGCATGGTTGAGGACTGCATGGCCGAGTACGACCTCGACGGCTGGACCGTGCCCGATCTCTTCGACGGTTCCGACGTCAACGCCTACCTCCAGCGCGACCGCGACCGCGCCGCCGGCCACGGCAACGCCCTGCGCGACCGCTGAGTCCATCCCCCTTGCTCCCTGCGGTCCCGGGAATCCGTCTCCTCGGGGCCGCAGGGCACCACCTGACCGGTATGTCCGGCCGTACGTTGCGGCCGTGGTCGCTGGTTTCCTTCACTGTTCCTCCCGATGGCGGAATCACCTGCGATGGCCTCGGGGCGCACGAGAAAGCCGAAAACTATGTGTGATGTGGTGAACCACCTCGCGTCAGCGGGAGTGTCCCGACGCAATCTCCTGACCAGCCTCGGGGTGGGCTCCGTGGCCCTGGCGACGTCGGCGGGCCCGGCTTCCGCTGCCGGCTCCTTGCCTGCTGAACGTCAGTACGGGCCGGTGGACCCCGGTGATGCCCGGACGCGGCTGGTGCTGCTGGGCACTTCCGGGGGCCCGCCGTACTGGCCCGGTGAGCACCGTTCCGGCATCGCCTCGGCCGTGGTCGTCGGCGACCGGTACTACCTCGTCGATGCCGGCCACGGCGTGATCCGTCAGATCAGGGACGCGGGGCTGAGCCCGCGCTCCGCCACCGACATGGACGGCCCGCTGGACACTCTGGCGGGGATCTTCCTCACCCATCTGCATTCGGACCACATCGTCGATCTGAACAACATCCTCACCGTCGGGCTGTTCAACGGCTTCCAGCATGTGGACCGGATCCCGATCTGGGGACCGGGCAACCGCGGGGCAGTCCCCGAACTGTTCGGGCCCGGCAAAGCGCCCAAGCCGATCAACCCGCGAAACCCCACCCCGGGGACCAAGGAGATGCTGGAGCTGATGGTTCAGACCTACGCCACCGACTTCAACGACCGGCTCTTCGACAACCGCAAACCCGCCCCGGACCAGCTGTGGGAGGCCTTCGACGTCCCGGTCCCCAAGCAGTACACCAAAGACCCGAACGGGAGCCCGCACCCGGCGATGGAGCCGTTCACCTTCTTCGAAGACGACCGGATCCGGGTCTCGGCCACCCTGGTCGACCACGCGCCGGTGTTCCCGGCCCTGGCCTACCGCTTCGACACCGACGACGGCTCGGTCGTGTTCTCCGGTGACACCGGACCCAGCAAGAACCTCATCCGGCTCGCCCAGGGCGCCGACGTCCTGGTCCACGAGGTGATCGACAAGGCGTGGCCGGAGTCCCTCTTCCCTGAACCACGCACCGAGGCTCAGGAGGGTCTGTACCGCCACCTCATCGAGGCCCACACTGTGATCGAGGACGTGGGCGGCATCGCCCAAGAGGCCGGAGTCGGCACCCTCGTCCTGTCCCACCTGGTGCCCGGCAATCGCCCGGACAAGGTGTGGGCTGGATCCGGTGCAGGCTTCGACGGACGCCTGGTCATCGGCCATGACCTCGACGTCATCGGCATCGGCTGATACCGCCGCACCGCCCTTGACCGATCCGACCATCACCATCAACAGGCCGCAGCACGGCCTCATACCTGAAAAACCACGAGGAGTGTGGAGAACACCATGACGGAGACCCACGCGGCAACGCGCAAGGAGAACGAGGGCACCGCGGTCGAGGCCGGGTCCAAGGCGACCGAGCGGTTCACCGCCTCGGGCAAGCTGGCGAAGCTGGACGTGCCGAAGGAGCGGGTGTCCCTGCTGGCCGGTGCGGCGATCAAGGCGATCAACGACATCGCGGTCGAGCACCAGGTCACCTACGAGGAGTACAACGCGCTGAAGGCGTGGCTGATCAAGGTCGGCACCGACGGGGAGTGGCCGCTGTTCCTGGACGTGTGGCTGGAGCACACCATCGAGGACGTCAACTCCCAGGAGCGCCCGGGTGCGGTGGGCACCATCGAGGGCCCCTACTACGTGCCGGACTCCCCGGTGCTGCCCACCCCGGCCACGCTGGAGATGCGCGAGGACGAGCCGGGCACCCCGCTGCTGTTCAAGGGCCGCTTCACCGACACCGAGGGCAATCCGCTGCAGGGCGCCCAGGTGGAGATCTGGCACGCCGACGCCAACGGCTTCTACTCCCAGTACGCGCCGGAGCTGCCCGAGTGGCTGTTCCGCGGCACGGTGAAGGCCGACGAGAACGGGTACTTCGAGATCAACACCATGCGCCCGGCCCCGTACCAGATCCCCACCGACGGGGCCTGCGGGCAGCTCATCGGTGCGGCCGGCTGGCACGCCTGGCGCCCGGCGCACATCCACATCAAGGTCTCGGCCCCGGGCTACCAGCTGGTCACCCAGCAGCTGTACTTCCCGGGAGATCCGCACAACGAGGACGACATCGCCTCGGCGGTCAAGCCCGAGCTGATGCTGGACCCGAAGCCGCGCACCGACGGCGGGGCGGGTGAAGAGGTCGTCTACGACTACGTCCTCGCCAAGGAGGGCCAGACCAAGTAAGGATTCCGTCTCCTCGGATCCCTACCGCGTCGCCCTTCCAACCGAGTTGCAAGTGTCCCCGTCAGCCGCGGCTGACGGGGACACTGCCGTACAGGCACATACCAGCCGATCTCGCCGGGAACCAGTGGATCTGCGAATCGGCGCGCCTTCCAAGCACGCCGGCCCCTCCATCTGGCTGTTCTCTACTTTCTTCCTTTTGAAAGGATCAGTCCAATGACTATGACCTTCACGCACGAGACCCTGGGCCAGCGGGTGCTGTTCGGCACCGGCCGAGCCGCCGAACACGTGGCCACGGAGGTCGGCCGACTTGGGGCGTCCCGACCGATGGTCATCGCCGGGGCCTCCGAGCGGGCCCTGGCCGAGACCGCCACGACCGGCACCACCGCAGCCCTGTGGTGGGACAAGGTGGTCCAGCACGTGCCGGTCGAGATCGCCGAGAGGGCCCGTCGAGCGGCCACCGAGCGGTCGATCGACGTGATCGTCTCCGTCGGTGGGGGCTCGACCACCGGGCTGGCCAAGGCCGTGGCACTGACCACCGGGATCCCGGTGCTCGCGGTGCCCACTACCTACGCCGGGTCCGAGGCGACCAACGTCTGGGGACTCACCGGGGACCGCACCAAGACCACCGGGGTCGATCCCCGCGTGCTGCCCGTGTCCGTGGTCTACGACGCGGAGCTGTCCAGGACACTGCCGGTAGGACTGTCGGTGGCCTCCGGGCTCAACGGGTTGGCCCACTGTGTGGACTCGCTGTGGGCGCCCCAGGCGGATCCGATCAACCAGGCGATGGCCTTGGAAGGGGCCCGGGCGCTGAATCTGTCCCTGCGCGGGATCGTGACCGACCCCGGCGACCTCGCCGCCCGGGAGCAGGCGCTCTACGGCTGCTACCTGGCCGCGGTCGCCTTCGCCTCGGCCGGGTCCGGGTTGCACCACAAGGTCTGCCACGTCCTGGGCGGGACCTTCGACCTGCCCCATGCCCAGACCCACGCCGCCGTGCTGCCCTACGTGCTGGCCTTCAACGCCCCGGCGGTGCCGGAGCTGGCGGTCCGGCTGGCCACGGCCCTGGGGCGGGCGCCGTCGGCCGCGGGGGAGGACCCGGCCGTGGCGATGCTGCACGGCCTGCCCGTCGACGACAGCCACACTCCAGCCGCCACCGCCGTGACCGCCCTGCGCGAGCTCTACCGGACGGTGGACGCGCCGTCGAAACTGGCCGACTACGGCCTCACTGCTGAGAACATCCCCGAGGCAGCCGACCGGGTGCTAAAAGCAGCCCCCGCCTCGAACCCGGTGACCGTCACCGAGGCAAACATCACCGATTTGCTCACCGAGGCCCTCACCGGGGCGGTGCCCACCACCGCGCCACTGGCCCCTCGCTGATCACCGCGCCGCCACCAGAAGGGTTCCCCCATGACCGAGACCACCACCGCCGTGTCCGCCGAGCAACAGGCAGCCGAGGAGGCCCTGACCGCGAAAGTTCTCGCTTCCTTCGCCAACACCACCGACCCCCGCCTCAAGCAGCTGATGCAGTCGCTCACCAAGCACCTGCATGCCTTCGTCCGCGAGGTCCGCCTCACCGAGAAGGAATGGGAAAACGCCATCAAGTTCCTCACCCAGGTCGGACACATCACCGACGAGAGGCGCCAGGAGTTCATCCTGCTCTCCGACGTGCTCGGGGCCTCGATGCAGACCATTACGGTTAACAACCCCGTGGCCGGGGACACCACCGAAGCGACCGTCTTCGGGCCCTTCTTCATCGAGACCGCCCCGCAGATCCCCATCGGTGGGGACATCGCCGGCGGCGCAACCGGGCAGCCGGCCTGGGTGGAGGGAACCGTCACCGACGCCCAGGGCGGGCCCGTCCCGAACGCGCGGATCGAGGTGTGGGAGGCCGACGAGGACGGCTTCTACGACGTCCAGTACGACGATGACCGGGTCGCTGGCCGCGCTCACCTGTACTCGGACGAGAACGGGCACTATGCCTTCTGGGGCCTGACACCGACCCCGTACCCGATTCCGCACGACGGACCCGTCGGGGCGATGCTCGAAGCCACCGGACGCTCCCCCGTGCGGGCCGCGCACCTGCACTTTATGGTCACCGCGCCGAACCACCGGACCCTGGTCACCCACATCTTCGTCGAGGGTGACCCACAGCTGGAGATCGGGGACTCCGTATTCGGAGTCAAGGACTCCCTGATCAAGCGCTTCGAGACCCAGCCCGCCGGCACCCCCACCCCGGACGGGCGCGACCTAAGCGGAACGGAGTGGGCGCGGGCCCGCTTCGACATCGTCCTCGCCCCCCAGAACTGAGTGTTCCACCGGCCATAATGGGGTGCTCACCCCTGTCCGGGCGACTACGTGCCTGCTTCATAACGCGGATCAGCTTCTCCGTGGCTCTAGGATCAGTTCATGGCGCAAATCATCCGCCCCTTGAAGGGCAAGCTCCAAGTGACGCTTCCCTACCGACCCGGCGGGGCGAACTACGGCCTACTGAAGGCCATCTGCGGTGAACAAACTCGCCCGGAGTGGAACCGTGAACGCCGGCATTTCGAAGTGGCGCGCGAGCACCTCGTGAAGCTGATCGATGTACTTCCTGATGAGATCGGCCAGCCAGTAGAGGTAGTCCTTTACGGCGCAACGCAGACCAAGTGCGTCTCGGCGTGCTGGGCCGCTAACCCAGACACTCGCTGGGAGTGCGTGTGCTCGTGCGCTGGAGGGAACCACGGTACGGGCCATGCGTTGCCCACGCAGGTGTCGGCCGACCTATCCGTTGATACGGAATACACATCCGAGAAGTACCTGATCAACCCGAGCCACTAAGCGCGTTGTAGCGATTCGGTTACTATCAGCAAGAAACCGAAAGTACAACTGTGGGTAATGAAATTTTGCCGGACCGGCTAGTCAGCCAGTTAGAGCCTAAAACCTCGCGCAGTATGCACCTGTTCATCTTGCCGGCACCTTTGGTGCTAATAATTTTGACGCCCTAGCTTTGTCACCTTTTGCCATACCTTGTTGGACACAATGGCAGCGTACCTTGAAACGAGGTACTCTTAATATTCCGGGGGCTCCTTCGTGGAGCATCTATTAATTCAATTCATACGGTGCATGTATGCCATAACCTTGATTTTTTTAGTTCCTTTTTAAAGATGGCGCAGCGCCCATCACCTGGATGCGATAACGCCCCAGTCTGTTATCTTGAACCATTCGATGATTCCGCCTGCGTCAAGTGGGTTAGAGTTGCGAAGGGACGCCAAAAACCGAGACTCCCGCTTGGAGTACACAACGCCACTCGACGCAGCCGGGACAGACTGTGCACGCATGACGACGGCCCCGTGACGCGCACGAGAGATCATCACGGAGAGCACACGTGCCTCTTCCGCGAGGGCATCCTCTGTAGTCGCGCGAAAATCGGGGATACACCCCTCTTCGGCTCCAATCACGATAACCCAGTCAAACTGCTGCCCCTTGCCGACATGACCGGTGAGAAGATGAACGCCAGGCACAGTGATAAGCGTGGTGTTGTCGCCCACGCGGATTCTCGATTTGACCGCGGCCGGGCTGTGTCCGTCAGCCAGGAGATCGTGGCACCAGGTGAGGGCGTCGACGAGTGCTTCACGTCCGCTCGGATCCTGGATGCTTTCGAGATTCGCGGCTCCACGAAGAAACTCAAGCGGGTCGGCCGCCTTGGCGAGCTCTCTGATGTCGATTTGCGAAAGCATCGCTTTCATCACCTTAGCGGTATCTGTATCGAGGACTCCGTCGTCCCATCGGTGGTACGGAAGGCCGCTTGCGATGATCGCCTCATCCGCGAAGCGCCGCCGCGAGGCGATGCGCGAGATAATGCCGATCCGGTGCATGGGCGCTCTAGTGAGCACGGCTCTGGAGAGTTTCGTTGCCCAATCTGCTTCCTCGGCCACAGTAGCGAAGTCGACGATGCCAGCGAGTCCTCCGCCGGGCCAAGATTCCGGTGCGGCGCTGTTCAGTTGTTGGCCACCAGTCCATGGAGCGAGCGAGTTGACCATACTGAGTACGGCTGGCGAGGAGCGGTGAGAGTCTGAGAACTCGATAACTTCGTCGCACTCGGCCCGGACCGCTCGGTTGATCTCAATCGGGCGGGCACCGGCGAAGCCGTAGATTCCCTGAGCGAGGTCACCGGCGTAGGTCGTCCTCTGATCACCGATGCGATTGACAATCCGGAGTTGCTGCGGAGTAAGATCCTGGAACTCGTCAACGACTACAGCAGCGAAATGGTTACGGTACAAATCGGCGACGCCGTCGTTCTGTAGAATAAGTTCTGCAAGCCGGGGCAAGTCGTCGTAGGTTAGCCGATTTTCATTTTTTCTCAATCGCTCGATTTCAAGAGCGTGAATATTGCCTGCGTCGGCGAGACGGCGTTCCACCTCTACGTCATCGACAGGTTCCTGCTTGATCTGGCGGAATAGTTCCTGAACAACTCCGATGGCTTTGTACTGGAGTCCACGTCGTCGGCATTGCTCGCCGATCCAGTCATTTTCAGGCAACACAGCTTCCGGATCGATGCCTATAACGGTAGCGTGCGCACGGATAATTCGGGTGGAGAGGCCGTGAAAGTTCGAGATGCTAACGCGATCGCGGAGCTGCGCAGGCGTGATGTATGTCTGGATCCGTTCGCGGATGTTGTCGCGCGCCCGGTTGGAAAACGTCGTCACGAGGATCTTCCGCGGTGGGACGATCACCCCGCGCTGGAGGAGTCCCTGGATGCGCAAGGCAAGTGCCTCGGTTTTTCCGCATCCCGCCGGCGCGATCGCGAGTAGGTTTAGCTGACGGTGGTCGCGGATTCGCAGTTGCGCCGATGTAGGCGTAACCATCTCAGGTTCCCGCGATCTGGCTCAGCAAGTCATTGACGCTGGAGACCCGTGGCGCCGTCGCGGTGTCCAGCAGCGGCGAGACTACGATTGCGGCCTTCACCTTATATTTTTTTCTACGGCAGAACGCCGCGACATCCTCATTAAGGTAAGTGCCGTCCAAGCCCGTAGGTTGACAGTTCGTCAGCTCATTGGAGCTAAATAGACTAGATGCCTGCAGAGCAGACCAGACCTCAGCCGCACCGAGCGCCGCGACGTACTCGTCTTCCAGATCTATCCGAGAAACCCAGACTGAATGCTGATTCAGGTCTGTGCTATCAATGCCAAGCTTTTCGGCAGTCGCGACCTCTGCGTCTTCATCGACCAGCATCGAGATGGGGATCTGGAAGCCAGTCGACCCAAAAAGCTTTTCCACTGCCCCCATATCCCCGGCACCGCCGGTTTCGATGACCGATACGCCGAGCCGGTCGAGATTGCGGTCCGTGAGGTCAGCGACACGCTCAAGGATGATGCGGTCAGAGATGCCTTCAACCGCCACGACACGACGTGCGGTAAGTGGCTCGAGTTTATCGCGCACCCACCAGCGGACACTGAGTTTTTCGTCGTCCGAGAGAAAGCCTTTGACCGGTTGCACCACGACGCCGCCAGCCCGAACGACGACGATGGAGTCTGGATCAAACGCACCGACGATGTCCGCTGAGTGCGTCGCGATGATCTTTTGGTTCCGGTTAGCTTGCAGGAGTCGGGCGAGGCTGCGCTGACTGGTCGGATGAAGGTGGATCTCCGGTTCGTCGATCCCAACCATGTTGGCACCCACACTCATCAGGTCGTAAAGGGCAATGGCATAGAGAGCGCGGGTGCCGTCGGACTGCTCAGAGAGGTTGTGCGGCGTACCGTTCTTATCGACCTGGAGCCGGACGTCGCTTAGTACATCGTTTTCGACGGCCGAGCCAGGTACAAAGGAAAGTTCGTCTCTTTCGAGCCTCTCCGGTAACGCGCGAGAAAGTTGGTTGGCGAGATCGGTTCGTAGACCGATCAGCACATTGGAGCTTTTCAGTTTTTCGACGAGCGAGGTCGTGATCGCGTCGAAGCCTGCCTGCTCCGCGCCGAGATCTACGGCTTGGAGTATGTCGTCGAGGGCGGATTTTCGGCCCTCGCGGAGGTCGCGCGTTTGAGCGGTTGCGCTCAGGAACTTCCAGCCCAAGCCAAGCAACTGGTCACGGGACAGCTGCCGACCCGTTCCTCCTCCCGGGGCCGCGCGCTCGACCGTAAGCGTTTCATTCGTGTCGATAGCTGCGGCAAGCCGGATGGTCAGGCTTTCGCGGCCAGTGGTCGCATCGATCGAAATCTCGTCGGGGAACAGGGCCTTGTCATCACCGGTGAAGCCCGCGATATCAGCCTCGATAATGAGTGGCTGCTCCCGGTCGCGAAAGTCATCCGCGCAGATATGCGAGTAGAGCTGTGCAGTGCTCGCGCCGAGAAGCAGGTCAAGACAGCGTAGCAACGAGGATTTTCCTACGTCATTCGCCCCGACGAGCACCAGGTGATCCCTGATGTCGATCTCCAGATCGACGAGACGGCCGTGATTCTGGACTTGCAGGCGGGTCAGCCTCATATGTCGCTCTCCATCGCGCGTTGGTCTAGCATGCGTGTCGGCGCCTCTGTCGCCCACCAGAAGGTGCGGAGGACATGCGTTACCTGCCACGCGCAGCCGCTGACGGTCACCCATGCTGATTCCGTTAGCAATCATCACACGTTGCGGCGACGTACCTAGACATTGCTTCCCCATGCTTGGAGTCTGTCCGGCGGTGGGGACCTGGTAGTGCTCGTAGCGCTGGCTATAGGGAGAGGTCAGCCGTGTGTGTTGCCGCCTCCCAAACGCGCAAAAGGCCATCTCTACCTCGACACCGCGATGGCCGGGCCGCATCGGTCGGACGGGATTACCAGTAGATGCAAGAACTCCCGTGGATAGGTGTCCGAGAACCGGCCATATGTAAAGTCCACTTGCCCGGTCGCCGCATGGGCGGCCAGGGAGGTCTCGACGCGCGGGACGCCCGTGGCGATCTTTGCCGCGGCCCGGTGCTCAGGAATGGCGGCTGCTTCGGGCACGCGTCATGGGGAGCCCTCAGCGTGTGATCGCGGTCCGGACGCTGGCGAGGAAGCCGTCGATGAGGGTGGTCGTGTCGCGGCGCCAGACGGTCCTGGTGGTGTTGCAAAGAATTCGACGGCCGGGGTCAGTGACGTCGATGAGCAGGGATCGCTCCGACTCAGCGCCTATTCCAGGGAGTCGATTTCCCTCAGTCGGTGCCCGAAGAAGAAAGAGATGACCCCGCCGACGGCTGCCATGGTGGCGAGCATTGCCCAGGTCTGGGTCGAGTTACCGAAGCTGAGGACCACCCCGGTGAGCACGGGGCCGATGGTGTTGCCGATGTAGGTGCCGGTTTGGACAATGCCGGTGGCCGCCGCGGTGGCGCCGGGTGCCATGTGCGAGACCAGGAAGTGCACCAGTCCCGGCCATCCCCATCCCAGGCCTGCCGCGAGGAGGAAGCCCACCACGTAGCTCCAGGTGGCGGGGATCGCCATGAGAGCAAGCCCGAGGACGCAGGCCACGAGGGCTGCCTGGATCAGCGGAAGAGCCGACACGCCGCCTCGATCGACGACCCGGCCGACCACGATACGGGTCAGGGCTCCTGAGGCGCTGCCGATGGCGAGGAGCACACCTGCCGGGCCCACGGTGATTCCCCGCTCCAGCGCGCCGATCACGGCGAAGGCGAGGGCGGAGTTGGCGGCACCGGCGGCGAACATCGTCATCGTGGCCATGAGCACCAGCGCGCGGCGCACGTGGCGCTCCAGTCGCGCCGCCGGCCGGGCCGCACCGACGTCGATCGGTGTTGCGCGGGTCAGGGCTGTGGGAATCAGCACGAGCACGCCCAGAACGGCCATCAGCACGAATGCATATGGCCAGCCCAGGGTCAGCGCCACCAGCGGGATCGAGACGCCGGCGACCAGCCCTGTCAGGGGGACCGCGGCCTGTTTTACTCCGAAGGCCAGCCCGCGTGAGGTGGCTGGGACGTGTGTGACGAGCAGGTGGTTCGACGAGGGGTGCCCCAGTCCGTTGCCCAGTCCCCCCAGGCTGGCCCACACGATCAGCCACGGTCACGCGGGAATCCAGGACGCGCTACCGGCCAGGCTCACGACTGCCAGCAGCACGGCCGCGATGCCCATGCTTTTCTCGTTGAGCACCCGACCGATTACACCGGCGCAGGCTGAGGTGAGGGCGGCCGCGGCCCAGTAAACCCCCACGGCCATGCCGATCCCGTAGGCCGGGACGTGGACCGTGGCGGTGATCTCGGTGGCCAGCGCTCCGAGGAGAAACACCGGCATGTTCGTCAGGACGGTGACAGCCACGGCAGAGGCGACCGCGAGAGTCCCTTGCCCGGGGCGCACTACACGCCTCGTCCTACAGCGGATGCGCGGCGTCCGCCCGGCGCCAGAAGAGCGATCCTCCAACCTCCTTGCATGACCTCGAGCGTCCCTTGCAGGTCGCGGCCGGTTCGCAGGCACTTCGCCCAGTCCGGCCTGGCTGCTTGTCCGTGACGCATTTCCGCCTCCACTCACCGAGCAGGATCCCCGTGCTCGTCGTGCACGTCGACCTCCATGCCGCGGCTCTACCGCACTTCCTTGGACCTTTCAGAACTCTGCCGATCACTATATATCAAATATTACAAAGCGGCGCGTGGCGGCGCCCTGCGGCAGCGCGACGCGGTGAACACTGGAAGCGGCTAGAAACAAGCCTTCCCATGCGTTGAGATGTGTGTCACACTCAAGCCCATCACCAATATATTTTACATTGGACGTCGGTTCGGGGATCTGGTCGACGCAGGAAGGGGCACGCATGTCGATCGCTACCAAGGGGATGAGCACCTATGAGCTCTCCCACGGCCAACAGGACCCGGGGCATTCGACCGCGGTTTGGCGCCGCAAGATTATTGGTCTTCTTGCCGGCCCAGTACTGGCGTTGGTCGTCTACGCGGTGATGCCGACGGACCTGTCGGAGGCTGCACGGATCACCGCGGCCGTCGGTGTGCTGATGGGCTCGTGGTGGGTGACCGAGGCGGTGCCGATCCCGGCGACGGCCCTGCTTCCCCTGGTGCTGTTCCCGATGTTCGGGGTGGTGGAGATGGAGGAAGTCTCCAGCTCCTACGCCAGCTCGATCATCTTCTTGTTCCTCGGCGGCTTCCTGCTGGCGCTGACCTTGGAACGGTGGAACCTGCACAAGCGCATCGCCCTGCGGATCGTCCTGCTGATCGGCACGCGCCCGACCCGGTTGGTCGGCGGGTTCATGCTCGCCACAGCCTTGTTGAGCATGTGGGTGTCCAACACGGCCACGGCGATGATGATGATCCCGATGGGCATGTCCGTTCTGGCTCTGGTCAATGAGCGGAGGGAGGGCCTGCAGAAGACCACCAACTTCGGCGTGGCGCTGATGCTGGGCATTGCCTACTCGGCGACCATCGGGGCTTTCGGCACCATGATCGGCAGCCCGGTCAACGTCATCGTCGTCGGCTACATCCGGGAAACCCTCGGACGCGACATCACCTTCGTGCAGTGGATGGCGGTCGGTGTCCCGGTCATGGTCGTGATGCTGGTGATCGGTTGGCTGGTGCTGACGAAGTGGGTTTGGAAGCCGGAGGTGGACGAGCTGCCCGGCGGCCGGGAACTGTTCGAGGAGCAGCTGCGCGGGATGGGCCCGATGTCCACCGGTGAGCGGCTCACCTCGGCCTGCTTTGCGCTGACCGCTCTGGCATGGGTCTTCGTGCCGGTGATCTTCGCCGATCCGTGGGCCACCGATGCGGTGATCGCGATGATCGTGGGCATCGCTGTGTTCCTGATCCCGGCGGATCCCCGCCGCGGAGTGATGCTGATGAATTGGACCTCGGCGAAGAAGATCCCCTGGGATGTTCTGCTGCTCTTCGGCGGTGGCCTGGCCCTGTCCAGTCAGATCACCTCTTCGGGGCTCTCCGAGTGGATCGGCAACCAGGTCGCCGGGCTCGACAACTGGCCGCTGTGGGTGGTCATCGGTGTCATCGTGGTTCTGCTGCTGGGCCTGACCGAGTTCACCAGCAGCACCGCCACCACTGCCGCGTTCGTCCCGGTGGTCGGCGGGATCGCCGGCGGTCTCGGAGCGGATCCGATCGTTCTGGTCATGGCCGCCGGATTCGCCTGCATGTGCGCGTTCATGCTGCCTGTCGGCACTCCGCCCAACGCGGTGGCGTTCGGCTCCGGGGCGGTGACCATGCAGCAGATGGTCAAGACCGGCATCTGGATGAACCTCATCGGCATGCTCGTGGTGATCGTGGCCGCCCTGACCTTGGTGCCCTTCGTGCTGGGCTGACGGTTTCCCTCGGCCTCAGGGCACCACGGTGGAGTGACAGCCGTGGTGCCCTGAGGCCGCTGACGTCCCCGACCGCACCCCCCAACCCCCACCCCTACGACAAGGACGGACCACTCATGTCTGACGCATTTGAATTCCGCCCGCTTCTGGGACCGGTGCACTCCCAGGTCCCGATGTCGCGTCGCGGCAACGGCTCCGAAAGCGCAGCGCTGGGGGGTGAACGCTATGCGACGGTGGCCGGTGAGACTCTGGAGCAACTGGCCTACCAAGCCGTCTTGGAGATCTCCCACCGTCTGCGAACGGGCCACCTGGAGCAGCTGCGCGCGATACTCGACGACCCGGAGGCCACGGCCAACGACCGCTTCGTCGCCCTGGACCTGCTGCGCAACGCGGCAGTGGCCTCCCACGGGGTGCTGCCCATGTGCCAGGACACCGGCACGGTGATCATCACCGCCCACCGCGGACACCGAGTGCTCACCGACGGCCGGGACGAAGAGCACCTCTCCCGGGGGATTCACCGGGCCTACCAGGAGCTGAACCTGCGCTACTCCCAGCTGGTGCCTCGGTCCATGTGGGAGGAGGCCAACAGCGGCACCAACCTCCCGGCCCAGATCGAGATCGCGCTCACCGAGGGCGATGCCTACGAGCTGCTGATCATGGCCAAAGGCGGCGGGTCCGCCAACAAGTCCTTCCTCTTCCAGGAGAACCCGTCACTGCTGGATGAGGAGCGCATGCTGGAGTTCCTTCAGGAGAAGATCGCCGCCATCGGCACCACGGCCTGCCCGCCCTATCACCTGGGCTTGGTGATCGGCGGAACCTCCGGGGAGTACGCGCTGAAGACCGCCAAACTGGCCTCGGCCCGGTACCTCGACTCCCTGCCGGCCGCTCCGAACGACTCCGGCGGGTACGCGCTGCGGGACACGGGCTTCGAGGCCAAGGTCCTCGAGCTGACCCGCAGGCTCGGCTACGGAGCGCAGTTCGGGGGCAAGTACTTCTGCCACGACGTGCGCGTGATCCGGCTGCCGCGGCACAACGGGTCGCTGCCGGTGGCGCTGTCGGTGTCCTGCTCGGCCGACCGTCAGGCCCTGGCCCGGATCACTGCCCAGGGGTGGTTCCTGGAAGACCTGGAGGAGAACCCCCAACGACTCCTGCCCGCTGGGGGTACTGACGCCGGGGAACCGGTCGAGGTGGACCTGGACGCGTCGATGGCGCAGGTGCGCCAGGTGCTCTCTGGGTGTGATGTCGGTCAGCGGCTGTCCTTGTCCGGGACCATGGTCGTCGCCCGCGACCTGGTCCACGCCAGAACCCGCGAGTTGCTCGACCGTGGAGAACCGATGCCCGGCTACTTCCGCGACCACGTGATCTACTACGCGGGACCGGCCAAGACCCCCCATGGAATGGCCACCGGATCCTTCGGGCCAACCACTGCCGGCCGAATGGACTCCTACGTCGAACAGTTCCAGGCCCATGGCGGGTCCCTGGTGATGCTCGCCAAAGGCAACCGCTCCCCCGCCGTGGCCGAAGCCTGTCGCCGGCACGGTGGCTTCTATCTCGGGTCCGTCGGAGGCCCTGCCGCCTACCTCGCCCAGGAGTGCATCGTCTCCAGCGAGGTCATCGACCATCCTGACCTAGGCATGGAAGCAGTCCACCGCATCCGCGTGCGGAAATTCCCGGCGTTCCTCATCACCGATGACCGGGGCAAGGACTTCTTCGCCCAGGCCCGGAAAGTCCCGCTCACCCTCAGCGCACGGCCTTCTGCCACAACACCCGGAACGACCTGAACATCATCATCGGAGCGGACAGCTGTAGCCCCGGCACGCCGGTGAAGGTCTCAGGCCGTGGCGCGGGCGTCGCCCTCCGCCTCGGCCGCGGCCATGCGCTGGTCGAAGTGCTGGGCCAGCAGCTCCCCGGAGTGAACGATGTGCTCGATCATGCACGCCCGGGTCGCTTCGGCGTCGCGGGCGCGGATGCCTTCCAGCAGCTGGGCGTGGTCGTCCACCGTGGCCTGCGGCCATCCGGCGATTGATGAGTAGAACTGCCGCGGGACGTAGCGGGTGATCAGACTCAAGGCCCAGATGATCTTGGGCGAGTCCGCCATGAGGTTGATCTGCCGGTGGAAGGCGTGGTTCTTCTCCTCCAGCAGGTCATGGTCGGCTCGCCTGGCGGCGGCGATCAGTTCGTGATGAAGGGCCTCCAGCTCAGCGATGTCCTCCTCGGTGGCAGCCGCGGCCGCCCGGGCCGTCAACTCGCCGGCAATCAACGCTTGGACCTGGAAGAGGTCGCGGATGTCTTTGCCGGTCAAGGTGGCGACGAGGAACCCTCGACGGGGCACCAGCTCCAGGAATCCCTCCACCCGCAGGGCCTGTAAGGCTTCGCGGGCCGGGGTGGTGGAGATGTCCAGTGCCTCACCGATCGTCTCGGGGCGCACCGAGGTGCCGGGGCGCAGCTCGCCCGACATGATCAGCGCACGCACATAGGCCGAGGCCTCGTCGCTGAGCTGACGACGCACCCGGCGGGGAGCTCGGTCACTGCTCATCTGAAACACCTCTCTTCGCACCTCGCGCCCGGTGCGCCCCCGGGCCGGCTGGCTCCAGGGGCGCACCGGGCGCGAGGACGGGGTTAGACGGACTCTGGGACCCAGCCTAGCTCTGCCAGGATCGCCGCCGTGTGCTCGCCCACCTCTGGCACCGGGTCCATCCGAACCGTGGCCTCCCGGGAGACGACCGGTGGCAGGAGGCTGCGCACCGGACCCACCGGCGACTGCACCGGGCGCCACCGATCACGCTCGGCCAACTGCGGGTGGGCCGAAAACTCCTCCATGGTGCGCAGTTGAGCATTGGCGATGTGCGCCGCATCCAGTCGCTCCAGCACCTCGGCGGCCGGCAGCTTCGAGAGCACCGCGTTGATCTGCTCGTGCAGCTCGTCCCGATGAGCGACCCGAGCAGCATTGCCCTCGAAACGGGCGTCTTGGGCCAACGCGGGTTCCTGAAGCACATCGGAACAGAAGGTCGCCCACTCCCGTTCGTTCTGGATACCGAAGAACACGGTGCCGTCGGCGGCCGCGAACGGCCCGTAGGGGGCGATGCTGGCATGCTGGGCGCCGCTGCGCGCCGGAGGCTTCCCGCCGTACTGGGCGTAGAAGTAGGGCTGACTCATCCACTCCCCCAACGCTTCGAGCATGGACACCTCGATCGCGTCGCCACGGCCCGTGGTCGCTCGTTGCAGCAATGAGGTGAGGATGCCCGAATACAGGTACATCCCGGCACAGATGTCGGCGATCGAGACCCCAACCTTCGCCGGGGAATCCGGAGTACCGGTCACGCTGAGCAGCCCGGCCTCGCACTGCACCAACAGGTCGTAAGCCTTTTTCTGCTCATAGCTGCCCCCGCGCCCGTAACCGGACAGGGAAGCGTGGATGAGCCGAGGGTTCAGTGCCAGAGCCTCGTCGGCGCCCAGCCCCATCCGTTCCACCGCGCCCGGGGCCAGGTTCTGGACCAGCACATCAGCCCGAGCCACGAGTTCTCGCAAGACCGCCTTGCCCTCCTCGGACTTCAGGTCCAGGACGATGGATTCCTTGCTGCGGTTGAGCCAGACGAAATAACTGGCCATTCCGTGCACCGTGGTGTCATAGCCGCGGGCGAAATCCCCGGTGGCTCGCTCCACCTTGATCACCCGCGCCCCCAGATCCGCCAGTTGCCGGGTGGCGAAAGGAGCGGCCACCGCTTGTTCCAGAGCGACCACGGTCACTCCTGCCAAAGGTAAGGCACCCACTACTGCTCCTCTCCTGAGCGCGCCAGCACGCGGCGGGCTCGTTCGATCACGGGGCGGTCGATCATCTGACCGTCCACCTGGGAGGCTCCCGCACCTGCCTCGACCACCGACCGGGCCCACCGCACCTCGGTCTGCGCGGGACGGAAAGCGTTCTGAACGGTCTCCACCTGGCGCGGGTGGATGCACAGTTTCCCGCCGAAGCCGAAAGCCCGCGCCCGGCGGGCCGCTGCGCCCACACAGTCGACGTCGCCGATCTGCACGGCAGGTGAGTCCAGCGGAGCGGCCAGGCCCCCCGCCCGGGAGACCATCACCAGGGTGGAGCGCACATGGTCGAGCACCCGTTCCTCGTCATCGACATGCGCGTCGATGTCCAAGGCATAGTCCACCGCCCCGAAAGCCAGCCGTGTCACCCCGGGAACCCGGGCGATCTCCAGCGCATGGACGGCCCCCGCGGCTGACTCCACCAGCGGCACCAGCCCCAGGCCGAGCTCCTGCAGATCCCGCCCCAGTCCGTGGAGAGCCTCCGCGCTCTCTGCCTTGGGCACCACCAGCCCCAACAGCCCGTGCCCCGGGGCAGTGGCCAACTCCAGCAACGCCGAGACCTCCGCCTCGTGCGTCGGCGCCTCGACCGGGTTGACCCGCACCAACGCCTGCACCTGTCTGCCACTGGCCTGCGACAGCGCCTCGCACACCGCCAGGAGCGCCTGGTCCTTGGCCTCCGGCGCCACCGCGTCCTCGAGATCGACAATGACGACCCCCGCCCCAGCAGCCGCGGCCTTGGCGTACCGATCCGGGCGGTCACCGGGAACGAACAGAGCCGTCACGGCCTGTGCGACGCACCCTTGCACGGCAGTGTGCAACCGGATCTGCGAGCCGGCTGCGACAGTCACTGGACGTCCTCCACAGCCGGCAACGACGAAGGATCCGGTCGAGACGATTCAACGGAGGGCAGGTGCCCCTGCCGGTAGACCATGAAGGTGCGGCGGTAGCTGATGACCACGACGCCGTCCTGGTTGTAACCCTCGGTGGCCACCGTCACCAGACCCAGGTGCGGCCGGGACTTCGACTCGCGCACTGCCAGGACCTTGGAGCGGGAGTAGATGGTGTCGCCCTCAAACACCGGGGCGGGCATGCGCACCTCGTCCCATCCCATATTGGCGAACACGTTCATCGACAGGTCGATCGTCGACTGGCCCGTAACCAGGGCCAGGGTGAACGTCGAGTTCACCAGCGGGCGGCCGAACTCGGTGCCGGCGGCGAAGTTGCTGTCGATGTGGGTCTTGGCCACGTTTTGCGTGACCAGGGTGAACCACTGGTTGTCCGCCTCGGTGACGGTCTTGCCGAAGGGGTGATAGTAGACGTCCCCCACCGTGAAGTCCTCAAACAACCTGCCGGTCCACCCCGGCACTTCACGCTGTCCCGTCGCCGACTCCGCGATCGTCTTCGTCACCATGACCACTCCTTCACCGTTCACCAGTTGAAACATGAAATATATTGTGTTGTATTCCACAGTGAGCGGTGAAGCGCCCACTGTCAAGGGCCATGTGGGAGTGATGCGGAAGGCCAGCTGAATCCTTGTGGCCTCTAAATATATTATGTACAGTGCTCTTGTGTGACCTAGTGCACTTGTCCATCGAATCGAGGAGTACCCCATGACCGTCCAGGCCTCTGAGCGCCCCACCACCCCTCTGTGTGACAGGGATCTCGAGCAGTTGCGTGAGCAGACCCGCATCCTGTGCGCCCAGTTCCCGGACGAGTACTGGCGGGAGACCGACCGCAACCGGCGCTACCCCCAAGAGTTCGTCGACACCCTCACCAAGGCCCGCCTGCTCTCCGCGCTGATCCCCACCGAGTACGGCGGCCTCGGCGTGGGGCTGACCGAGGCGTCGGTGATCATGGAGGAGATCAACAAGTCCGGGGGCCACTCCGCGGCCTGCCACGCGCAGCTCTACACCATGAAGGCCGTCCTCAACCACGGCTCCGAGTGGCAGAAGCAGCAGTACCTGCCCGGCATCGCCGATGGCTCCCTGCGCCTGCAGGCCTTCTCCATCACCGAGGACGCCGCCGGCTCCGACACCTCCAGCATCCAGACCCGCGCGGTGAAGGACGGCGACGAATGGGTGATCACCGGGCACAAGAGCTGGACCAGCCGGATCGATGACTCCGACCTGCTGCTGGTGCTCACCCGCACCACCGACAAGGACGAGAGCGCCCGCACCGGTGGGCTCACCCTGTTCCTGGTGGACCTGCGCCAGGTGCGCGCCGAACAGCCGGAAGCGCTGGAAGTCACCAAGGTGCGCACCATGTTCAACTACGCCACCAACCAGATCCACTACCACGGCCTGCGCGTACCCAGCTCCGCTGTGGTGGGCGAGGTGGGCAACGGCTTCCGCTACGTCATCGACGGCTGGAACGCGGAACGGATCCTGCTGGCTTCCGAGGCGATCGGCGACGGCTACTGGTTCACCGACCGCGCAGTGGCCTACGCCAACTCCCGGGAGGTCTTCGGGCGCAAGATCGGCACCAACCAGGGCGTGCAGTTCCCCATCACCGACGCCTACATGAAGATCCGGGCCGCGGACATGATGCGCTACGAGGCCGCCCGCCTCTTCGACGCCGGCCAGCCCTGCGGAGCGGAGGCGAACATGGCCAAGCACCTGGCCTCGGAGGCCAGCTGGGAGGCAGCCAACGTGTGCCTGAACACCTACGGCGGCTACGGCTTCGTCGACGAGTACGACGTGGAGCGGAAGTTCCGCGAGACCCGCATGTACCAGGTCGCCCCGGTCAACAACAACCTCATCAAGGCCTTTGTCGGCACCAAGGTCCTGGGCCTGCCCCGTTCCTACTGAATGGACCCATCGACAGAACTCCCGCACCCGCCGCTTCGTGGAGTGCCCCTCAACATGTTCGCAGCAAGGACAGAACACATGGTGCCCGCCCAAACTTTGAGCACGCTGCGCCGCGGCGAGACCATCGAGGCCCGCCACCCGTGGAGTGGCCACTATCGAGGCAAGATCGAGTCCCTGGTTCCCCACAAAGGCATCCTGTGGATCCAACACGGCCCCTTCAACGAGCGAAAGCTCATCGACTCCACCGAATACCAGATCTGGAGATCACCGGGATGATCCCACTCCAGTGAAACGGCGCCTGGCATCAGCGGAAGCTGGTTCCAGGCGCAGTTGGCCTGTCGGGGGGTCCTGGAATCGAGAAACTCAAGGCTGTTCCAGGCCGACCGCTAACTCGCCATATGTAAAGGCGTTTGCAGAACCTCTGCTGGTCGCGAGCTTAGGTGCTTGCCGTATCCCTCCGGGTCCGCCCAAAGACAAGCCAGGTCAATATGACACCCATGCGTGCGGCAGTCCCTGGCTTGTGCTCCACTGAGGTCATGATCGAGATGGGCGGTGACCTCACTGTCGGGGCGAGTAGAGTGCGGGCGCTCCAGGCGTTGTGTGCAGCCTGGAATGAGGTTGGGGACTTAGGCACCAATCGGTTGGTGGTTATGCAAGGTCCCCCCGGCTCCGGACGTCGAACCGTGGTGCGCGCCTTGTACAAGCACTGCGCCACGCAACAAAAGGGGCCCTCCTACTGGCCTCAAGCCCTGTGTGCCGGGGACGGCGCCAGCCACCATGCGTTGCTTGCGGCCTCGCTGGAAATGCTCAACCCGTCGCAGGACAATGCCCAGCTGCCAAATCATGGCATGGCGGCTCAGGTGGACTACCTTTGGTGGGCGTTACACGCTACTCCTGGCAAGTGCGCCGCCTTGGAAGCCGATAGGTATTTGCAACAGCACATCACTCCTATCGCGAAGGCCGTTCAAGCCGCTGAGGACCTGCCCATAACTCGGTTGCGTGCTCTCGTCGAGCTCACTTGCCTCATTCCTTCTGTCGTGGCACTGGTGGGCATGGCCATGGATCCTACCGGCGCCGCGTCTTCGGCGGTCAGTTGGGCGCAGGCTGGGCATGCGTCGCTGTCGGCGACAAAAGATGCACCTGGCGCAGGCAATGCCTTACAAGCAGCACTCCACACTCGCAACAGTATTTTACGGAAAGGTTTGGAACGGGAGGCCATGACCTCGTTTACGGCCGGCGCCCGCCAAGACGCACTCGAAGCGGCCCGCAACAGCGGACGTTTGTTTGGACTGATCTCCGGGGTGATTCCGTCGGTGATTGTGGTGGATGAGGCCGAGAACCTAGATGTGGCCTCAGCAGAGATGCTCAAGACCATCGCCCGGGACTCGAGCCATCAGGGGTTGGTGGTGCTGTTGCGCACCACCAACGATGCTGGCCAGCCGTTGCCGACGCTCGACGCGGAGGTGGATACCTGGCTGGAGGAAGATGCCCGTCTGGGCAGACTCACCACTCTAACTTTGGAACCTTTGTCTTCTGACGAGATGATTGAACTGGCCCTGCAAGATCTGGAAGCAACCGACCGAGATCAGCTGGACAAGCTGAATCTGGCCACCGTGATCGACGCCAGCCACGGCCGACCCGGGCTTTTGCGCCACTACCTCACCCGACCAGCCATCCAGGACGCCATCGTGGGGAAAGGCACGCTTACCAACCTCACCCAGGTGCCTCTCACCTGGCGTCTTGACCCCTACACCGAGGGGGCTTTCGATGCTCTTCCCGCGCCAGCCACGCAGGCTCTAGCTACCCTCAGCCTGCTGGGCCCGACAACCCCGTCCGCCTGGCTAACTGCTACAGCGCCCGACAGCAATATGTGTCCGCCAGTCGAACCGCTGCTGACCGACGGAGAGCTCACCGCGGCCGCCACCACCGGCTGGGTCGCTGAGGACCGCCTCAGTCAGACCCTGCGCTTCCGCAGCGGACGCGCCCATACCTCTGCCTTCGCCCACACCCCCGCCCAGCTCACCCCTGAACGGCAACATCAGGTCCTCACTACCGCTACGGCCCACATCGCTTCAGCCCGTGCCATTGGGGCTTGGGAAAACATCATCGACCCGGTGCGTGAGTCCGTGCTGGCAGCACTGCACTCTCAGCAGAGCATTCAGACCGGGTTCGAACTGGAGGCGGACCTGGTGGCGGAATTGATGCAAATACGCCGTCTAACCGCTCGTTTGGCCGTTGATGAACCCACCCTTGCCGCTCTGGAAGAGCGCCTGCGGACCGGGACGTCTTCGATACGGCTGAAAATCTCCGTGGCCGAAGCCCTTCTAGAGGCCGGCCACACTGAACGTTCACTGGCGGTACTGCGCGAAGAGCTGGACCGGGTCACCGCCAAGTGGGGCAAGGACCTACCGCCAACATTCCTGGCGCTTACCAATCTGGCCGCTGCCTGGGCTGCCCGGGCCCGCATGCACGCTGGACACCCCGAAGCAGGGCCTTACTTCGACACCGCCATCGAGCTATATCAACGACTGCTCAACGCCCAAATACGCCACAATCCACCAGGTGACAATCGTATTTTCCAGACCCGAAACACTCTGGCGCACCTGTTGGCCGATCATCACCGCTATAGTGCGGCGATTCCTCAGATGGGCATGTGCCTTCAGGAAATGGAGGAGCATCCGGGCTACGGCAGGGACCATCCCAAAACCTTGGTGGCTTACGCTTACCTCGCCTCCTGGATCGGTGAGACTGGCGACGCTGTTGCCGCCCGCAACCTTTGCGCCACCCTGCTTCCCTACATGGAAAGAATCCTGGGCCCGGATCACCCCGAGACTTTAGTGGCTCGTGGTGACCTCGCCTCCTGGACCGGTTACGCAGGCGGGACCGTTGCCGCCCGCAACCTCTATGCCGTCCTCCTCCGCGACATGAAACGCGCTCTAGGCCCGGATCACCACGACACCCTGACCACCCGCTCCAACCTTGCCTCCTGGACCGGGAAAGCTGGCGACGCCGATGCCGCCCGCAACCTCTACGCCGCCCTGCTCCCCGACATGGAAAGAGTCCTTGGCCCGGACCACCGCCACACCCTGACCACTCGTTCCAACCTCGCCTCATGCACCGGCGACGCAGGCGACGCCGATGCCGCCCGCAACCTGTTCGCCGCCCTGCTCCCCGACATGGAAAGAGTCCTTGGCCCGGATCACCACGACACCCTGACCACTCGTTCCAACCTCGCCTCATGCACCGGCGACGCAGGCGACGCCGATGCCGCCCGCAACCTGTTCGCCGCCCTGCTCCCCGACATGAAACGAGTTCTGGACTCGGACCACCCCGACACCTTGAAGACCCGCAACAACCTCGCCGTCTGGACCGGTTACGCAGGCGACCCTATTGGAGCTTCTGATTTGTTCGCCGCCCTGCTCCCCGACATGAAACGAGTCCTGGGCCCAGACCACCTCGAAACCCTAACCATCCGCAACAACCTCGCTTACTGGACCGGCAAGACCGGCGACGCCGTTGCCGCCCGCAACCTGTTCGCCGCCCTGCTCCCCGACATGAGACGAGTCCTGGGCCCGGACCACCCCCATACTCTGGCCATTTACAACAACCTGGTTTCCTGGACTGAATAAACGGCCCGTAGAGGAAATGTCTGAACCTATATCCAGCACATGGCCTTAAGTTTCCAGCTGCGGGAGCTCCCGGACTCGCCGGTAGAGGGTGGCCCGGGACATCCCGAGGTCCCGTGCCACCTGGGTGGCCGGCTCCCCACCGTCGATCAGGCGCAGGGCGTTGCGGATCTGGGAGTCGGTGAAGGTCTGCCGGCGTCCGCCGAGATCCTTACCGGCCGCCCTACGCTTGACCACCGAGTCGGTGATCCGCTCCCGCTTGATCTCCAGCTCCATCTGCGCCAGGGCCGCCATGACGGTGAAAACCATGGAACCCATCGGAGTGGCGGTGTCCACGTCTCCCCCGCCCAGTTTCAGCACCCGCAGCCCGGCGCCCCTCCCCCGCAGCGCTTCGGCGAAGGTCAGCATGTTCTGCGTTGACCGACCCAGACGGTTCAGGGTGGTGATGACCAAGGTGTCGCCCGACTCGAAGGCGGGACGGTACGCACGCCCTCCAGACACTCCACTGTCTACGTATACGTCATCACGTCGCACGCCGGCATTCAGAAGGTCAGACACTTGGCGGTCTGCGTCTTGCTGGCGCGTCGAAACCCTGGCGTACCCGATCAGCTTCCCCATACCTGCCTCATCTGTCTCGCAACTGACGTTGAGTATCAGATTTTAGGTGTATGGATAAAGCACAAGGATGCGAGACAGGCCGAACTGCGAAATCATGCGGGCGCAAATTTTCCCGACGAGACGTCTCGCATCCCATCGCTTGCAGGGCACCGCGTTTCGGCCGGCAATGCCCGACCCTGGACAAGTACTTGCCATGATGGCAAGTACTTGCTTTGATAGTGGCATCATCGCATCACCCCCAGGAGGACCCCATGAGCCATCGCCTCACCCCCGACCAGGCCCGCGAGCAGCTGGCCACCATCCAGGAGCGCACCCTGGACACCTCCCGTGACCGGACCGTGCACGCTGCCGCGACCGCGGTGTTCGGGGTGGTCACGGGGCTGTACATGGCCGCGCAGAACATCTTGGCCGACTGGGTCAGCCACACCATCGGCACCGCGGTGTTCCTGGCCGCCTGGTTGGTCACGGTGTGGTGGATCGAGCAGGTGGCGCGCACCGTGCCGCGCCGGGCCAAGGTGTGGTCGCGGGGCGGGATCGTGGCCTCCTTCGTGCTGACGCTGACCGTGGTGCTGCCGTGGTTGAACCTCTCCGCCCAAACCACCCCCAACACCTGGCCCATGGTCGCCGCCGGGGCCGCCGTCGCCGCCACCCCCGCCCTGGCCGCCGCGGCCGTGATCCGCTGGGGGGCCCGGTGAGCACCACCGATCGACGCCACGCCCGGCACCGGTTGGACGAGCTCATCCACGCCCCGGTGCGCCTGAGCATCGTCGCCGCCCTGGCCCAGGTCGACGAGGCCGAGTTCGCCCACGTCCGGGACACCGTGGAGGTCTCCGACTCGGTGCTCTCCAAACAGGCCACCCAGCTCGAGGCGGCCGGCTACGTGAAGATCCGCAAAGGCTATGTCGGCAAACGCCCCCGCACCTGGCTGTCCCTCACTCCCGCCGGGCGCACCGCCTACACCGGTCATCTCGAGGCGCTGCGCGCGATCGCTGCGGGTCTGTAGGGGTCCCAGAGCCTCCGGGGCGGGGCCCTGGGGCAGCACCGGCAGCGGCCGGCCATGTCGGTCTGCACCACCGGAGAGGACTTGAACCCCCTGCCCGAGGCGGACGCCTTGCATCCTTCCCCTCCATCGGGGGAAGCCGCAGGTCACATTGGACAGTGTGCTTCCCTCCGGGTCCGGGGTGCGTCTACGGTGGATCACCGCCCTTGGGTTTCGTCTTCGTCCGCAGTGGGGTTCATCCCCTGGCCGCTTTCGCGACGTGATTCTTCACCAGCAACCAGAAAGCCGGCATGGACGCCCCCACCTCCGGGACACTCGCCGTGGAGCTGTACCCGCACTCCCCCACCCACTGGATCGCCACCTACTACCCCATGGTGCACACCCCCGCCGGACGCTGGGCCGATGTCACCTGGCCGTTGCACCAGCACCTGATGCCCCTCACCGGCGGCCACCCCACCTCGGCGCGGTGGCTGGAGGCGAGCAGTCCCGACCCGCACCACCCCTGCTACCACCGCCACCCGCTCGGGAGCACGGCTCTGGCTGCCGGCTACGCCACCGCACGCCGGGTGCACGCCACCGAGACGGCCAGCACCACCGAGACACCCCTGTCCCCGGCAGAAGCCCGGCGACTGCGGGCGGCCGCGACCGTGGTCCCGGCCGGGCAGCTGGCCGAATGGCTGCTCGATGACCTCCAGGACGTGGACCGGTAACCCGGTCCCGTCCCGGCGCAGCCCAAGTACTGCCATGCTCGGTCCGCTGTACGAGGAGATGACCCCCCACCAGGCCGCTGAGGCCCTGGATGAGTTCATCGCCGAACGCGCCCCGGCCCTGACCCGGCTGCGCGCCACCCTCACCGCCCACGCCGCGCCCCGCCGCCTACTCGACGGCTCCCCGGCCTCCGTGGCCCCGGTGTGGGAGTGGATCACCACCCGGGCCGCCGCCCACGGGGTGGCCCCGTACCCCCTGGAGGAGGACCCGACCCGCCCTGCCTGGCCCAGCTGGGCCCGGCACGGGATGCTCGTGGACCCGCACCCCCCGGCCACCACCTTGGCCCTGGTGGACGGGTTCACCTCCTACCTCGCCGTCGTCCTCACCACCGCCGTGCCCCAGGCCCGGTGGCAGGTCGGGGAGCACCGCCTGGAGCACTACCCCATGACCGGCTACCCCGTGCTGGTCGCCGACCACCACCAGATCTTCCTGCCCGCCATCCCGCTCTACAGCGCCTATCAGTCCGCCCACGGCCGCGACCCGATGAGCGGCCCCGAGATGGCCGCCCACACCCGGCGCACCATCACCGCCCTGCGCGGACAAGGCCCGGTAGCCGCAACAGCCGAAGAACCGCTGCTCACCGTGGTGGCCGAGGTGGACTGCTTCGACGTCGGCCTGCGCGCCGACCTCCCCGAGGCCCACCCCGGGCTGGTGGAACGGCTGATCACCGAACTCGCCGACCGTGACGGGGTCGCATCGGTCTACCGCTACGGCCCCGACGCGCTGGTGATCGACGCCCCGGACTGGAACGAGATCCGCCTGAAGCTGTGGCTGACCCTGTGGCTGGAACGCAACCTCCACACCGACCACTGACTACCCGCCGATGCCGCGGCCTGCTCAGTCCCCCGGGCTCCGCTCGGCCTCGGCAGCAGTGATCGGTTCTACCGTCACCGACTCCGCCGGCCGCGGCGGCAGATGCCGGTACAAGGTGGTGCGGGTGATCCCGGTCTTCGCCACGATCTGCGCCATCGTGTGCCCGGTATCGCGCAGATGCACCGCATAAGCCAGCTTGTCCGCATCCACCACCGAAGGCCGCCCGATCCGCCTCCCCTTGGCCGCGGCCACCGACCTCGCGTGCGCGGCCCGCTCCAGGGTGTAGGTGCGCTCCATCTGCCCGAACAACGCCAACAGCACCACCGCCAACTGCGCCATCGGATCATTCGGGTTCGTCGAATCCACTGTGATCGGATCCGCCAGATTCCGCACCCCCACCCCCCGCTCGGCCAGGTCATGGATCAGGTTCAACGTGTCACGCACCGTGCGCCCGAGCCGGTCCAAGGTGTGCACCACGATCACATCACCCTCCCGGGCATAAGCCAGGGCCGCAGCCAGGCCAGGGCGGTCAGTGGTGGCCCCGGACCTCTTGTCCACATAGATCCGCTCCGGTGCGATCCCGACCTGCCGCAGGGCATCGATCTGCCGATCCAGGTCCTGTTTGGCCGTCGACACCCGCGCATACCCCAATTCCATGCCCCCAGCGTACCGAAAGTCGGTTCCGTACGACCCAAACAGGCCAGTACTTTTGGTCCAAGTTCTGGTACAGGAAACGCCGATCACGCACATCGGTCAAGGATCTCCGCACAGGCCGTCCCACTACCTAGGAAGTGGGACGCCCATGTGGAGCTCGACCAGACGTCTCGCAACCCTCAAGTCCCTGGACGTGTCAACTTGATGATGAAGGCGTATCAAAAAGAACCGATTCAGAAGTAGATTCGTCCTATGGAACTTGATCCGCTTGGAAGCGCCCAAGACCATGCTCCATTGGGGCCCGTCGATGAGCTGTTCACCGACCGTCAGAGTGAGTCACTGGCTTTCAAGGATGCACTGGCCCGTTTCCGTCGGTACGTCGACAGCAGTGACGCAACGGAGATCGCGCGCTGTAATGTGCTGACCTTTTATGGACTGGGTGGCATCGGGAAGTCGTCTCTATCGGAGCGACTGGAGCATTGGGTGAACGGTAAGTTGCCCTTGATCAGCGGCTGGGGATCGGTGCCGGCCACCAAAGTGCAGGCGACTGCCCGTATTGACCTGCACAACTCGGCCGGGCGAATGGATCTATTGACGGTGCTCAGCGCTTTTAGAGCTGGAGTTGCGGAGGTACGTCCCCGGTGGCCGCTTTTTGATCTGGCCTTTGCCGCCTACTGGTCGGCGGTGCGCCCTGGCGAACCATTCCCGAGAATTGGAGGTCGTGATGACCTCAACGCCGCTGTTGTTGGAACTATTCGCGACTCTCTCACCGACCTCGGTTCGTGGGCCGAACTTGCCGCTGCAGGCACCGGGGCAGGTCTGGGCGTTCTCGGTATTCGTAAACTCATTGGTGAGCTTCGTCGACGGCATGACCTGCAACTTGGCATCGAGGCCTTCGCCGGCTTCAAAGAATTCCTCGTTCAGTGCGGTGACGAACCTAGCCCGACCGATCCTCGACCGGACCTGGCATGCACGATTGCCGGCATATTGGCATGGGAAATTTCCCGCTTATCCCCATGCCCGCTTATGGTGGCATTTGTCGACACAACCGAGCGTCTCGCTCTTGACCCTCGTCGGGTCTCCGAAAAACACTTGAACAGGCTGATACATCAAATGCCTAACGTCCTGTTCGTACTCACCGGCCGTGACATGCTGGACTGGTATGACCAGAACCGAGTCGATTTACCCCACCGGGGGGCGTGGACATGGCCCGGCCTGGTGCCAGGTGCCCAAGAGAATCCACGGCAACATTTAGTCGGCAACCTCTCCCCTGAGGACACTCGAACGGTGATCCTTCGGGGGCGACGAATACTCGAACTCCCTATGAGCGATGAAGTCGTCGACGAGCTCACCGTTGCCTCGGGTGGCCTGCCGCAGTACCTAGAATTGGCTCGAATAGTAGCTGTCGGTATCAGAGATGCTGGTGGCGGTCGGCAGGTGGCGGTGAGCGACGTCACCGGCTCTCTTGCCTCCTTAGTGGAAAGGGTACTCGACGACATTCCTACTGACGAACAACGGGCAATACGCGGCGCCTGCCTGTTCCGCACCTTCGACGCCGACCTTATGGCCGCTGCGGCTAACGTTGATCATGGGTGCGCTGAGCGAGCAGTCCGACGTCCAATGATTGATAGTCACGGTAGCGAACGATTCCCTTATCGCATGCATGATGCCGTTCGCGAGGCCATTCGTGAAGCAGGTCACCAGCTCGCCGGCGGCTGGTCCGAACGGGACTGGCAGGTGGCTGCAAGTCGTGCTGCCACAGCAGCACACCAGATGCATATCGCCGCCAAACAACGAGAAAACAATCGCGATGTCCTTGATGCAATAGGCGTTGCCATAAGTTTGGTGTGCGGTCAGGAAACTACCGTTGAACCAGCTGATAACGACTCATACGAGGACTGGCTTTCTAAAGCCATTGTTTTCAGTCCATCTATTCAAGGCCTACAGCCCAGAATTCCCAGCACCAGTAAAACCGAATATGGTCAGCACGTACTCGACTTTATAACCGCCAAGTCGATCAGTACTCCATTTGAGGATCGCCTACGGTTACTACGGAATATTTTCAACTCCAGCCACCCCCTTCGACTGGCGGCTGGTAGGCATCTTGGATATACCCTAAAACTTAAGCATCACTGGGATGAGGCATTGGCGGTATTTGATGAGGTATCCATGATCGCCCCCACACCCCTGAACCTTGGACAAAAATCCCAAGTATTTGTTGAGGCGCGGCGTTTTATTGAAGCCCGAAAGGCAGCCGATGGCATTCCTGCCTCTGCTCTAGTCAAGCGTAAATCCGAATATTATCATGGTCTCCCCGATCGATATTTCGCCGATATTAAGGATAAGCTCGCTCAACGCCGGACCGCTGGCCGTCAACGCGAGTATCTAGAAGAACGCGGAACTTACCTCGTCCGACGGGCCCTTCTTCGCAATGATATTGACGCGCGCACCCTCAACGACTTCCTCGAAGAGGCGGAGCTCGTGGGGCATATCGTGGCCATCCGAAGTGCCCTACTGGCCATCGTGTTGCATCACGAGGGTGATTCCGCACACCTCTCCGGAGCCCTTAGTCGACTAAAATCCCTGGACCAGTCATCTTCAACTACTGGGGCGGTTTCAACTCGATATGCATTGGCCGAGTTCTGTGACGCTATGCTTGTCGGATCCCGCGACCGTCTAGATACCCTTTATGAGGAGATACTTGACGTGCGAGAGAGAACCGTCGCATGGATTCCAGTCGAGTGTTTCTTCAAAGCAATCAATCTCCCTCTTCCATCAACACCCACCCAGTGGCTCGATGCACCCGAAAAAGTTACCATGCGATGGACTGCGCATCTTAACGAGTACCTTGCTCGCCACGGTGCCGAAAAAATAAATATAAAAGAATTTTAGAACTAGTTCAATAAAGTAGAATACTGATGGCGATTCAGTGCTTTCAGCAAATATCCTCGCTATAATGCAGTAAATGTCACTTTCCTCAATGTTGGCTGAACTGCGCGCCCATATCGCTGGCTGTGCGCTGGCTCCTTTGTTGATTATTTGTCATACACCGCACAAATCAGCCCTCCCACCAAGGGGACATTCTAAGAATTTTTACGAGACGTCTTGCATCCCTTGAATTACAGGACACACAGGTGCACTAGAAGTTCCCAAGACTCAGTCTCACCAGCTAACGAACTTCGCCCCGCCGCGGCGTGGACGCCACTCGCCGTTCCGACCCCCAAGCAGGGACTCCAATGTCGGCAGTCCCACCACCAAGGAAGTGGGACAGTCACCGCACGCTTGACGAGACGTCTCGCACCCCTTACCTGCCAAGACACATCGCTGCACGTGCTCAGTGAGTCTGCACGCAGACGGTGCAATGAATACGATGCATACCGCCCTCTACACCGACCAACTATGAGAGGAGTCATACCGTTTGAAGTTTTCAACATAAGAATGACGCCGCTGGCCCAGGCGCTCAGTGTCACGATTCAAAGCGGGGAGTGATTTTGCTCAACAGGGCCGCCCACGATCTGGTAGACAACGCTAAAACGGTGGAACTGCTTCACGACCGCAGCTGGCAGGTCATGTCACTGCGCGTCGCCGATAACTCCTCCCCTCATGCCTATGCCGTCCGCACCGGGTCCAGGCGCGGCCCCGGACAGGCGATTGTCTCGGGCACCGCCTTCACCGCCCACTCCGGGATTGACCCCGTTGCCACTGGCGGTGAAAGCCGTTCATCGAGGACGGCATGCTCTGTGTGGACCTCACCTTTGAGGGCACCGTCATCACCGGCAACCGCACCAAGACCACGGCAACGATCTAGATCGCCTGCTGGCGTCGACGGCGGGCCTGGAGTGAGGCCAGAGTGTGGAAGAAACTCCACCACGCCGTGCTCGAGCAACTGAGCCAGGACGCGGCAAGGCGGACACCAAGTACCACCTGCTGGTCACGGCCGATGGACTGCCCCTGGCGGTGGCGATCACCGAGGCCAACCGGCACGACTCCACGCTGGTGGAGCCGATCCTGGACGGACTGGTCCCGGTCAAGGGGCGAGGTCGCAGCCGACCTCGCCGCCGGCCGGGGAAACCGCGCGCGGACAAGGCCTACGACAACAAACGGGTGCGCCGTTACCTGCGCCGGCGCGGCATCACCGCCCGGGCCGCCCGAATCGGGGTGGAGAGCAGCGAACGGCTGGGCCGGCACCGTTGGGTCGTGGACTGCACCATCTCCTGGTTGCTGGCCTTTCGCCGTCTGGCCGTCCGCTACGACCGCAACGGCACCACGATCGCCGCCGTGGCGATCCTGGCCGTCACCGCCATCTGCGCCCGGCGACTGTCCCGGAAGGACTATTGAAACCGTCTCTTGGGCTACTTACTTCCAGTACTTCTGCCAGACGTTGTTGTCGGTGCCGCGCACGAAGACGTGCTCGTGGTCCGGGCCCATGGATCCGAGGGCAGGCGTGGAGGCGAGAACGCCGCCGTCGTTGTGGCGGGCCCAGTTGTGCCACCTGTTGTTGTAGTAGGCCCGTTGCCACAGCGCGTTGTCCGTGCCGCGGACGTAGATATTGGCCACGTCCTTGTTCCGGGAAATCGTGGCCGGTCCGCCGATGAATCCGGAGGAGGGACGGCCCAGGTTGAACCAGGCACTCCATCCACCGGTGCGGGTCCAGTACTTCTGCCAGACGTTGTTGTCGGTGCCGCGCACGAAGACGTGCTCGTGGTCCGGGCCCATGGATCCGAGGGCAGGCGTGGAGGCGAGAACGCCGCCGTCGTTGTGGCGGGCCCAGTTGTGCCACCTGTTGTTGTAGTAGGCCCGTTGCCACAGCGCGTTGTCCGTGCCGCGGACGTAGATATTGGCCACGTCCTTGTTCCGGGAAATCGTGGCCGGTCCGCCGATGAATCCGGAGGAGGGACGGCCCAGGTTGAACCAGGCACTCCATCCACCGGTGCGGGTCCAGTACTTCTGCCAGACGTTGTTGTCGGTGCCGCGCACGAAGACGTGCTCGTGGTCCGGGCCCATGGATCCGAGGGCAGGCGTGGAGGCGAGAACGCCGCCGTCGTTGTGGCGGGCCCAGTTGTGCCACCTGTTGTTGTAGTAGGCCCGTTGCCACAGCGCGTTGTCCGTGCCGCGGACGTAGATATTGGCCACGTCCTTGTTCCGGGAAATCGTGGCCGGTCCGCCGATGAATCCGGAGGAGGGACGGCCCAGGTTGAACCAGGCACTCCACATCGCCGCTGTGCTCACTGGCGCGGCCCCCACTGGCGACACCGCGCCGACGGCTGCCATCGAGGCCAACGCTGTACCAGCCGTCAAAAAGCTACGCCGGGACCACCATGCCGTAGGCCCGAGCGACGGTGAGTCCGCTACATCATTGTGCTCGACCATCATGTGCTCCTTAGATTTTGAAGGATCGCTCCCTAGGCAATCCACACTGATAGGTGATGTGGTGGCGCTTGCCAACCTGCCCCAAACAACATGACGACAAGGACGAAACCACGGGATCAGCTTCGACCCATGCTCGTTACCCGGGCATGACTACTCCGATGAAATCACTTGAAGTTTCGGCAGATGTCCCATTACCCAGTACCTCCCACCCTGGGTGGCACCGTCGCCGGTCGCAGGGCATACGTCGCCCGCCCCCTGCACCAGCACAAGATGCCTATTGCCCACGAATTCCCCGCGCTGTGACTGGAGGTCCACAGACCCGCCCCAAGCACTCCAGCCGCCCCAGCCACCAGGCATTCAGTACGTCATTGGCCGCCGGCTACACCACAGCGCAACGACCGGCACCGCTGGGTGGTGGAGCACATCATCTCCTGGGTGTTGCGCTTCAAGCGTCTTGGGCTTCGCTACGACCGCACCACAACCACGCCGCTCCCACTGTTGCTACTGGCCGTCACCCTCATCTACCTCCGCCGACTGCGCCAGACGAGGGAGTTATGAGACCAGGTGTAGGTGCCAAGCACCGCACCTGTCTCGCAACCAGAACGCCTCCTAACCCATGACCTGCGAGACGTGACAACGCGCCGAAAGCCCATAAGACTCGGTCTCACCCGCCGGCGAACCTTCACCAGAGACAGGGTCAGCCGGCGAACCGTTCATAGGCACTCTGCCGGGAAGTGTTCAACGCCCATCCCACCCCGGCCCACGAGGCCCCGCTCCCCCGAGCGTCTCCCACGGCATCGCGCAACGCCACGCCGGCACCGCGCTCGAGCAGGCGCAGGAACCTCACTCGCTCCAAAGCACGGTCGGTGCTCTCCTCGGTCCTCGCGGTCGCCCACGCATCCGCAGCCATGCGCAGGAACTGGGCTACAGCCACTCCGTCACGGTCATCCACCGGCACGGAATGGTCAGCCAGGGCCGCCCCCAGCTCCCACGCCGCGTGCGGCGCCGTGACGCCCTGCTTTCCATCATGCTCAAGCATGTTCACCTCCGGGGTGTAATGAAACCCTGACACTGTCAGGATCTCCTGACACTGTTACGAGGTCAAGCACTCCAAGCTGGCACCAGGACACGCGTTCCTCCTACTGGCTCCAGTCTCGCAACCAAGGCGTCGCACAACCCTTGGGATCCGAGAAGTCTCCGCGAGCAGGACGTCGCAACCCGGAACATGCGGACTGTCGAAACTGTCAGTTGCTGACCTTCGTGTCGCCGCGTTACTCGGCTACGCATGCGAGACACTCGACTCAAGGTCAAATCAGAACCCTATAGTTCCAGGAGTCTTCGTGATCATCGACACCATTCACATAAAAAATTTCAGATGCGTAGCTGATCACTCGATAAAGTTCGAAAAAATAACTAGTTTCATAGGTCCCAACGGAGCGGGGAAGTCGACGGTGCTCCGGGCTCTCGACTGGGTATTTAATAGCGCGAAAGACTCTCTTGCACCCACAGACGTTTTTGGTGCCTTCGAGCAAACCGATAAGACAATCGCAGTCACAGTTACCTTCACGGAAATTACACCGCGGGACCGTGAAGTTCTAACAGAAAGATATGCGCCGCCACAATCAGACACGTTTTCGGTAAGACGTGAATGGAGCTCCGCAACTGGCGACCGCCTCGCAGGCGCATCTAAAGGATACCCGGCCTTTGTCCCTGTTCGCAGACTAATCGACGGACCCGCTGGGCCGGTAAAATCCGCCTACGATGACGTGCGCGAAAAGTTGATGGAAAATTCAATTGTACTTCCAGAAGCCAAAACCAAGCCCGCAATTATCAAAGCGCTGGACGCATGGGAGAAGGAAAATCCGAGCGAACTGGCATTAGATTTCGTCACAGATAATCAAATGTTTGGATTTGCTGGCCAAGGAGAACTTGCAAAAATCTTCACATATGTTTTCGTTGACGCTGACTTGCGGGCCTACGACGAAGCTGAAGACTCGAGCAAGACGATTCTCGGAAAACTCCTTAGTCGTGCCCTCGATCGCTCCCCTGCCGAAGCAGCCCTGACCGATCTTGCAAACGAAGTGACGCAAAAACACAACGCCATCAATGACGAACACCTCGGCCCGCAACTGGAGACCATATCCCAACGCCTTAGTGAAGGAATTAATAGATTCACCGCTGGCCGGAACATTAAACTCCAACCTCAGGGATCCTTGTACGCACCGCCTAAGGCCAAGGTTGACATTAGGGTAATCGATAAAATAGTCGAAACACCTCTTACGCATCAAGGTCACGGTTTTCAAAGAGCTGCTCTTGTTGCGAGCCTGCAAGTCCTCGCCGAATATTCCACAGATTCATTCGAGGAAAACACACTCTTCCTAGCTATCGAGGAGCCTGAATTATTCCAGCACCCCACTCAAGCTCGAGCATTTGCCTCCGTGCTACGAAAGCTCGCTGGAGATGCAGACCGTAAGCTGCAAATTGCGTATGCCACCCATAGCCTGTACTTTGTCGACCCCTTCGAGTTCCACGAAGTTAGAAGGGTGTCCAGAGATGCATTAGGGAACTTCAAGGTTTCCTCGACGACTCGGGACGCCGTATCCGATCTTGTTCAATCATACATGTCGAAATCATGGACCATCACCTCAGAATGGTCTAAGCTTATTCTCCTTGATTTACGTGAAGCCCTTTTTGCCAATGCGGTTGTATTGTGTGAAGGCGCGGATGATGCAGCTGTACTGGAAGGCGCGAGCAATCACACCGCCTCGTTCGACGTCCTTGGCATCACAGCGACTTCCGTCAGAGGCAAAAATTCTTTATTTCTACCTCAGATTGTTCTCAAAGAATTCGGAATCCCTGTTTTGGTTATTTGGGACAACGACTCCGATGTCGATACAAGAGCTAGAACTAAAAAACTGGAAAAGCTTCGCAAGGCCGGGGAAAAGCGGGAGCTAACTGAAATCGAACTGGCAGATATTCAACGCGCTAAGTATAATGACGCAGCCGGCTTCAATAAGCAAATTGCAGAATTCATGGGAGTTAAACTTACGGACGATTACCCTAAAGGTCTTCTTTCCAAGAACCTCTATGCAGTCGAGGACACGCTGGAAACGATGCTTTCCGCCGACTGGCCCGAGTTTTTCGAGACCCGTCAATCCGTTATCGATGGAGGCGACGGGGTTGCGTCAGATAAACATGAGGCAACGTATCGACTCGCGGCCCAGCAATGCGCCACTCCGCCATCAGGTGCCATCGCTGAAATTTTGCAGGCCGCGAGAAAACTCCTTGATCATTAGCGGATGCTAGGGACTCCCGCACAAAAATAGGCGACGCCTTGACCTCCTTGTGCGGCAGCCCCTAGTCCTCTTGGACGTTTAGCCATTCCGGGGTGGCTGGGTGCTCATCGCGCGTGCGGCGACGACGGTACCGTAAAGTTGGTGTGACGTTTCGAAAATGCGCTGACCCCCACCCGCTGTCAACGCAGCAACCCACTCCAGAACAGCCCGCCCAACTTGGTCCCAAGAAATTCCTTGAAGGTGTCCTGGCGGATTCCCTTGCTCATCTTCGGACCACATAAGGAAGTAAATGCAAAGCTGTTGCAAAGCATTGAGGCTGGGCACATCTTGATTGCTTCCGGGCTCCCAGGCCTCGTGCAAGAACGAGGCTAACGAACCCAACGACTCTGCTGCTTTTCGAGGTCTTACCTGCACCTCGTGACTATGTTCCACTGCCCACATCGGCTGCACAATCTCGGCGGCTTTACGGCCCACATCTGAGCGCATGGCTTCGCGGCGTGCTTCTCGTTCTCGTTGCCAAGCAGCCGCCTGTTGCTCCCGTTCTTCTTCTTGTCGCAGGTTTTCTCTCACTCGCTCGACCTCTACCGTGTGACGGTAGATCAGCACAGCTACCAGGCCACCTACCGCGCCTCCCAGCACGGATCCGACAAGCCCTACCCAGGTATTGCCGTTCACGGACTCATCTACCTCGGTGAGCCACCACGACCCCAGCACTAATCCAGTGACGAGGACGGCCACACCTACAATGAATGCCCAGCGCCTCCACCCCCAGCCCTGGATCGGTTCAGCCGCGCCTGGACCATTTGGCTTTCGACCCTTCATTCCTCGAGGACTGCCACATCAACGATGGGGAGCACCGCTTGCACTGTCGCCTCAAGCTGTTCAGCTAGTCCTGCAGTCTTCAAGGCATGATCAATGGATTTGCGGGCGTCCTGGAACCGCCGCACCTGAGAGACGTCCACTTCGGCTGCGAGATTCTCCGCCTGCGCCGCAAGTGTGGTGAGGTGCACGTGAGCATCGTTGGTGTTGTCGTAGCGGGGGAAAGGAATTTTGAACACGTACTTGTCGAAGTCTCGTGCACCGAATAACCCAAGGGTCTGCAAGGGCTTTACCCGCTCCAGCAGGGCCGCGGAGTTGAGAATCGCTGTGAGGTAGCGCGCCTCGTTGAGCGTGGATACCGGAGCCCAGTAAAGCTTATGCTCGACGATGCCTTGGGGGTCTGTGAGTGTCGCGGCGGCCAAGCGATTTCCGGAACTGCTGTAGACCACCCGGTAGTCGTGTTCGCGTCCCAACTGGGCGGTGAGTTGACCGTGGTAGTCGATACGCTCGGCCAGGGATTTGGTTTCGCTGGCAACCCGGTTAGCCTCCCAGAGACCCTCAGCCTGCTGCCACCAGGAGGCTAGGTTGGGGTGCTCATGCACTTCTTCGGTCTTCAGCAACGTCCTTTCATGGATTGGAAGCACCGACAGGAGAGGTTCCAAAACTCGGTAGGGTGCGACCGTTTCTCCCAGCAACATTGGAAAGAGGTACTCCTGCCCCACGGCAGCCTCGACAGAGGGAAGATCCTTCCAAGGTGGCTTGTCGAGATTGCCCCGTCGTGAGGTTATCCGGATACGACCAGCACCCGCTCCCAAGGGGCCTGCGGGGAGTTCTTCGCCGCACATCAGCATCCGTGGATACAGAATGGCGCCGGCCCGGAACACCGAAGCGTAAGGCGACACGGGGGCCGGGTCGTTAGGGTCGTGCTGGGTGACGGTGGCCGAGGTGATTCTGAACTTGTCCGCGACCTGTTCCCAAGTGTGGGCAGGGTTGCTGAAACGACCGTGCCAGTTCTGCACAGTCGAAGGCATGGCACGGTTCGCGTAATCGTGGCGGATTCCGAAGATGACGCAGGAACTCATCGGAAATCCGGTGGGAGCTTGATGCAGGTCCCAAGACTCCTCGAACTGCACCGCCAGTCCAGTCTCTGCTCCGTGTCCACGCGTCCACCGGCCGGTGCGGAATCCATGGTGCGGTTTCCGAGAGAGCGTGCCGTGCGGCATAACGTAGCTGAAACGCCCCCCGGGTTTGAGATAGAGCTCAACGGCCCGAGTCACGAACAGGGTCGATAGATCACGTCCGGAAGCCCCAAGTGCCCCAGAGAGCAGGTTGCGGGCCTGAGCAAGCCGCTTATATCGGGTCTGCATGGCCTTGCCCATCTTGCTGTAACGCAGCCATGGCGGGTTGCCCACCAGTAGGTCCACTCGATGCTCAGGCAGTGAGAAGTACAAGGGACGGATCAGATTGCGAACGTAATAGCCCCAAATGTGGTTGCGGCCGCTGTCGTTGAGCCGGCGCATAGTGTCAAAGGTCTCGCGCAGCAGCGGCCGGTCCTCTTCCGGCACGTGGTGACGCTTCAGCACCGGTTCCACAAGCCGGACGCTCGCATTGGCCTTAGCACCTCCGCCCTGCTTCACATGGTGGGGAGTGGCAGTGAGTACCAGGTCAGCCATTTCGGAGACCAACTGATCGAAGCGCTGAGCATCGGCGAGCACCGAATGCGGGAACAATAGGTCGTCCCCGAACAACACCCCGCCGCCGGACCCGGTAAGAATGTCCTCACCGGTGGTTGGAACGGTGATGACATCAGCCCGAGCCAGCAGAGACGACCCTTGCTCCCATTGCAGAGCATCACCCAGATGAACCGGGATCGTAATCGTCCCCCGCCCCGGTGCAGTGAGGCGATCCCGACCGATCGCCAGCAGATAGGTCACACGAGCCAGCGTGACCGCCACCGGATGAATGTCCATGCCGAATACGTGCTGGACCACCCCGTGCACAGCTTCCCCGTCCGCCACCCCCGATTCGCGAGCCGCCGCCAGGTATGCGCGCACAGCGTGGAAAAGGAACGTACCCGAGCCGGCCGAGACATCCATGACAGTGGTGGTCAACGGCTCCGTGTCAGCATGATCAATTACTCGATCCGCCAGCCAGTCCGGAGTGTAGTACTCCCCCAGGGCCTCACGGGTCTGCTGACTGATCACGGACTCATACAGGTGCTTCAGAACATCGTGCTGCACATGCGACCAATCGAACCGAGAAATGCGATCGGCCAGGGACCTCACGAACTGCTCCCCACCAGGTAGCTCCAGCGGCCAGTCGAAGAAGTCAGCCTCAACCACCCCAAGAATCTGTGCTCCCCGGAAGTGCTCCCCATCAGCCAGCGCTTGCGGGGTGATTGGACCGTTGCGGGAGATGTCGAAACCCAGCACGGCGTGAGCGATGGCCTCAGCTGTGAGTACTAGCAGGGTGTGGTCGATGAAGAGGTGATCGGCTTCGGCGAAGGCTTCACCAAAGGCGGTGCGGAGCAGTTTGGTCCATAGCTCGCGTTTGATCTGCACGGTGGGGTGGTTTTTGCCGGCATCGTAGAGCGCGTGCAGGGTGGTGTGATCAGCTTCGTGGGCCGGTGAGGTGGCCCCAAGCCGGGTAGCGATGTTCTCCGGAGTGGGCGGCAGTGCCGTGTCAGTGGCCAGGATGGTGCCCAGCCAGTGCCTCAACCGTTCGGCGTCCGCAGCATTACTGATGTGCAACGGTTCACCGGCGGGGATGATGTCGCCGGTCCCGTCAAGATCAGGGACATAGAGCCGCCATTGCGCCCCATCAGTGAGCACTCCCAGGTACCGGGCGCCGGTGCTATTCACCCGATGCCGGACGTATCCGCCCAGCTGTTCTTCTGCGTCTGCAAGCACGGTGCCTTGGGCCAGATTGCGTTTGACTTCGATGACGGTGGTACCGGCCTCGATGTCGATTCGCCGCTTGGTCCCATCCCCTAGCTGGGACTCCAGCGACACCGGATCCGGGTCCATAGCCAACTGCTCGGCGTGCAGATTCAACTTGGCTTCAAGGATGAAGCTGCGGATATCGGCCTGAAGCATGACTTCCGCCCTCGCCGGATCTCGATGAGCAATCCGAGCAGTGAGGTCAGCGAGGGTCTCCACAGCAACTTCCGCCTTTGCAATCGTTCAAATGGAACCTGTTCAGGTTATCTGGCGCATCCGCCTGGTCAGTGCATATTGAGCTGTTCCATGACCACCATCTCCACGACCGCACTGGAGGCGATGAACGCAGGGTGGACACCCCACACCTTTCCAGCATCGGCGAGCACTCCCGCCGTAACGGCCCCTGCGGCTGTGGTGCGAACAGTTTTTGTTGCCCCAGGGTGGCGATAGGGGCACGCCCAATCCTGCCCTTCTCGAAGCACCGTTTCGTAGGACTTCCATGTGGCCAACCTCAGTGCTTTCAGTGGCACCCAGAAATGATTGGCCTTTCTCGATAGGGTGAGTCAATGTCCGACAGCGACCACGATGATCGGCACCCTCGACTTCCTCAAAACGCATGTGGGAAAGCGGGTCGGTGCTGATTCTCTGGCCGTGGACGCGTGTCGAGTAATGCTATGAAGAAATTGAGAGGAAGGTGCTGTGATGGCCCAGAGCGTGCAGATCATTTTGGAGGACGACCTCGAGGGTGGTCCTGCTGATGAGACCGTCCAGTTCGGTTTGGACGGCCGGCAGTACGAGATCGACCTGTCCACCGCTAACGCAGAGAAGCTGCGGGAGGCCCTGCGCCCTTATGCTGCCGCTGGTCGGCGGGCCCAGGGCAAGCCCTCCCGGGCCACCGGGCCCCGTTCCTCCGCCGGTGGTAACCCGGAGACGGCGAAGATCCGGGCCTGGGCGAAGGAGAACGGATACGAGGTCTCCGACCGCGGCCGCATCCACCAGTCCGTCAAAGACGCCTACTACGCCGCCCAGTAGACCCCCCACTCCCCCACCGGACAGCACTCGACTTTCCGGGCGTTCCGCGACGGCAGGCCCAATGCTGGCCGGCCACCGCTGCGACATGGCCATGGAACGTCTCGGGCAGGGCTCGAGCACGGGGGCCGTCACGGCGGTTCCTCCGCACGGCGAGCAGCCGGTGACGAGTTACTCGCCCTGATCCGGCACGGGGCCATCGGCTGGACCACTTGGCCCCTTATGCAAAAACATCCCATTTACCCCATTCATTTAATGGAGTAAATGGGATGTTTGGATTCTCGGCTAGTACTTGGGAGGGCGGCCCCGGGTCACGGTGCCTGCACCGCCGAAGGGCCGTCCGTCATTGATCTCGTCGCGGTACTGGTGGATCCGGTCGGTGATGATGCCGGCGACGAAGTCGCTGAGGGTCTGCCCACGTTGGGCGACGTGGTTGTAGGCCGAGCGCAGTTCGGCGAGGTCGTCGATGTCCATCTGGACCTGGAGGCGACGGCGGGTGTCCGTGGCGTTCCCCTTCTTCTGCTCGGCCGCAGGCGCCGGCGCCGTCTCCTGTGGTGCGGCGGGTGCTGCGACCTCCGGCGCGGGGGCGGTGGTGTCGGTGATGGAGGGGGCGACGGCGTCTTGGCCGGTGAGGAAGGTGGATTTCCGGCGGCGTCCTGCGGTGCTCATGGTGGGGGTCGTTCCTTTCGTGCCGGGACGGCTCAGCGGCTGGTGATCTTGGCCAGGTGGCGGGTGTAGAGCTCGGCCATGGACTGGCCGCCCTTGATGTGGTCCAGGGCGTCGCCGGTCTCGATGGCGTCGCGGATCACCGCGCGTTTGGGGATGGGCGGGTCCAGCAGCTGCTCCCCCAGGGCTTCTTGGAGGGTCAGTCGCCATTCGCGCCCGGCCAGGGTCGTCGGCTCCCACTTGTTGAGTAGCACCCCGCGGATGGTGAGGTCGGGGTTGTAGTGCTGCTGCACGGAGCCGATGGTGTCGCGCATCAGGGCCACCCCATCGGCGGCGAACAGGCCGGCCTCGGTGACCAGCACGGCCCCGTGGGCGGCCACCAGGGCGTTGACGGTGAGCATGCCCAGGTTCGGCGGGCAGTCGATGATGACCAGGTCGTAGCGCTCCCCCACCCCCTGAAGGGCGCGCTGGAGGGTCCGGGCGCGTTCCTCGGTGCGGGGTGCCTGGGTGAGTTCTTGCTCGATGATCGCCAGGGCCCGCCCCACCGTGGGGGCCAGGTCCACGCCGGGCCAGATGGTCGACACGATGACGTCGGCCAGCGTGACAGGGTCCTCCCCCGGTGCCTGCTGGGGGTTGATGACATCGGCCAGGCTGACCTCGTCCAGGGGGAGCCGTTCGGGGGTTAGGGCGGTGGTGAGGTTGCCCTGCGGGTCCATGTCGATGGCGAGCACGCGCTTGTCCGCGCGCTGGGCGGCGCGGATGAGGTGGTAGGCCGTGGTGGTCTTGCCCACGCCACCCTTCTGCAGCACGGTGGCAAGGATGTCCATACGGTGCCTCCTTTGAGTGTTTGCCTCAGTTTAGTAAATGGAGTCGTTAAGTAAATGGAATGCAGAGGTGTGTTGACGGGTCTCAGGCGGTGATGGAGAAGTACACGCGGTAGAGGTCGTCGCGGGCGCGACAGGCGGTGGCGGTGACCTCCACCAGGTGCTCCCCGTGGAGGTGGCCGGCGTTGAGGCACGCCTCGGTGGCGGCATCCGCCAGATGCTGGGCCTTCCGCGCCAGCACCTCGAGGCGCTGGGCGTGGCGGGTGAGCCACTGGGTGTACTTCTCGTTGTCGGCAGCGGCCTGGGCGGCCGCGCGTAGCTTCTCGATCTCGGCCAGGACCTCCTGGGCGGCCCGTGTCGCTTCTTGGGCGGTCGCCCGGTGCTTGCTGGTTGCGTGTTCGGGCTGGACGGTCATGGCGTCCTCCTGGGGGGCGGATGGACTTCGCGGGGTCCGGACGTGAGGGGTGCCGTGGATCTGCGGGTGATCGGTCAGGTCAGCTCGGCGCGTTGTCGCACCAGGGCGTGAAGCTTGTCCGGGCGCAGGCCGTGCCAGTGGTCCTGGACTGTGCCGTCGCCGTCGCGGACGACAGTCACGGGCACTCCCTGGTAGCCCAGGTCGCGGAGGAAGTCGGCGGCCGCGGGCAGGGAGGCGACATTGATCAGGCCGAAGGGGATGTCCTTGCGGTCCATGGCCTGGCCGGCGGCCTGGCAGTCCACACACCCAGGGAGGGTGTAAAGGGTGATGGTGGTCATGATGCCCTCCTGGGCTCAATGGAAGAGCAGGTCCTTGACGTAGAGGTTGTGCCCGGCGACCGCACCGTCATCGTCATCGTCGAGGACGGCAACGACTCCGGCGGTGCCTGCACCGGGAACACCGTACGGGTAGAGCACTTGGGCGATGTCGAAGTACTGAGGCCATCCTCGCCAACCGGTCTGACTTCGGAACTTATACCATCGATTTACTCCATTATATGAATGGGGTAAATGGCGTGAATGGATGATTTTGAGGAAGAAGTTAGGGATAGTCGGGCGGACAAAAGCCCCCACCAACGAGCAGTCGGCAGGGGGCGTCAGCATCCGCGCGGACATCACGCGCAAGGATGGCCGTCTAAGAGTCCCTGCGAACGTGGAATAGCTCGAATCCCTCGGAGATGGACGCGAGCAGCTGCTCGCGGGCGGCAACATAATTCTCAGCCTCCGCTTCAACCTCCTGGGTCGCCGTGAATCGGATCCTGCCGACGATCTTCATGTTGGGCTCCTTCTTCGTGCAGCGACATGCCCACCCTGCTAAAGCTTCAGCGGGGTGGGCATGCGTCGAAGCCTGCGGATGCCGGCTCACCCCAGCCTGCTACTTCTCGTGAACCCCAGTGCCCAGAAAATGACTGAGCCGGTGGAGCTCAGAGGGCTGAGCGGACGCCCAAAGCTCCCATTCTCCCTGGACACCTCCACCCCCTCACACTCCCTAATTGGAGTATTAGCCTCCATTATTTCCAAACTATCCTTTTACCCCATAACTGTTGTACGCCACCTCGACCCCAAACAAGGTGCTGGTAGTGATCCCGGTCCAGTCCGGGCTCCCAGGTTCCCGCAGCTTCCCTTGGGCAATCATTTTGGAGGCCCGCCAGGGCCGAGGAAATGTGCGGCAGCCATCGTCCGCCACCCCAGTCCCAAGGAGGACTGTCGCCTTGATCGGCTGGGGGAGTAGGTCAGTCCTAATGCGGCCCAGCTAAGAAGCGCGTGTTCAGGAGACGGTGCGGAGCTCGTTCCAGTCGGTGGTGTAGCGCGGGGAGAGATCTGCTTGGCGATTGGCCCAGGGGGCGGGGGAGTGGGCGCCGAGCCTTCCCAGGGCGAGGGTGCCGGTGCCAAAGCGTCGGTTGACCGCGTCGATGAGCTCCCCGATCGGGGCGGGCTGCTCGAGCACCCCGGGCAGAACCGGCACGGCGCCCTCGGGAGCGAGGTCCGCGCAGAGGATCCCGGCGCGCATGTAGGACATCCCGTGCATGAGCTTGGGCACCAGGGCCGCCCGGGCTGCGGCCACCAGGGGTCCGGGCTCGTTGGTGGGCACGGCCAGGCGCACGTGGGCGGAGACATTGTGGGTGGGTCCGGGCCGGTGGGGTGAGGTGGTGGCGAAGACGGTGAGGCGTCCGGCGACCTCGCCTTCCTTCCGGAGCCGACGGGAGGCGCGTTGGGAGAACTCGGCCACCGCCGCCCCGACGATCTCCGGATCCCAAATCGGGTCCGGAAACGACCGGGAGACCAAGATCTGTTGCTTGGTCGCGACCTCGTCTTCGACGGGGATGGCGGGGAAGCCGTTGAGCTCGAGCACCGTGCGCATCTGCACCACGGAGAACTGGTGCCGGATGGCCACCGGGTCGGCATCGCGCAGGTCGGCGACGGTCTCGATCCCCATCGCCTCCAGTCGTTTCGCCAGCCGCCCGGCGATCCCCCAGACCTCTGTGACCGGCAACGCCTCCATGAGCCGGTCCCAGTATCCCTCCGGGGCCTGGTCCCAGTGCACCACCCCACCGGTGGCCGGCAGCTTCTTCGCGGCCTCGGTGGCGATCTTCGCCCGCGTCTTCGAGCTGGCGATCCCAATGCTCACCGGCAGCCCGACATTGCGGGCCACGGTGGCTTTGAGCCGGCGTGCCCACCGCACCTGATCGGCCGGGGTGCCCTCCGGGGGCAGGAGGAAGCACTCATCGATGGAGTACACCTCCTGACCCAGCGCGTGGCGGGCCAGCAGCAGCATCACCCGCTCGGACAGATCCGCATACAGCTGGTAGTTGGAGGACCGCTTTTCCAGTCCCCACCGACTCGCGTCGGCGCGCAGCTGGAACCAGGGGTCACCCATCTTGATCCCCAGGGCTTTGGCCTCAGCGCTGCGGGCAACGACACACCCGTCGTTGTTGGAGAGCACCACCAGCGGCTTGCCGGCCAGCGAGGGTTCGAAGAGGGCCTCGCAGGAGGCGTAGAAGTTGTTCACGTCGACCAGGGCGATCACCGCGGGCCACCGTCCTAGTGCAGCTTCCGCTGGTTGACGTGGCGGATGCCGTAGACCACGACACCCCAGATCTGCAGGGTCGACAGGGACGGGACCTCCACGTCGGGGTAGGCCGGGTTCTCCGGGTGCAGCACGACCTTCTCGGGGTGGACGTGGAGGGTTTTGATGGTGAAGTCCCCGTCGAGGACGGCGATCACGACATCGCCGTGCCTGGGGGTCAGGGAGCGGTCCACGAGGACTTCGTCGCCGGAGTAGATCCCGATGCCTTCCATGGAGTCTCCGGTGACGCGGAAGAGGTAGGTGGAGGTCACGTCTCTGATCAGGACCTCGTTGAGGTCGATCCGGCCGTCGTCGAAGCTGTCCTGGGCAGGGGAGGGGAAGCCAGCCGGGACTCGGACCAGGACCGCAGAGACCAGCACGGGGCGGTCAATGGTGAGCGGTACTGGGTGTCTCATGCCGTCAGAATAGAACACATATTCTAAACCTCAGCCCATAAACACAATAGAACCGTACAAATATACGGTTTGGCTAGTGCCGATGCTGCGGATTCTCCCCCGCTGACCGGACACGCCAAGGGGCCCGACTACGGAGCCGAGGCGGCGCCGGCGGCTTGGTTCTGGCCGGCGGCGATCTGGGCGGCCCAGCGTTGCCGGAACGGCCGGCGGGGGCCAGGCACGGGGGAGGACGCTGGGGAGGCCGCGGAGGCAGCCGTGCGGGCGGCGTAGCGTTCGGCGGCTGCCCGTGCTGCCGCGCGGCGCTGGGCGGCCTCGGCGGCGACACGCTGGTCGCGGGAGCGTAGGGGGGTGCCGTCGGGGTGGGTCCAGGCGCGCATGCGGGCGGCCAGCCAGGCGGCGGGGTTGTCGATGCCCTCCACGGTGAGGAAGCCGTAGCGGGTGCCCTGAGGGGTCCAGTCCAGGGCGGTGAGCACGTCGGCGATGGTCCATCTGGCCTCGAAGAACGGCTTGCACACGCTGGTGACGTGGGCGGTGGTGAGCTGGCGCAGCACGATGGCCTCGTGCTGGAGCTCCAGGGCGGCCGCCCGCTGAGTCTCCTTCTGCGCCCGACGGGTCACCCGCTTCGTCAAAGGCTCCGTCGTCGCATGACGGGGCCACAGCGGGGCTGTACGACGTTTCAGGGCGGTGACCACCTCGCGCCGCTGCGCGGCGCGCTTTCGGGTGGGTCGCGGCGCAGCCGCGTCCTTTGGGGAAACCTCTTCGCGCGCGTGCGGGGAAAGATTCTCCCACTTCGTGGGGACCGGGGTGTCAGTTAGTTCCACAGGCTCGACTGCCGGCTGGACGGTGCTGTGGATGAGCGCGTAGACGGGGGCCTCGCCCCGGGTGCGACCGGTGGCGGCCGGGGTGCGCCCCGCGCTGCGGCCGGTGGCCACCACGGCCAGCAGCCCGCACTCGCGCAAGTGGCGGATCACCCGCGCCACGGTGGAGCGGGAGCGGTCGATCTTCGCAGCGACCCAGTCCCAGGTCGTGCGCCAGGTGCGCGAGGCGGGGTCCTGCTGGTGGCAGATGATCTCGACCACGGCCAGCAGGTTCGCTCGGGCATCGGCACGCAGCTGGTCGAGGCTGGGGTGCTCCAGCACCGCCCGGCGCCAGGCGGCGACGTGCTTGGCGAGCTGGCAACCCTTGGGCACCGCCCGCAGCACGACGGCCTTGGAACGCTCGTGCTCCACCCGCACCCGCCGGCGACGTGAGGGGAACTCCCCAGCGGCCTCGAGGGCAACGTCAGGGGCGGAATGTGACCGAAAATCGGCGTGACTGAGTGAAGAGGGGTCCATTTGCGGACGCGCCTCAGGTACACTAGGGGACACAACAGTCCCCTGGTATTGGGTTCATGAGGTTCCTGATTCAGTTCTGTTGAACCAGCTGTCACGAGTTTGGCGACCTGGGACAGCTGATTGACTTCGACGGCCCGCCTTGCCCGGCGGGCCGTCAGTCGTTTAAGCGGTGTTGCTGAGGGGGAGTTCTGTCTCCTGTGGGTTGTCGAGCTTGTTGGTCCTTCCCGAGTCACGCTCGATGAGCGCGCCGATGTACTCAGCCATGGAGAGCCCCACGTGAGAAGCGTTCTCTGCTGCCAACCGGTGTTGATCCAGGGTCAGGCGCATGCTGAACGGCACTTTGCGCCCGATCATCTTCGGTGGCTTGTACTCGGTCATAGCGCCAGTCTGCCACGGTAAATGCACATTTGCCCACAGCAAAGCGGCGTGTTTCCCAGCTGAAGTACATTTGCACAAGGCGCTCTACAAGGAAGCGTGAACATGTTCATGGTAGAACATGACCGGTAGGCTCTTCTACCGACATACGCACTAGCCCCACCCTTCAGGCGCGAGCCGACTCGTGCGCGCCACTCCCGGTACAGTCATGAGGTGAAAGTCCTGGCTCTCCCCCTGCGCCTTCCCAGCGTTGATCTCGACCAGTTACTACCCAATGCCTCGTCATTGAGGTCCTGGCCGGACATACACGCGGCCGTTGAACGGCAGCACGGATACAAGATCAGCGTTGGACCAGCTCCGCAGAGCCTTGGTCGTTCAGTCACTGGCGTGTGGATGAGGACAGAGACGCAGTCCTACATTTTCCATGACGAGGGATGCGTGCAGTCCGATGCGTTCGTCAGGCACATCGTGGCGCACGAATATGGACACATCCTGTTGCGCCACAGCGGGTGTGAACTGAGCATCGGGACAGCGTTCTCCAAGGTGGGCAAAGACAAAAGCGTCCGGCAGGTCCTTGCCCGCAGCAATCGCTGGACCTCTCAAGAGAAGGATGCCGAGGCCATTGCTGTGGCCCTGGCGGCCCACCTCGCCAGTCAGCCAGACCCCGTCCTCGAGCTGTTCGGTTGAGTCT
>NZ_JBVMVZ010000004.1:0-85108 GCF_055635395.1 Kocuria sp. KKT182
ATGTCCTCGCAGTCCAGCAGCGCCCCGAAGAAGCGCCGGTCCTCGCGCAAGTCCAATCCGCAGGCGCAGATGGCCCTGGCCGAGCACCTGCGGGAGCTGCGCAACCGGCTGGCCAAGGCCGCCCTGGCCACGGTCCTCGGCATGGTCGCGGGCTTCTTCCTCTACGAGCCCTTCATGGGCTACATCACCGAGCCCCTCCAGAGGCTCACCGAGGCCCAGGGGCGCGAGGCCACGATCAATTACTCGGCCGTGGGGTCGTCCTTCAACATCATGGTCGAGGTCTCACTGGTCCTCGGCGTGGTCCTGGCCAGCCCGGTGTGGCTCTACCAGCTCTGGGCGTTCGTGACTCCGGCCCTACACCGCAATGAGCGCCGGACCGCCATGGGGTTCCTGGTCGCGGCCGTGCCCCTGTTCCTGGGCGGGATCGTGGTGGCGTTACTGACGCTGCCCACGGCTGTCTATGCCCTGACGGCCTTCACCCCGGTGGGCGGCACCAACTTTATCTCCGCCGACGTGTACCTGCGGTTCTTCCTCCAGCTCATCCTCACCTTCGGCGTGGCGTTCGTACTTCCGGTGTTCCTCGTGGGCCTGAACATGCTGGGCGTGCTTTCCGGGCGCAGCATCCTCAAGAGCTGGCGGATCGTGGTGGTCCTCGTGATGGTCGTCTCCGCCATGGCGGCCCCGGGCCCGGATCCGATGACCATGTTTTATCTCGCCATTCCGTTGCTGGTGCTGTTCTTCGTGGCCGTGGGGCTGTGCCTGGTCCTGGACCGCCGTCGGGCACACCGGGCCGCCCGACGCGCGGAGGCCACCGGCGAAGGCGCCGGCACCGCCACCTCCACCGACGAAATCCACCGCTTGGGGAAGGACTCCGTGTGTTCGGTATCAACGGCGCCGAAATGATCGTTCTGGTCTTGCTGGCCCTGTTCCTCGTCGGGCCGGAGCGGCTGCCGGAGTACGCGGAGAAGCTCAAGCAGCTCGTCAAAACCGCCAAGCGCTACGCCACCGGTGCCACCGAGGACCTCAAGGAAAGCCTGGGGCCCGAACTCGCCGACGTCGACTGGCGCAAGCTCGACCCTCGCCAGTACGACCCCCGCACCATCGTGCGTCAGGCCCTGGACGAGGACGAGGACGAACCATCTCCGACCCGGCGCAACGAGCCGGTGCGCACCGGTCTCGCGCCCGGCGTGCCCGCACCGTTCGACGCCGAGTCGACCTAGTGCCGTGTCAGGCAGCTTTTGCGATGTGGATGGTAGCGGCCTTATCGAGGACTTCGACCAGGCGATGGTCGTGGGCGTGGCGATTGCGCCAGGCGATGTAACGGCGGATCATCGAGGCCTGCTCGCGATGGCTGGAATGGTCGGTGCCGTCGAGGACGAAGTAGCGCAAAGCGGTGAACTGGGCCTCGATCCGGTTCAACCACGAGGCGTAGAACGGCGTGTAGGCCAGCTCGACGTTGTTCGCCGCCGCCCACACACCGACCCGCTGATCGGTCTTCGTGGACAGGTGCGGGGAGAAGTTGTCGCACACGATCGCGATCCGCTGGCGCATCGGATACAACGACCGCAGGTAGCGGCAGAACGCCAGGAACTGGGTGCGCGTCTTGCGCACCTTCACATGAGCGTAGACCTTGTTCTTCGACAGGTCGCACGCCGCCAGCAGGTGACGCACACCGTGCGGGCGGGTGTACGTCGCCCGGCGCCGACGCCGGCGCGGGACGCTCTGGTCGCCGGGCCCCACAGCCCGCGGGGCCCACTGCCTGCCCGGGTGGGGCTGGAGGTTCAAGGGCCCGAACTCGTCCAGGTAGATCACCACGTCCGGGTCAACCAGCCCGTCGCCGCTGGGCTCGCCCGCGGCCACGCGCCCGTCGGCGAGATCGTAGAGGTGCAGCACCCGTTGTTTCTTCGCCTCGTAGTCGGGGTCCGTGGAGGTCTTGAAAGTCTTCACCGCTTGAAAGGACACGCCCTGGTGCAGCAGCGTGCGCAGCCCTTCATGGGAGATGTCCTCGACCCCCCCCCCTCGGCCACCAGGAACTCGGCCAGCTTGGACAGGCTCCAGGTGGAAAACGGCAGCCCGTGATCGGCCGGCCTGGACAGGGCGACCTCCCGGATCTGCGCCCGGTCGACGGCGGTGAACTTCGTCGGGCGGCCACCGGCGTACTTCGGATACAGGGCATCGAACCCGTCGGTGTTGAAGTTGTGGATCACCTCCCGCACCCGGTCCGGGCTGGTGAAGGCCACCTCGGCGATCTTCACCGCCTCCATGCCCTGGGCCGAGAGCAGCACCATCTGCGCCCGTCGCCAGGTCACCACCGAGCCGCCGCTACGGCGCACCAGCCTCAGCAGCCGGTTGCCCTCCTCATCGGAGATCTCTCGGACACGCACACGCTCGGACATCGCAGCCTCCGGGGAAGACAAGAAGACAACCCCAGTCTGCGCCTACACGGCAAACGTTCCCAGCTACGGCACTAGACCGGTGCGCCAGCGCAGTTGAGTCCCCGCGTAGGAGGATCGAAATGAATCCCCATCGGCGGCCTGGCAGGAGCGCGATGATCTCGGTCCCGGACACCCAGGCGACGCTGTACGGGCGCGGCTGACTCACCACACCGGTCCTTCACACAGGACCGAGAACGCCTCCAGAAGCCCACCGCATGGGCCCCGAGACAGGGGGAGTCGTCCAGGCTGGCGGATTCGCATTTTCCACCAACATGGCATCCTCTGCTTTACATATGGCCGATTAGCGGCTGGCTTTCACCGAAGAACTGCGGGGCAGAGGAGCAGGCTAGCGGGTGCTGAACCTCGGTTGGGGAGACGTGGACACGCCCACCTCGCTGGGTTCGACGGTCTTCACCGTCATGGCCGAGGTGGCCCCGATGAAACCGGAATCCCCACGAGGGCGCGTCGCGGACTCGGTGGTCAAATGTCAGGCCGCGGGCACGGGCCGGGGCAGGAGCCCTTACCCGGTGTGGTGCCCCTCGTCCGAGGACTCCCCCTGAGCGATCCCTGCCCCAGGATCGTCCACCGGCTGCTGGGAAGAATCTGCCGAGCTGCCGGCTGGGCGGGCGACCCGGCTCACCTCGGTGTACTCATCGAGCATGGGGTCCAGCGCGGCTTCCTCGTCCGCGGCGGGCCCGTCTTGGATCCGCTGCTCGGGGCGGTGCCCGGTGGGGGACCGGTCCTCCGGCGGCGCGCCGTCGTGGTGATGCCTGGGTGCCATCGCACTCACTTTCCTTCCCTCACGGGTCCGGTCCCCGATGCTTCCCACCGACGGGAGGCGCGCGGGTCGGGTGGTCTTCGGTGCCCCGGGGGTGGCAGCAGCTCCTGGCCTCGGAGCGGTCTTACCGAGGCGGTCGCCACCCTGGGTGCAGACCAGCCGGTTCCCGGCGCAACGGCACCCCGGGGTGGCGGGGGCGCTGGGCGGGTAGGTCCGGGCGTGGTCATGCCGCCCTCAGGACCGGCGAGGCGGCACGGGCCCGTGTGCCGCCTGCCAGGGTGTTCGCGTGGTGCGGGACAGGCGCGTGGTCGGGCAGCGCGGCCGGGACGAGGAACTCCACCGATCCGGCCCCGGAGAGTGCGTGGTCGTGATGGATCGTCCAGCGCAGCAGGTCTACCGCGGCGGCCTCCAGGTGGGCGGCGCCGGTGAGGTCCACGGTGACCGTCACCGGAGGGATGAGCGTTCGGGCCCGGGCCACCACCGGGTGCAGGGCGTGCTGGTTGGTCTCGGTCACGCATCCGGTAATGACCAGGTGCACGTACTGGGCGTGGAGATCGACCTGGACGAGCACGGAGAGCTTGTGGTCCATGGGGAGCATCCTTCATCGCATGCTGGGGGAACCGCAGGCCCTGGGTCGGGCCTTCATCCACGGTAGGAAGACGGGGCCTGGCCCACAAGAACATGTCCTCCACCTGCCCCACATTTCGCCAACCGACGGAAGGGGAGGGCCGCCTCCATCTCCGGGCCCACCGCAGCAATAACTGCGCCCGACCAAGCATGCAGGGGTAGTGCCCAGTGCTGGCGGACAGGGGCGGAGGACGTCCAGTGACGGATCGGAGGCAGCACGCAGACCAGCGGGCTACATAAGGCCCGGTTACCGGCTGACCGCCACGGAGGTCATGGACTGGCTCCGGCCGTGGCACCAATACCGACCGTGTTCCACGCGGACCGTGTTGCAGTGAGGGTGCCTCTTGGGCATACGCCGAATCACCTGGAACGGACCTTTGGTGCAGTCGCGGTGCGTGTCCGTGTGCAGGCCGCCGTCGGTGTGCGCCGGGATGGTGTCCTGGATGGATTTTCACGCAATTTTTAAGGTTGAGCGCTTCATTCGACCGGATGGGCAGTTTACTGTCGATTGCACGGGGGCCGACTTCGACCGGTCCACTGCCTGGCAGGACGGATGAAGGAGCACGCCATGACACATGTGACCTCGATGCTGGAGACCTACCCGAAGGATCTGGGGGACATTGACCGGCAGAAGCTGGCCGAGTGCATCGCCGCCTGTTTTGAGTGCGCCCAGACCTGTACTGCCTGCGCCGACGCCTGTCTGGCCGAGGACACGGTTGCGGAGTTGACCGAGTGCATTCGCAAGAACCTGGACTGCGCCGACGTCTGCGCTGCCACCGGCAAGGCTCTTTCCCGCCAGACCGGCAACAACGCCGAGGTCGGCCGGTCCCTGCTCGAGGCGTGCCGCACCGCGTGCCGGGCCTGCGGGGACGAATGCGCCGAGCACGCCGAGATGCACGAGCACTGCCGGGTCTGCGCTGAGGCGTGCCGCCGCTGCGAGCAGGCGTGCGCGGACCTGCTCGCCTCGCTGAGCTGAGCAGAACTTGCGCCGCCCGCCCATTCGGGCGGCGCCGGTGCATCGGTGGCCGACGCGAACCAGGGGTTCTCGTAGTCGATGATCCTGCACCCCTGCTGGGCCATCTCGGCCTGCCAGGAAGCGCACATCATCGATCACGCGGTCCGCGACTTGTGCGCCACCATCGTAGAGACCCGACAAGTGGAGGACGACCAGATGCAGGAAATCCTTAAACGCTACGAATGACCCGTTGAACGGGGGTCCGACCTAGGCTGCTGGTGGCCGGTACCTGATGTTCATCACTGACCGGTGAGGCCGCTGGCCGGCATCCACTGGTGCAAGAGGAAACTCGGCCAGGCGCCCGGCCCGAGCGCCCCGCCGGATTTCCTCTCCCCCCGTCTCCGGCGCCTCAGCCGGGCCCGTGCCTTCTACCGGGGCGCACCATGATGCGCCCCGAGGCCGCCCAGCGGGTGGGTGAACCGGTTTCATCCTCCGGGCCTGTCCACACCGAAAAGAGACCTGATCATGCCTCATACCCCGAATCGCGGCCGTCGTATCGCCGCAGCCGCTTCCAGCCTCGCCCTCGCTGCCACCTTGCTGGGCGGAGCAACCGCCCCGGTCTTCGCCCACGAAGAGGCCACCGCGGCCTCCTCCCACTCCCCGGCGGAGATGCTCCAGCCGGAGCCGACATCACCGACGGCCTACGAGTTCGGCGAGACCCTGGCGACCCTGGAGGGTGAAGAGCTGGAAATCACGTTCCTGGCCGAGATCATCCCGCACCACCAAGCCGCCATCGAGATGTCTCAACTGGAGCTCGAGCGCGGGGTCAGCCCGGACATCCGCACCCATGCGGAGAACATCATCGCCAACCAGCAGCACCAGATCGACCAGTTCACCCGCTGGCTCGATGAGTGGTACGGGCTGACCCCGGAAGAGGCCATGGCCCAGGCCCCAGCCGAAGCCCAGGAGGAGATGAAGGTCCTGGAGGAGGAGACCCAGATGATGATCGAGGAACTCTCGGCCGTTGAGGCCGGTGAGAACTTCGATGTCGCCTTCGTGCAGAAGATGATCCCGCACCACCAGAGCGGGATCATCGAGTTCCTGGAACCGCAGTCCCGTGCCCCGCATGCACAGCTGCGGGTGGCTGCCACCGCGGGGATCACCACCCAGCAGGCCCAGGTCGCGGACTTCCGCACCTGGCTCGCCGGCCAGGACGACACGGAATAGTTCCACGGCATGCCGTGCCGGCGCACAGGCAGGGGGCCCGCCCGCAGGACGGGCCCCCTGCCTGTGCGCCGGAGCATCAGGACTGGCACGGTAGCTCCTGGAGCATCCGCTCCCTCTCGGTGAACTCGGCTTCCTGGGCGGCGACGACCTCCTCAGCCAGCTCGAGGACCTCGGGATGGCTGCCGTTGGCGACCTCGCCCTGGGCCATCTCGACCCCGCCCTGGTAGGTTGGATAGCCATCTGCTCCAGGTACAACCGCGCCGCCTCGGTGCCCTGGGCGCCCTCGAGGGCGGCAGTGTCCTCCTCGCTCATCATCCCGACCATCCCCGCACCGGACTCTGCAGCGAACTCCGCGCCGGACTCTGCGCCGCGCTCCATGGACCCGTGATCCCTGCCCTCGGACTCCGTTGAGATGGGCTCACCCCAGGTCTGGACCATCTGCTGCACGCGCTCGATCTCCGGGCCCTGGGCGGCGATCACACCTTCGACCAACTCACGGACCTGACTCGGAATGTATTCTTTGGCCAACAATGCCTCGCTCATCGTCACGGCGGGTTCGTGGTGGTGATCATCATCTGGGCGAACATCGTGTCCGCGTCGTCATGCTCGGCCGAGACTTGAACTCCTGCCCCAGAGGACGGGGAAGTCGAAGTGATCTCGGCGCCGGCCACCGCACTTGTCGAGGCCTCCGAAGCCGCACCAGTGCTCTCCTCGCCTCTGGTGCCGCAGCCGGCCAGGGCCAAGCTGGAGGTCAGGGCGAGAGTAGTGAGGGTGATGGACCGCTTCACATATGGCCGGCTACCGGACGTTTAGTCACGGCAGTTATCTCAGCGGCGTCGCGATGAGGGTTCCGAAGTCGACTCCGTACGGTGTCAGCGGGGCATCATTGTGGACCTGGATTTTGATCCTGCGTGCTCCGCTCGATGGCCCGAGACATTCTCGGCTGTGGTTCCAGCGTCCCGCCATGAGTAGCAATCGCTGGGGATCAGCGAGCAAACCGGGGCGCCCGCCCGGTGTGACGGAAGCGCCCCGTCTACCGTGTGGCAGGCGGGGCGCTTCGCTGCGTCCCGCGCGTTCGGGACAGCTCCATTAGTCTCGAATGCATGATCACTGCTGAGCGACTCGACGACATCTGTCGGTTTCACGACTTGTTGCAGGCAACGCTGACAGAAAGCAATGAGGCGTTGTCTCGGATCCAACGCCAGGTCGCGGTGAATATGATGGGCGAGCTCATCGCCCACGCCAAGGAGACCATGAGGGCATGACCAAGGCGTCCCTGCCGGGAAGGGCGAGGACATGGTCCGTCCGTCTCAGGGGACTACTCGGTCTCGGCGTAGTCCTCGATGTCCACGAGGACCGCGGGGCCGTAGCGGGCCACCTGGAGCGCCACTGCCAGACCCTCGACATCGTCCTCGGTCAGGGGCGCGTCGGGAAGGTCAGTGAGGGCGAAACGGGTTTCCCCGTCGACCTGCACGGGGGTGATGGCAACCGGTCCCGCCTGCAGATCGACCTCGATCGGGGCGCCGAGGGCTACTCCATCGGCGGGTTCAGTCGAGCTGGCGGGCCGGGCGTTTGTAGTCATGGAAACCCTTTCGGGGGATCTTGGGTGTGGTGCATGTGGTGCAGGGCCGACGTCCCCGCCGAGGTTTGGAGACACCGGCCCTGCTGGCCGGGGCCAGCCCGGGGAGTCCGATGTTCCTGATTCGTTGACCGGCAGGTTGCGTACTGGTGCCGGCGACGTCATGGAAGGAGATGCGGGCATCGCTGCTCCGGGGCTTCGTCGCGGAAGAGCCGCTTCCACCGTCAGAGCGACAGTCCCCTGCCGGGGCGGCAGGTGTTCAGGTGCAGGTGTCTGCAGGGGGCGCTGGGGGCGGCTGTCGCATGTGCGGCGGCGGCCGCCCCCCGGGGCAGTCCCGGCGGAGGCGGCGTGGTGGTCTTTTAGTGCTTGTTCGTGGACATGTCTTCGTGACGGTCGCCGGCGGGGTCCCGGTCGCCGGCGTCGTCGGCCGTGATGAGGATGTTGCCCTCGGAGATCGCCTCCGCGTCGACGTCGTGCTCGATGGTCGTGGCCAGCGGCTTTTCTTTCACGAAGCACAGCAGTACGGCTGCGGCCAGTGCCAGCGGTGTGATCCAGATGAATACCGGGGTCAGGGCGTCGTTGTACGAGGCGATGATCGGGTTCCTGAGGGCCTCGGGCAGGGAGGCGACCACGGCCGGGGTCAGCGAGTTGGCCCCGCCCGAGGCGCCTTCCAGGGCGGCAGCTGGCAGGCGTTCGGTGAGCAGGTCGGTCAGGCGGGCGGCGAAGACGCTGCCCACGACGGCCGAGCCTAGGGTGGCCCCGATCTGACGGAAGAAGTTGTTCGAGGCGGTGGCGGTGCCGACCTGCCGCAGGGGGAAGGTGTTCTGGACGATCAGGACGAGGATCTGCATGGACAGCCCCAGTCCTAGGCCCATGACCGCGATGTAGGTGCAGACCTGCCACAGTGAGACCTGCGGGGTGAGGGTGGAGAGCAGGCCCAGGCCGGCGGCGACGATGATGCTGCCGGTGATCGGCATCCACTTGTACCGGCCGGTGCGGCTGACCAGTTGCCCGGAGATGACCGAGGCGATGAGCAGAGAGCCCATCATGGGGATCATCAGCAGCCCGGACTCGGTGGCGTCGACACCGAAGGCCATCTGCAGGTAGGTGGGCAGGTAGCCGATCGCCCCGAACATCGCGACCCCGATGAACAGTCCGGCCACCGTGGTGAGCACGAAGTTCGGTTCGGCGAACAGGCGCATCGGGATGATCGGCTCGGCGGTGCGGCGCTCCTGCGCCACGAACGCGGCCCCGGCCACGAGGGTCCCGGCGATCAGCGCGAGGATCACCGGGTCGGTCCAGGCGTATTTGCCGCCGCCCCAGGTGGCGAACAGGACCAGGCAGGTGGTGGCCACGGCCAGCAGGATCATGCCGGGCACGTCCACGCGCGGGCGGCCGGGGTGGCGGGGCAGTTTCAGGAAGAAGAACGCCCCGGCCAGGGCCAGCAGCCCCAGGGGGATGTTGATCCAGAACACCCACCGCCAGCCGGGTCCCTCGGTGAACCAGCCGCCCAGCAGCGGCCCGGCCACGGAAGCGACGGCGAACACCCCGCCCATCACGCCCATGTACTTCCCGCGTTCCCGCGCCGGGACGACGTCGGCGATGGCCGCCTGGGAGAGGATCATCAGACCGCCACCGCCCAGGCCCTGGACCACCCGGGCGGCGATGAGGACTTCGATGGTGCCGGCCAGGGCCCCGATCACGGAGCCGATCATGAACAGCACGATGGCGGCCATCAGCAGTGCCTTGCGGCCCATCAGGTCCCCGAGCTTGCCGTAGACGGGCATCATGATGGTTGAGGCCAGGATGAAGGCGGTGATCACCCAGAGCATCTCGTTGACGCCGTTGAGCTCCCCCACGATCGTGGGCAGGGCCGTGCTGAGCACGGTCTGGTTCAGGGCGGCCAGCAGCATGGAGAGCATCAGCCCGATGAACAGCAGCACGATGTGCTGCTTCCCCTCAGCCGGTTCCGAGGGGCGGGCGTCTGTGGGTTCTGCCCGGTGGGCAGGGGAGGGGGTCATGAGAGCTTCCTCTGTACGTGGTGGAAAAGGGTGAGGGCCGAAGCCAGGTTCTCGGGTGTCACCCCGGAGTCGGTGTCGTAGTCCGGGGAGGCCAGGGCGAAGCGGATCGGGACGCCGGCGATCATGACGAGCATCCGGGCCAGTTCCTGCGCGTCGCATCCTGGGACCTGGGCGGAGCACTGCGGGTCCGCAGCCAGGAGGCCGGCCAGGGCCTGGCGCACGAGCTCTTCGGCCTCGAGCATGTATTCCTTGTGCCGCTGACCCAGCTGGGGGTACCTCCGCAGCAGGGCCCGGCGCCGCACGGGGTCACCGGTGGCATCAGCGCTGCGAGCCACCGCGAGCAGCAACCGTGAGGTCTGGCCCAGCAGGTCGTGCTCGGCGGTGAAGCCTTTCAGCAGAGTCGGGTCCAGGGCCGGGGCGCGCAGGCCCAGCACCGCGTCCTCCTTGGTGCGGAAGTAGTTGAAGAACGTCCGTGGGGACACCCCGGCGCTCTGGGTGATGGCGTCCACGGTGGTGGCCTCGATTCCGTGGTCCAGGACCAGCGCGGCGGCCGCCTCGTGGATGGCTGCCCAGGTGTCGGCTCTTCTCCGCTGGCGAAGCGAGGAACCAGATGTCGTACTCACACCCTCAATCATTGCACAACTGCAGAACGTGCATTAATGCATCGCAGGGGAAGGGGTGCGTCGAGACCGCGAGGTGAGTGGCTCGGATCCGCCTTCCGGGAGAGGCTCAGGGGCGTGCCGCCGTTTCCGGCGGTGCCGGGAGCGGGGGGCGTACCCTGTCTGCTGTCAGTAGGCTGACCCGTTCTCGGGTGGAAGAGGCGGGGAGGAGAAGATCCTCAGGGAGCCATGGGTGCAGATCCGGGACTTCCGGAGGGCCTTCGGGGACACCACCGTGATTGAGGAGCTGTCCTTCGGCGTGGTCGCGGGGCAGACCGTCGGGTCAGAGTCAAGGGAAGTCGGGGTGGTCCCCATTGCCTCCACGGGCGGGTCCACAGACCCGGGCCCTGCCGGGCTCGGGGTCCCCGAGCAGAACAGATCAGGAATGGACGGATACACCATGAAGCACGTCACTTTGGGTACTACAGGACTCGAGGTCTCCCGCCTGGGTCTGGGGTGCATGGGCATGTCGGCGTTCTACACCGGCAGCGGCGCCAATGAGTCCGAGTCGATCGCCACGATCCACCGGGCCCTGGATCTGGGGGTCACGTTCTTCGACACCGCTGAGATGTACGGCCCCTACGCCAATGAGGAGCTGCTGGGCCGGGCCTTGGGCTCCCGTCGTTCGGAGGTGGTGGTCGCGACCAAGTTCGGCACCATCTCCCACCGCGCCGACGATGCTTTCGGGTTGGACGGCAGCGCTGAGAACGTGCGGCTGTCGGTGGAGGGCTCGCTGAGACGGTTGAACACCGACTACATCGACCTGTACTACCAGCACCGCATGGACCCGGACACACCCATCGAGGAGACCATGGGCGCGTTGGCTGAGCTGGTCCAGGAGGGCAAAATCCGTCACATCGGGCTCTCCGAAGCGGCCCCGGCCACGATCCGTCGGGCACACGCGGTGCACCCGGTGACCGCGTTGCAGACCGAGTACTCCCTGTGGTCCCGGGAACCGGAGCAGGAGATCCTGCCTACGGTGCGGGAGTTGGGTATCGGGTTCGTGCCGTACTCCCCGCTGGGGCGTGGTTTCCTCACCGGCACCATCCGTTCCCTGGACCAGCTGGACGAGGACGACTTCCGTCGCAACAACCCCCGCTTCGCCGGGGAGAATCTGCAGCACAACATCGGGATCGTGGAGCAGGTGGACGCGGTGGCCGCCGAGCTGGGCGCCAAGCCCGGGCAGGTGGCCCTGGCGTGGTTGCTGGCCCAGGGCGATGACATCGCCCCGATCCCGGGCACCAAGCGGGTGAGCTATCTGGAGGAGAACGTCGCCGCGGACGCCCTCGAGCTCACCGACGAGCACCTGGCCGCCCTCGACGAGGTGGCCGCCCCGGCCGGGGACCGCTACGAGGACATGTCCACGATCAACCGGTAGAAATCCGCACGGCTGCACCCGGAGACGCTTCCCGCCGAGTCCCCGGATCGTCTCCGGGTGCAGCCGACGTGTCCACGCCTGGTCGCATGCTCCAGGTCCAGGTCCAGGTCCGGGTCCGGGTTGGGCCTGCAACACCGCATCACCGGTGGGCGGCAGGCGGCGGCCTCCTAGGGATCGAGAGCGGCGCGTATATGGCCCACGGTGGGCGGGGCGGGTGTGGCGATTCCTGGTCCGGCAGGGTCTGGGAAGAGCTCGATCGAGTCAGCCAGCGGCGGGGCAGATCACCCCGGTGAGCCGCTCGGGCTCTTCCTGCAGCCGCGGGGCCGCCACGTCATCGGACGTCGTTGCGGAGCGCTCGAGCCTCTTCAAGAGGCCGCGCAGCGTGTGTAGATCACCGAAGTGGATCTCCACGTCGTCCTCCTTCGAAGGGCACGAACTGACGCCCAGGAGGACTCCCACCGCTGCGCGATCGCCGGATACCGCGGGCCCACTCGGCCTCGACCTGAAGGGAACCGGTCTTCCGCCGCGGCCTCGGACGGGGCGGTGTCGACGGGTTTGAGCGCCGTGACGATCCCGTCGCGGTGCTGGCGGCCGGCGTAGCGGAAGGAGTAGCGGATCAGGTGCACGACCCAGACTGCTGCGCCACCGTCGGTTGCCCGGTGATCGTGATGGCCTCCGGCAGGCCCTTGCGCCTGTCGCCGGCTTGCGGTGAGCGCGTCCTGGACACCCCGGGTCTTCAGCTGAAGAGGAGACCTGCAGCCAGAACCGGGCACCCTCGCCCGCCGTCGCCGGCCCAGTTCCCGAGGCTGTCGCGTTCCCCGTTGGCGGTCACGCCCAGGACGACGTAGAAGGGCGTGGTGCGCGCCTGCCTGTCGCGGACCAACACCAGCGATCACGTCGACGAAGAGCACCGGATAGAGCGGGTCCAGCGGAGGGGAGGACCGTTCGGCCAGTTCGCCGGCGACTTTCTGAAGTGATCCGGTTCAGGGTGTCCTGAGAGAGCTTCGCCCGGCGGATCTCCTCGAAGTGCGCGGCGATCTCCCCGTGATCAATCCGCTGGCCGAGAACGTAGAGCACGATCTGGTCGATCCTGTCCAGGTGCCGCTTGCGCTGGGGCGCGATCACCGGTGTGAGTGACCCGTCCCGGTCCGAAGGGAACCTCGATCTCGACCGGGCCGATCTCGGTCAGCACGGTCATCACCCGGGTCCCGTTGCGCATGTTCAACGCGATCGGTGTCTGCCCGTGGTCATGACCGGGGTGCTCGGGCAGTTCGGCTTCCCGTGCGGTCTCCAGCACGTTCTTCATGAGCTGGTTCAGCAGCCCCGCCGGGCTCGATCAGACTCACGCCCCGCTCCTTCGCCTGGGCGAGAGGTCGTACGGCGAGGTCCTTCTGATTGATGATCTTTCCGGTCACGGGATCGATTCGTGCCCGTCGTCTCGGTCGTGGACTCTGACACGGCCGTCTTCTTTCGGATCAGGCCGGACCCTCACACACTGTTTTCTTACACTGTCTCGCCGCCGACATGTCCATCCGAACTGCCCATCCGAACTTCAGCAACCCGCGTGGCGGCTGGTTCCACCCGATCTCGGTCCTTGACGGTGAGCCTCAAGACGGTCCTGCCCAGGACCGCCTTATCCCGCGGTCCGGCCGGGTCGGTCGGCGTTGCCCGCCCTCGGCCGTCCCGGGGAGACTGTGCTTACAGCATGGAATGAGGTGCATGGTGTCTGATGTGGATCGCGATCTGCCGTGGACGGGGTTGCCGCCCGCCCTCGCTCCGCTGCTGAGCGTGCATCTGCCAGTGATCACCGAGCAGCTGCTGGCGGGGGTGCATCACGATGTCCCGGTCTACGCCGCTTTCATGGATGGCGCGCTGCGCCAGGAGATCCGGCACGGGGTCAAGGACGCCCTGGCCAGGTTCCTGGATCTGGCCGGCACCGACCAGCCGGCCCTGCTCGAGGTGGACCAGGTCGTCTACGAGGGGCTGGGCCGGGCCGAGGTGCATCAGGGCCGGCCCATGGACGCCTTGTTCACCGCCTACCGCTCCGGGGGGCGCACGACCCTGCGGGCGATGTCGAAGGTGGCCATGGAAGCCGGGTTCGAGGCCTCGGTGCTGATCGTGTTGGCGGAGTCGGTGTTCGCCTACATCGAGGAGCTCTCCGCGGCCAGCGCCCAGGGCTACGCCGCCGAGCAGTCCGAGCGTGCCGGGGAACGCGACCGGTTGCTGGACATGGTGGCGGAGATGCTCATCCGCGGTCACGCCGAGGAGGAGTCCGTGCGTGCCGCGGTGCTCGCGGCAGGCTGGGTCCTGCCCGAACGGGTCGTGGTGGTGCTCCTGCCCGCCGAGCGGCGCCCGGGGCTGCGGTCCCGGCTGGGACCGGGGGCGCTGCTCACCTCCCGCCCCGGGGACGTCGTGGCGGTCCTCCCCGAACCGCCCACGCCTGCGGCCCGGCGGGAGCTGGGGCGGTCCCTGACCGGGCGGACCGCGGTGGTGGGCCCGGGACGACCCTGGCGGGCGGCCCCGGACTCCCTGCGCCTGGCCGTGGCCGCCCGGGACCTGCTGGAGCACGATGGTGAGGAACCACTGTGGGTCTGCCAGCACCTCACCCGGCTGCTGCTGCACAGCGACCGCGCCCTGGTCGAAGACCTCGCCACCCAGCGGCTGGCCCCGCTGGAACATCTCCGCCCGGCCCAACAGCAACGACTGGTCTCCACCTTGCTGTCCTGGCTCAAACACCATGGGCAACGCGCGGCGATGGCCGCCGAGCTGGAGATCCACGAGCAGACGGTCGGCTACCGGGTCAATCAGCTGCGCGAGGTCTTTGGGGAGGCGCTCCACGACCCGCAGGCCCGCTTCGAGCTTGAGCTCCTCCTACGCGCCCGCGCCGACCAGGATCGCGCGTGAGCGAGGACCGTTGAAGCCCCGCCCCTGGGCGGTGATCGGCCGCCGGCGGCGCCGAAGGACCAGGACAGCGACCCGGGGCCGGTCCAGTTTTCAGCGGAACCACTGCAGCAGCCCTGGCACCACGCCAAGCAGTGAACCACTACCGGGCGTTCGGCCATGCCCTCTCAACGCGGCTGTAGTGCTCAGAACCAGCGCACACCCAACCCCGGGAACGCCCAGTGACTCGCGCGGCAGCTGATTCCAGCAGATCCTGGTCTTGAGCACGAACACCACCCCTGTCAGAACCGCGGGGTCATCTGCGCGCCGGCGCCCTGGGTGGCGGTACCGCCGAGGTGGGCATGCTGGTAGCAACGGCTCGGCTCGCTCCCACAGCGAATCCGGCACGGGATTCCCCATCATGCTCACGAGGGTCGCCGAGCACCCCGGGCGCCATCAAGATCTACGGCCAACTCCTGCTGAAATGACCTCTTACGCCCCGCGTAGCGGTTTCAGGGCCTGCGCCCAGGCCACCACCTGATCGAAGAGTGCCTGCAGGGCGCCGGTGGCGCCCTCGGTGGGCCGGAAGGAGAAGTCCTCTCCGAACTCCGAGCCGAAGGGCAGGAACACCTGGGCGCGGACATCGGCCATCTGCAGCTCGGCGGCGATCAGCCGCCAGGCCTCCACGGCGCGGGTGCCCCCGGCGCTGCCGTAGCTGACGAAGCCGATCGCCTTGTTGTTCCACTCGGCGTAGAGGTAGTCCACGGCGTTTTTCAGCGCCGCGGGCACGGAGTGGTTGTACTCGGGGGTGACGAAGACGAAGCCGTCGTAGGAGGCGATCTTCGCCGACCATGCCTTCGTGTGCTCGTTCTCGTACTGGCCCATGGACGGGGGGAGGGGTTCGTCGAGCAGGGGCAGGTGCTGGTCGGCGATGTCCACGAGTTCGAACCGGGCGTCGGTGCGCGCCGAGGCGTGCTCGTGCACCCAGTCCGCCACGTCCGGGGCGTTGCGGTTCGGGCGGGTGCTGCCGACGACGATCGCGATGCGAACCATGACAAGCATCTCCTGGGGTCTTGAGGGCTGGTACCACTGCGGCGTCGGTCCAGGGAACCCGCGGAACGACACCCTCCCGTTGAGGCTACCGATTCCAAGCCGGAAGAGAACCCCTCCCGGCTCTGCGCCGCCGAGGTCTTCATCGATGCGCCATGAGCTCGGGGGCCCGCCATTCCGGTCCAGTAGCCACAGGATTCCCGTGTTGTGGTGGGATCCTACGGCGGAGGCGGAATCCTGGTCAGCAGAAGCTTGCAGGCGGGGGCCACCTCGTGGGCACCCCTGGAGGACAATCCGCGGCGACCACGGACGCCGTCCCGCGTAGGCCGATGGCCTCGACGATTCACCGACTCCGACCGAGGCCGCCCGCCTGGCGCTCCACGGGGCTCTGGCTGGCGATACCTGAGCCCCCGATGCAGAGGACTCCGGGCATCTGAGCAGCGGGCTTCAGAACCTGACAGCAACGCTGCCTTCTTACACCTGGGGCCGATGACCCCGGCGTGTGCGCCGTTCGAGTGCATAGCCGAGGCCGGTCAGCCCCAGCATTCCCGCGCTGGCGAACCGCTCGTCGATCCACACTCCTCGGACCCGGGGCACCAGGTGGGGAAATTCCGCTTGGAGACCCTGGGCGCCGGGAAAGGCGAAGGCCGCACCCATGGAGGTCCAGAAGACCGCCGGCAACAGGGCGCCCATGGTGGTGTCCCGGTCCGGGTCCGGCCCCTTGCGGTTCAACGCATACAGTCCACCAGCCCCCAGCAGCGCGGCCACGGCGATGGTCATCGCATCGTGGAACCGGGCATGCGCAGGCCAGTTCGGATTGAACAGGTGCGTGCGGTTCCAGTCCGCGGCGAATCCTCCCACCGTGGTGGCCCCAGCAACGACATTCAGGATTGTGCGCCCTGCTGACATGGCCACACTCTATCGGACCCGTGTCATCTGACCCATATCGCGGGAGGACCCTCGTGCTCCAAGGCACCAAGGACTCGCGCCGTGGCAGCGCCGGCCCCGCCCGCCTGCGAGTCGTGGTCGCCGCCGCGGCACCGCTGGGGAAGAACTGATGGAAATCCGGCCCCTTGGAGTGATGGGCCCTTGGGCGGCGACGAGCAGCGGAGTCGAGCGGATCCGGCCCCTTGGCCTGGAGCGCACCGACGGTCGGGGCTGCCGTGTCCACTGTTATCCCTCGCGCCCCCGGCTTGCCGTGGTTGGAGTGCTGCTGGGGAGCAGCGGGGCGGTGAGGCGAATGCTGGTCTGCCCGTTGGGCAATTTTGCTTATTGGGCAGTGTGGTTCACACTGTGGGCATGGATCGTGGGTTGCGGGACCTCAAGCGCGAGGCGACGGGACAGGCGCTGGCCGAGGCGGCATTCGAGCTGACGCGTGAGCGCGGGCTGTCCGGGTTTGTCACCGCGGATGTGGTGGAGCGGGCGGGGTACTCCCGACGCACCTTCGCGAACCACTTCTCCTGCAAGGAGGAGGCAGTCGCTTCGGTCGCCTTCGGTGGTGTCGATGACGCCAGCGCGATTCTGGTCGGCCTGCCCGCCGATCTGCCCCTGCTCGATGCCTTGTTGGCCGTGATGAGGGCGCAGTTCACCGAGGACACGTTGGTCAAGATGCGCGAGCTGATGGCGATGGCACAGCAGTACCCGACCCTGGAGCCCCACGTCCTGCGGGTTCAGCAACGCATGCGCCATACCGCCCAAGAGGTCTTCGGGTCGGTGGCGGGGGACCGGTACCCGGCCATCTACGTGCCGCTGCTGTTCGGTGCCGTGTACGGGGCCGTGATGGCCGCCCTGGAGGGGACCCTCGACGTGCGCTTCGGCGGGGAGAGCGACCTCAGTTCCGCGTCGATGGACTACAACGCGTTCCTCGACATGACCTTCGACTACCTGCGCCGCGGCCTCTAGACGCCGCCGCTTTCGCCCTCAAGGAGAACCAGACCCATGTCCACTTTCTTGTACCGGCTCGGACGAACCGCGTTCGGCAGGCCGTGGCTGTTCATCGCCGGCTGGCTGACAGTCCTCGCGGTGGTCATCGGCACTGTGGCCGTCAACGGGGTGAGCGTGAGCTCCGACATGAAGATCGAGGGCACCGAGGCCCAGAGCGTGCTCGACCGCGTAGCCGATGAGCTCCCCGAGGCCTCGGGGGGTCAGGCCAGTGTGGTCTTCACCGTCCCGGACGGTGAGCGTCTGGACACAACGGAGCGACTGGCAGCGATCAGCGACACCGTCAACGACGTCTACGCCCTCGAAAAGGTCGTCAACCCCCTCGACCTCGCCCCGGCTGCCCCCGGGGAGGGCGCTGCGGGTGCTGGGCAGCAGAACGCCCCGGGGGCCCCTGGGGAAGGTGCTGCCGGTGCTGGGCAGGAGAATCCGCCAGGTGCTCCCGCTGCTGGGCCGGAGCAGGGGCAGGCGCCTCCCTACCAGCCGCTGGTGGTGGACGGGGCACCGGTGCCTGGCGTGCTGGTGTCCTCTGACGGGCAGGTCGCGCTGTTCCAGTTCCAGTTCACGGTCGCTTCGACCTCGTTGACCGACGAGGACGTGACCTCCGTGGTCGAGGTGGTGGAGCGAGCCGAGGAGGGAACGGAGATCTCTGCGCTGCCCAGTGACTCGCTCAAAGCCCTGGAGGTCCCGGTCGGTATTGGCGAGGTGATCGGTCTGGCCGTCGCCGCCCTGGTACTGGTGCTCACGTTGGGCTCGCTGATCGCGGCCGGCCTGCCCCTGATCACCGCGCTGATCGGTGTCGGCATCGGCGTGGGCGGGGCGTACGCGCTCTCGACGGTGGTGGAGATGAACTCCGCCACCCCCGTCCTGGGATTGATGGTCGGGCTGGCCGTGGGCATCGACTACGCGCTGTTCGTCGTCAACCGGCAGCGACGGCTGATCCTCGATCGGGGACTCACCGCTCAGGAGGCAGCCGGCAGAGCAGTCGGCACCGCGGGCAGCGCCGTCTTCTTCGCCGGGCTGACCGTCATTATCGCCCTGACGGCACTGACCGTCATCGGCATCGCCATGCTGTCCACGATGGCGCTGGTCGCGGCGTCCACGGTGGCCCTGGCCGTGCTCATCGCCCTGACCCTGCTGCCGGCGCTGTTAGGGCTGGTCGGGGAACGGATCTGCTCGGACAAAGCCCGAGCCCGAAGCCGCGCCAAGGTGGAAGCGGAATCACACAGTGTGGCTGACCACTGGGTGAAGGGTGTGATCAGGTTCAGGTGGCCCGTCATCGCGGGCGTGGTCGCGCTGCTGGGCGTGATGGCGATCCCCGCGGCCAGCATGAACCTGGGGATCCCTTCCGGGGCGACCGCGAACCAGGACACCGCCGCCCGGCAGAGCTACGAGGCGGTCTCCCAAGGCTTTGGTGAAGGATTCAACGGCCCGCTGCTGGTCACCGCGGAACCCACCGACACCGCAGGCGGCGTCACGCCCGAGCTGACCGCGCAGCTGATCGGGGAGTTCCAGGACCGGGACGACATCGTGCTGGCCGCCCCCGTGGGCGTCAACGAGGCCGGCGATCTGGCGGTGTTCAGCGTCATTCCCACCTCCGGCCCCAGCGACGAGGCCACCAGGGACCTGGTGAAGTCCCTGCGCGAGCCTGACAACGCGATCGCCCAGGACAATCAGGTGCAGCTGGGCGTGACCGGGTTCACCGCCATCGGCATCGACATGTCCGACAAGCTCGCCAGCGTCCTCCCGCTCTACCTCGGCATCATCATCGTCCTGTCCGTGCTGATCCTGCTGCTGGTCTTCCGCTCGGTGATCGTCCCGATCAAGGCCACGGCCGGGTTCCTGCTCAGCATCCTGGCCACCTTCGGAGCCACCACCGCCGTCTTCCAGTGGGGCTGGCTCAGCGGCCTCTTCGGGGTCGACACCGGCGGTCCGCTGATGAGCTTCATGCCGATCATGGTGACCGGCATCCTCTACGGACTCGCCATGGACTACGAGGTCTTCCTGGTCTCCTCGATGCGTGAGGCGCACATCCACGGCCAGGAAGCCCGGCAGAGCGTCGTCCACGGCTTCGACCAGGCCAGCCGGGTCGTCGTCGCAGCCGCCATCATCATGATCTCGGTGTTCTCCGGCTTCATCTTCAGCCACGACGTCATGATCAAGCAGATCGGCTTCGCCCTCGCCGTCGGTATCCTCATCGACGCCTTCATCGTCCGGTTGACCCTCGTCCCGGCGCTCATGGCCGTCTTCGGCGAACGAGCATGGTGGCTGCCCCGCTGGCTCGATCGCCTGCTGCCGGACCTCGATATCGAGGGCGACAAGCTGCTGGCCATGCTCAACCAGCAGCCCGAGGCCACCGATCGAGACAAGGTCGAGGTCCGCACCTGAGGGAACTGCAACATCGCGAGCCCAACGTCCGGGGCAGGCTCCGGTGCCTCCACCGGACCCACCGGACCCACCGGCTCTGCCGGCACGGTCGAACGCGATCGACCATACGGGGTGGGATTCGTGAGGCCGGGGTTGCTGGTTAGTGGAGGTGCTCGCCGAAGAAGTCGAGGATGCGTTGCCAGGCGTCCTCGGCCTCCGGCTCCGAGTAGGCCAGCCCGGCGGTGCGTTCGACAAAGCGCAGAGGCCCGGGCGTCTTCCAGTCGTTCATAAAGGAATGACCCACGGCCGGGTACTCCTTCACGTCTCGTGCCACCCCGCCCTCGGCCAGGAGCCTCTCCAGCTCATCGGCTGCCCCCCGCAAGGTGCGGTCCTCGGCGCCGTAGCTGGCCACGACAGGGCATGACCGGGTCAGTGACGCCTTGTCTGTGGGCATCGACCCGTAGTTGGGAGCGGTCGCGTTGAACACTCCTCGTGGCGCCAGCAGGAGGCAGAAGCCGCCACCCATGCAGAACCCGACCGATCCCGCCTTCCCGGAGCAACGATTATCGGCCACGAGGTGGTCGCGGGCGGCGAGGATGTCCTCGACAGCCCTCCCATTGCCGCTGGACAGTGATCGGAAGGTGCTCACGACGCAGGCCAGCCTGCGCCCGCGGCGGTACAGGGCGGGGGCGCAGGCCAGGTAGCCGTTAGCCGCGAAGCGGTCGGTGATGGACTTGATGTCCTCGGTCAGGCCGAAGGCGTCGTGGACCACGACCACCCCCGGCCAGGGCCCCTCCCCGGCGGGAACGGCCAAATACCCGGGCAAGGGGCCAGCGGGGGCGGGAAAGGACATCATCGACATAGCAGCGATGCTAGCCCCGAGTGAGGCGCCCCCGGACGACCGTGTTAGTCACCGGCCGCCGGCAGCCTCGCCGCCGCGGCAGTTGTGAGGGGTGGTGTTGTGGCGTCGGTATCCGTGGTGCCCGGTGTCAGTGCCACGGGAGGCTGCTGGCGGGCCCGGAACCGCCAATGATCATCGACGTCACCGCCCCCGGCACGCGGCAAGCGTTTATTCCGGGGCGAGGAGACCCGGTTGGCCGGTCTCGCGGGTAGGTCCGTCACGGGGGGATCCCGACAAGGCGACCGTTCGGGGGCGCCCTCGGCCCGCGGTACGTCTGGCGCCCGTGGCGGCTGGCAGACCCGGGCGAGCCCGGTGACGTCGCGGGCTGCCCGGTTCAACCTGACGGTGCAGGCGTCGTCCCACGGCTCGGCGTCGACGGTGCTAGGGCTCGTTGCACATGATCGGCGAAGCGCCGCCACTGGGCGGGGTCTTGTTGCCGTGCGTGGTCGAGGCCGGTGGCGCAGCCGGTGACGAGGATGGTCACGTCGTCCACGTTGACGTCGGGGCGCAGCGCTCCGACCTCGCGCATCCGAGATACGAGAGCGCCCATCGCCGCGCGAACCTCGACCTCGGCCGTGCCCAGACCTGGAATGAGCTCTCCGCACAAAAGGCTCAGGGTCATGCGGTCCGTCCGGAGCCGCTCGAACAGGTCTTCCAGGAAAGCAGGCCAGGCCGCGGCGCCGTGCTGGGTCGCGTCCGCCACGGCCTCGGCGATCCGCTGGGAGACCCAGCTGAGCAGATCCTGACCCACCGCGGTGAGCAGGCCCGACTTGGAGCCGAAAGCCCGGTAGACGGTGGCGTTCCCGACTCCTGCCCGCTGGGCTATCTCGGGAATGGTGGCACTCGCACCCCGGTCGGCGAACACCGCACGCGCGGAGAGCAGGACGGCTTCGGTGTTGCGTGCCGCGTCCGACCGTCCTCGTGCCCCCGTCGCAGGAGGCGCTGGGTTGGGCTCGACGGCCATCAATGGGCCTCGCCAGGGGCCGGCAGGTCCGGGTAGGTCACTCCCGTCAGGTCCTCACTGACCTGCCAGAGCCGGGCGGCAACGGCGTCGTCGCCTGCAGCACGGGAGCGGCTGACGAGCACCGGGGCCCCGCGCCCCTGGCCGAGGCCGCCAGGTCCGTAGTACTCGCCGCCGCGGACGTCGGGCATCGTCGCAGCGCGCAGGGACGGCAGGGCCGCCGCGGCGGCGGGCTGCGAAATGCGCGACTGCAGGGCACGCACCACCGTGCGCATCGGGCCCGCAGGACCAATGAATCCGCTGGAGAGGTTGGTGTTGGCAACACCTGGGTGCGCCGCGACGACGGTCACCGTGTCGGCCGCCGCCTGCAGTCGCTGATCCAGCTCGTGGACGAACAGCAGGTTCGCGAGCTTGCTCTGCCCGTACCGCGCCCACCGCCGGTAGCTGCTCACACCGTGCAGGTCGTCGAAGTCGATGCGCCCAAACCAGTGCGCGTTGCTGGAGACGACCACGACCCTGCCCGCCTCCGCTTGGCGCAGGGCCGGCAACAGCAACCCGGTGAGGGCGAAGTGGCCGAGGTGGTTGGTGCCCAGCTGGCGCTCGAAGCCGTCAGCCGTCCGACCCTGGGGGACGGCCATGATGCCGGCGTTGGCCACCAGCAGGTCCAACGGTCCATCCCACGCCGAGGCGAACGCACGCACCGAGGAGAGGTCGGCCAGGTCCAGCTGTCCGAGCCTGGCGGTGCTCGACCCCGTCTCCTCGACCAGCTGAGCCAGAGCCCGCTCACCACGCCGCGGATCGCGGCAGGCCAGGGTCACCACCGCGCCCCGACGGTCCAGCTCGATCGCGGTGCGCAACCCGATGCCGCTGTTCGCGCCGGTGACCACGGCCGTGCGCCCGTCCAGAGAGGGGATGTCGGCCAGCGACCAGGCCGGAGATGTCGTCGTGTTCGTCATGACCAGACCATAGCCGAAACGGACTGACAGTGTCCGCTTCGGGGCGGCGCCGCACCGTCGGGGCCGCATCGGGTGACCACCTGAGCATCGGTATGTCCCTGACCGATACAACTATCGGATCGGTCAGAGACCGGGCCATCAGAACGAAACTGGTCCGGGGTTTCCAACTACCGACGGACCGCCGGCCGTCCCGCTCCGAAGCCTCACCAGGGTGCTTGTGCTGAAGCCTCTTCGCCGACGCTCTGGGTGCAGCATCGCTCACCCTCGTCACCACCGGGCTCGGGGCATCGATGCCTGTACTGCTCCCGGTGGACAAGCGGGAATCCGCAACCGGGTCGCCCTGGAGGGCATTTTCGCCGTACTGCCCCTGGCCTCCGGTGGCGGGATCCGCCCTCGGCATCGGCTACGAAAGCGGCAAGAGGCCGGTATCTGGGATCAGCTGCCCCAGACGGTGCCCCCTGAACTCTCCGATGCGCAGGCACCGGAGTATTCCCGCCCCAGCATCCCCCGGTGCTCGTGCACGCCAAAGAAGGGGGGCGAGAACAGACCGGGCGCATCCCCCGGTCGTGGGAGGGCGGGGACGAAATACCATCTGCTCGCCGATGACCGCGGCGTCCACCTGGGGGCAGGACTCCGCTACGAGAATCGATAGGTGACTTGCCGCTTCGGGAGTAAAATAGGGGCTCCAGGCAGAGGAAAAGGTGGCGTGGCATGACCGAGCCCCCGGCAGTGCTCCCGCTGCATATGCGCCGGGAGCGTTTTGACCCGGTCGAGGAACTCGGCCGGCTGCGCGACGGCGATGCGGTGAGCCGGGTTGACACGGGCCTGGGGATGTCCGCGTACCTGGTCACCCGGTACGACGACGTCCGCCAGGTGCTGTCCGACCCCGTCCGGTACAGCAACACCGACCGGCGGTCGTTCGCGCTAATGGGCGATCAGCAGCTCAGCCCCGAGGAGCTGGACCAGATGCAGGCCGGTCAGCTGCTGGCTTTTGACCCGCCGGAGCACACGAGGCTGCGGCGCATGCTCACTCCGGAGTTCACCGTCCGCCGGATGCGCCGACTGGAGCCGCGAATCATCGAGATCGTCGAGCAGCACCTCGACGCGCTGGAACGCGCCGGCGCGCCAGCCGACCTCGTCGCGGACTTTGCCCTCCCCATCCCGTCGCTGGTGATATGCGAGCTCCTCGGCGTGCCCTTTGCGGACCGCGCGGAGTTCCAGCACCGCACTGAACGCCAGCTCGACATGTCGACCCCGGCCGAGGAACGCCTCGAGCTGGCCCGGGAGGGACACGAGTACATGAAAGGCCTGGTCGCCCGCGCCCAGGCCACACCGGGCGAGGACATGCTTGGCATGCTCGTGCGTGAGCACGGCGAGGAGTTGAGAACCGACGAGCTGATCGGCATCGCCGGGCTGCTGCTGGTCGCCGGGCACGAGACCACCTCGAACATGCTGGGGCTGGGGACCCTGGCTCTGCTGCGGCACCCCGAGCAGTTGGCACTGGTGCGCGACGACTCCGCGATGGTCGATTCGGCGGTCGAGGAGCTCCTGCGCTGGTTGAGCATCGTGCACTCCGGCGTCCCGCGCACCACGACCACCGAGGTCGAGATCGCAGGCCACACCATCCCGGCAGGAGAGCTCGTGGTGTGCTCGCTGCCCGCGGCCAATCGCGACGCGGCCCTGGTCGACGATCCGGACCGGTTGGACGTCACCCGAGGTGCCCCCGGCCACGTCGCGTTCGGGCACGGCGTGCACCACTGCCTCGGGGCGCCGCTGGCCCGGATGGAAATGCGGATTGCGTTCCCCGCGCTGCTGCGGCGCTTCCCGCGGTTGGCCCTGGCCGTGCCGTACGAGGAGGTCGACTTCCGCTCGTATCACGTGGTCTACGGGTTGCGCACGCTGCCGGTGACCTGGTGAGCACGACCGTGAGGGTCGCCGCCGACCGGGACGTGTGCATCGGCGCGGGGATGTGCGTCGTGGCTGCGCCGACGGCCTTCGACCAGGACGAGGAGGGAATCGTGGTCGTCCTCGCCCCGGACCTCCCCGAGGTGGAGGCGCGTCATGTGGTCTCGCTCTGCCCGTCGGGAGCGCTGCGCCTCATCGACCCTGAGGGCGATGGGACAAGGCCTGGCACCTATTAGCGTGCGCGGGTGACCGTCGTCGAAGCCGGGCGGCCCCCTTCGCGCCGCCGCTGGCCCACATGAGAGTGGTGACGTCGCCGTCTGCGCAGGGTGGAGTCAGTGGCTGATGGCGGGAGCGGCGTTGTGATGGGTGTCCTCGTCCCCCGGGGCGGCGATGTTGGTGCGGGAACCGATGGCGCCGGTGGCCCCGAAGACGGTGACGTTCAAGCGTGTTTACATCCTCTGGTCAGGACGAGCTATGAAGAAGGTAACGGGGGTAACGCTCGTAGTAGGGGTAGGACTGCTCATACGCCTGCTCGGCGGTGTCCCCGAGGTAGAAGTGGCTGGTGATGTCCACCTGTAGCGCCTCCTCCGGGTGTCCGGCTTGGGCGCCAGCGGTGCGGTAGAACTCGACGAGCCGGCGGGCGTGGTCGATCGTGCTGCCGATCAGGCCAGGGCCAGGGGCAGGCCGAGGCGCCCGGCCCGTTGGGCACTGGCCGGAGTGCCACCCACTCCCGCCCACACCGCCTGTCACGGCGGTGTCTCTCAGGTGCGGGGGACTATGAGGTTGTACGGTATGAGCAGTTTCCCAGTGTCGAGGACCTCGTCGGCGATCTCGGTGGGCTTGCGGTGGCAGTCCTTGCCGGCCTTGATCAACCGATCGAAGACCTGCTGTCTGGTAGAGGCCCGAAGCGTGCCATCAGCGCCCCAGTGAGGCCTCGCGATCGGACGAGATCAGGGGTTTACTGCCCTGGGGCAAGACATCCCCAGCGGGCTAGGGGTGTCCGGCAGGGTGCTTGTTTACGGGTCCGTTCCGGAAGGGACACGTCGATTAGTGTTATGGAGTGATCACTGTCGAGCGTCTCGAAGACATCAGCCGGTTCCATGAACTATTGCGGGTCGCACTAGCAGAAAACACCCAGCCCTTGACGCAGATCCAGCGGCAGGTCGTGGTGGACATGATGGGGGAGCTGATCGCGCATGCAACAGAAACCGTCAGGCCATAACGAAAGCGCCCCACCCGACAGGGGATGAGGGCATTCCGGTGCCCGACCGGGGAGATTGGGCACGCGACCCTCGGGCTAGGGACCCGCAGATAACATCAGCCGCCCGGGGACGCTCTTATGGCCTGTCAAGCCGGACTGGTCTGGTGCTCGAGCAGCGGATAGTTGCGCCAGTAGGTCAGATGAGGCGTCATGCCGCAAGGGTCACGAAAAAGGGCCGCCTTTACATATGGCCCGGCTACCGGCCACTTCCCACAGGCATGGGACTGGAGCACAGTTGCCTGCTCGGCTGGGCTCCTGTGTCTATGAGCTGGCCGGCCTGGCTACGGAACCTCGGCCTTTGCCGTTCTCACGGGTGCCGCCAGCGATTTTCTTCACTTCATCCGGGATCGGTTGGTGGCGTTTCGAAGCTACTGCGATGTAAGCCTTGGCTGCAGCCTGTCGATTCGCCACGAACCGACCCGTTTTTGCGGAACGTCTAACGCTCTTCGTCACGACTGCCCCTCCTCACTGTTGGTCAAGTCTGCGTGGTCGTCCTCTGAAGTGTCCAGACCCAAGGCGGTTCCCAGGACTTCTTGGATGAACGCCGCCGTCGTATCGCTAGGGGCGTTCTCGCCAAGATGCTGGAGGGCCGCAATCGCGGCAAGAGCGTCGCGGTCGCTGAGAATGGCCACCGTTGCGTCCTCAACCTCTAGCTCCTCGTCCTCGGTGGATACGGAGAGCAGGCGGTCCGCCGCCCAACGCGCATTCTCCCACCATTGGGCGGTCTCGGCGGTAGCCCTTTGCACCTCAGCAGTCGCCAGAGCAGTGTCTCGGGCTGTCTGGGCGGAACGGGTGACTCCGCGGTAGGCGATCGAGGCCGCCGCGAGGGCCGCGACCCCGCCCAAGCCCGCACTTGTGGAGAACGAGTACAACCATTCCCGGATGGTTTCTAGCTCAATAGGCCAGTGCGCATGCGCTAACGCTCCCAGAAGTGCTGAGAATAAGAGAGTAATTAAATACCCGATAATCCACGATAGTCGAAGCCATTTATTGGAATGTCTTTGGGGCACTTCGCCATCTTCCTGTCACGGTTATTCGACATGCCGGAGCACGGGAGATATCGACTTCAGAAGGGGTATTTCCAGCTGGCGAGCTGTGGTTCAACGGTGGGAGCCCCCTTGGCAAGCACTGTGCGCCAGTCGAGGTTTCCCATTTTCTGCAGGCGCCCAATTACAACGACGGGGTGGACGTGGTGCTTGTCTGCTTCGGCCTGGATCCAGGCGCTCCGGACACGGCTGGGTGGGTCGCTGAACTCGTGATTGGGGAAGGTCAGCTCTGCGGCGAGTTCGTCGGCTGCCCGTTCCTGGTCGTCGAGCCCTTGGGCCCCGGCGGTCTCGTTGATGCCGGTGTCCACGCGGATTTCGCCTTCTTTGAGGTCGCCATTGAGGATGTGCGCGACCTCGTGCAGCAAGGTGAAAAGGACCTTGTCGAGTCTCTTTCCCCGCCCGGACAGGGCGATGACGGGGTTGCCGTCTTGTAAGAAGGACACCCCGTCGAGCTTGGAACCGGGGAAGCTCTCCTCGTAGAGGAGGGCGACTCCGTGCTCGCCGAACTGGTCCGGAAGGGACGCGAACGCCGCAGGGGTGGCCACCATCTGACTGATCCGACGGGCGAACGTGGCGAAGCCGGCCGGGTCGAAGGCTGGTACCTGCTGGCTACGGGCTTTGTCCTTGATGACGGCCAGCCAGGCTCGCTGCAGCTTGGTGGCCTCTTCGTGTTCGTTGCTGCGCCGGGCGACAGCGTTGAACTCGGGCTCGTCGTCGATGGTGCCCAGCTCAAAGAGCTGGATGATCTGCGCCTCGGTCTCCTCGAGAGAGCCGTCGGCGATGATCCCGCGCTTACGCAGCAACGACACCGGCGCCAGGTCGTTCAGGCGGGCGCGTCGCTGGACGTCGGTGAGCTGGCTCTGCAGACCCTGGTCCTGGGACTGCTGCCACAGCAGGTACCGATTCTGTAGGTTCAGCCAGTACTCGGTACTGGTCCCAAAGGCCGCTGCAATCTGAGCGGCCGACTCGCGGGTGAGTTCCTTCTTGCCACTGATCACCTCAGACACGAACTGGGTAGGGCGCTGGATGATCTCGGCGAACTCGGCCTGCGACCAGCCGCGTGCCTCCAGCTCTTCCTCCAGGTGCTCACCAACCGGGAAGGCCTGGGCAATGCTCATGGTGCTCTTCTCCTCTCAACGGACGTCGGTCTCAGTGGTAATCCACGATCTCGATGACAATCGTCGTCCGCCCGGCCGGCTCCGTCCTGAATCGGACGATCAGCCGGTACTGCTTGTTCAGGCGCAGTGAGTACTGGCCTTCTCTGTTGCCCCGAAGCTTCTCCAGGTGCAACGACTTCAACGCCCGCAGATCCCGCTCATCACTGGCTGCGTCAATGGAGTCGATCCTCTTGCGGTACGCCTTGACCAGCTCTCCACTGAGCCGGGGGTGAACGAAGCCCGGATCTTCCGCCAGGCAGCGGAGATCCTCGTCCTCGTACTCGATACGCAAATCCTGACTCCGTTCTCCAGGGACTGTGCTCCCCAGGGACCGGCCACAGCCTACTTTACCACTACTCGACTTCGGTGCATCACCCTTGCCCAGAAGTATTACATCGACTAAAGTTTGGTTTGACGCCGGGCCTCGGCGCCAAACCAAGTGGCCGGCCGTGACCGGCGGGAAGGATGGACGTGATGAGTAAGGGACGCTCGGTAGCGAGGAGCTCGAGGACCGGTCGGTTCGTGACGAAGGGACATGCGAAGCGGTCGCCGCGCACGACCACCACGGAGCGTGTGGGGCGTGGGACGTCGAACTCGAAGCCGGTGACGCGCTCCTCCACGACGGGACGCTTCGTCACGACGCGTTGGGGGCGTGAGAACCCTGGGGGAACGATCACCCAGCAGGTGTGACAGCGCAGCCGCGTCGGTGGATCTCGGAAGCATCTTGATCATGATGAGTTGCTGCCAAGCCGGCTCTCGGCAGCGGCTGGCGATGGATGAAGAGCACCAGCCACGAGGCTCCCATGGTGACGAGTCGGGCAGACCCCTGGTTCACGTGGCGTGATGCGTGCGACCAGGGGTTTTGGGCTCCCTCAGAGGAGGTCGGGTTTCTCCCGGCCGGTGCCATGCGCTCAGATGGACTGGGCGGCTGGGTAGCGTGTGAGGGAGATTCCCGATCGCAATCAGGAGACCCTCCATGGCCAGAGCCCGCAAGAGGACACAAGTCGAGGGGCAGCTGAGCATTGATGCCTTTCTCTTCCCGGAACCCGAGGAGGTTCGTGATGAACACGTACGGCAAGTTCGCGCAGGAAGCGTGGAGGACGACCGCGCCGGCGGAGTACGCCCTGATCCCGGATCCGGATCAGTGGTTCGAAAGCCTGGGGGAGGAGGCGGCGCAGCGGGTGGGCGAGCTGATGATGGAGCTGGCCGGCCCGGATCCGGTGGGGGAAACCTACCTGGAGAAGGTAGGGCGGTTGAACGCGTCGAAGATGCAGGCCGAGGAGATCGTGCGCGCGGAGATGCTGACCCCAGACCCGTCCGTGCAGCAGGAGGAGGACGAGGATCCCGAGTCGGGGATGGCCGAGACTCTCGAGGAGATGAAAGAACTGAACCGGATCTATCAGGACTTCCTGGACGAGTCGGCGCAGGAGGAGGCCGAGCGGCCGTAGGGCTGGAGCCGGCCACCGGACCTGCACCCACAGAGAGCCCGGGACGCTTCGTCCCTCGTGCCCAGGACGACCTGGCCCCCTCCGGGGCGCAGGCAAGGTTTCGAGCCAACCTCGCAGCGCTGCGGGTGCTGCGCATCCTCCAGGCCGAGGGGCGGACTGCCACCGAGGCCGAGCGGACCACGCTGGTCCGCTGGGGGTCCTGGGGTGCCAGCGGTGTCGCCGAAGTCTTCGACGAGTCCCGCACCGAGTACGAGGCCGAGCGGGCCGAGCTGCGCGAGCTGCTGGATGAGACCGAGTACGCCGCCGCACGGCGCACAGTGATCAACGCCCACTACACCGACCCGGCGATCGCCACCGAGGTCTGGGGCGCCCTGACCGGGCTGGGCTTTACGGGCGGGCGGGTGCTGGAGCCCGGCTCCGGTGCCGGCACCTTCATCGGCCTGGCACCCGAAGGCGCCCAGATGACCGGAGTGGAACTGGACCCGGTGACCGCGGCCATCTCTCAGGCCATCTACCCGGACGCCACGATCCGCACCGAGTCCTTCGCCGACACCCGGATGCCCGGTGGCGCCTTCGACGCCGCGGTGGGCAACGTCCCCTTCTCGAAGAATTCCCTGCACGATCCCCGGCACAACGCGGCGGGGCACTCGATGCACAACCACTTCATCCTCAAGTCCCTGGCCCTGACCCGCCCCGGCGGGGTGGTCGGGGTGATCTCCAGCGCGTTCACCCTGGATGCGCAGAACCCCGCGGCCCGCCGGGAGATGGCCGCCACCGCCGACCTGCTCGGGGCGGTGCGCCTGCCCACCGGCGCCCACCGCCGTGCGGCCGGCACGGACGCGCTGACCGACGTGCTGATCTTCCGCCGCCGTCTGCCCGGGGAGGAGCCGCTGGACCAGTCCTGGGTGGAGACCGCCCCGCTGGAGCTGGATGGCCAGCAGGGGCGGATGAACGCCTACTTCCTCGCCCACCCCGCCCGGGTGCTCGGTGAGCCGGTGATCGGCAACGGCATGTACGGCTCCGCCACGCTGACCGTGCGTTCCGATGACTTGGCGGTCACCGGGGCCCGGCTGCGCGAGCAGCTATCGGACATCACCGAACTGGCCCTGGCTGCCGGGCGGGGGATGGCCGAACGCACGGGCGAGCAGGACCTGGAGGTCGCGGCCCTGGTGCCGGCTGGTGAGCAAGAGCAGATCGGGCACATCACCGACCGCGGGGACGAGGGCTTCACTCAGGTCACCGTGGAGGGGGTGCACGCACCGCTGAAGGTGCCCCGCACCCAGGAGGGCGAGCTGCGGGCTCTGTTGGGTCTGCGGGATGCGGCCCGGGCGGTGTTGACCCTCGAGGCGACCAACGTCGAGGACACCCCGGAGCTCGACGCCATGAGGTCCCAGCTGGCGGCCCACTATGAGACGTACGCGGGGCGGTATGGGCCGATCAACCGGTTCACCGAACGCCGCACCGGCAAATACGACGAGGCAGGGGCGGACATCCTGGCCCGGGTCACCCCGCCGGCGGTACGGCTACTGCGCGGGGACCCGTTCGGGCCGCTGGTGCTGGGCTTGGAGCACTTCGACGAGGGCGCCGGCACCGCGGTGGCGGCCGGTCTGCTCTCGGAGCGGCAGGTGCAGCCGCGCCGACCCGTGCTCGGGGTCGACACCCCCGACGAGGCCCTGGCCGTCACCCTGGACACCCTGGGAACCGTGGACCTGCCCCACATCGCCCGGCTGCTGGGCACCGACGAGACCGGGGCACGGGAGTCCCTGGGGGAGCTGGTCTACGAGGTGCCCGGCGAGGATGGGATCTACGAGACCCGGGCCGAGTACCTGTCCGGGGATGTGCGCGAGAAGCTGGATGCCGCCCGGGCCGCGGCAACCACCGGGGCACGGTTCCAGACGAACGTGGCGGCCCTGGAGGCGGTGCTGCCGACCCCGTTGGGGGCCGATGAGATCGAGGCGAGGATCGGGGCGGTGTGGGTGGCGCCGGAGATCCACGAGCAGTTCCTGCGCCACATCATCAAAGACCCGGCCGCCCGGGTGGACCGGATCAGTGGGGCGAACTGGGAGGTGCGGGCCTCCCGCCACGTCTTCGCCGCCCGCAATGACTGGGGTACGGATCGGATGGCCGCTGGGGACATCTTCAAGAACCTGGCCGAGCAGCGCCGTATCCAGGTCACCGACCCCGACCCGTCGGACCCGGAGGGCAACCGCCGGGTGGTCAACGCCACCGAGACCACCGCGGCGCAGGAGAAAGCGCAACTGATGCAGGAGCGCTTCGGGGAGTGGGTGTGGGAAGACCCGGGGCGGGCAGCCGGACTGGTGGATGAGTACAACCGGCGGTTCAACTCCATCGTGCTGCGCGACTACACCGTGGAGGGAGAGCGATTGAGCTTCCCCGGGCTGGTGAAGAACTTCACCCCCCGCCCGCACCAGCGGGCGGCGGTGGCGCGGATGCTCTCAGAGCCCTCGGTGGGGCTCTTCCACGAGGTGGGGGCGGGCAAGACCGCCGAGATGGTCATCGGCGCGATGGAGCTGCGCCGATTGGGCATGGCGCGCAAGCCCGTGGTGGTGGTGCCCAACCACATGCTCGAGCAGTTCACCCGCGAGTGGTTGCAGCTCTACCCCCAAGCGCAGATCCTCGCTGCCTCCTCGGAGGATCTGGCCGGGGACAAGCGGCGGGTCTTCGTCGCGAGGGCGGCGGCCAGTGATTGGGACGGGATCATCATGACCCGCACCGCGTTCGAGCGCATTGAGCTCTCTCCGGGCAGCCGCGATGCGTATTCCGCCCGGGAAGCTGACCGGCAGTGGGCCGAGCTGCAGGCGGCCCGCCAGCGGGCGGCGGAGCGCGGGGCGGAGAGCATGTCGGTCAAGCGCATGGAGGCTGCCCTCCAGCGGTTCGAGGAGCGCCTCAAAGCCAAGGCTGACCGGGAGGTCGACCCGGGCATCACTTTCGAGCAGACCGGCATCGACTACCTGGTGGTCGATGAGCTGCACGACTTCAAGAATCTGACCACGCCCTCGAACATCCAGGACGCGGCGATTGACGGGTCCAAGCGCGCCAGCGACCTGCACGCCAAGGTGGAGTACCTCCGGTCCCAGCACGGGGATCGGGTGATGACCGGGGCGACCGCGACACCGATCGCGAACTCGGTCACCGAGATGTACGTGATGCAGCGCTACCTCGGCCCGGAGTTGTTGGAGCGGGCCGGGATCCACGACTTCGACTCGTGGGCGGCGACCTTCGGTCAGGTGGTGTCCGAGATGGAGCTCTCGGTGGCCGGCGGGGACCACTTCAAGCTGAAAGAGCGCTTCGCGAAGTTCCAGAACGTCCCGGAGCTGCTGAAGATGTTCCACACCTTCGCCGACGTGAAGACCGCCGAGGACCTGCACCTGCCCACCCCAGACCTCGTAGAGCGCCAGGACGGGAAGCGGCTGCCGCGCATGGTCCCGGTGGAGGCCTCTGCCGAGCTCGAGGCGTACATCGAGGACATCGGCCGGCGGGCCGAGGCGATCCAGGCCCGGCTGGTGGACCGGACCGAGGACAACATGCTCAAGATCAGCTCCGACGGGCGCAAGGCCGCCCTGGACATGCGCCTCGTCGACCCGGAGCTGGGGTCCATCGTCTCGGAGACCAAGGTCAGCGTGACCGCGGACCTGATCTCCCGGGTGCACGAGGAGCACCAGGACGACGTGTTCCTCGACACCGCCAGCGGCGAGGAGCACCCCACGAAGGGTGCGTTGCAGATCGTGTTCTGCGACCAGAGCACCCCGTCAACGGAGAAGTGGAACGTCTACGACGAACTCAAGGACCAGCTGGTCCAAAGGGGTATCCCGGCGGAGAAAATCCGGTTCATGCACGAGGCCAAGAACGACGCCGAGAAGGGCCGGCTGTTCTCCGCCGCCCGCGCCGGAGACATCGCCGTGCTGATGGGCTCCACCCAGAAAATGGGAGTGGGCACCAACATCCAGGCCAGGGCGGTGCACCTGGTGGACCTGGACGCCCCGTGGCGCCCAGCCGACATCGCCCAGCGCCACGGACGCATCATCCGTCAAGGCAACCAGAACCCTGAGGTAGCCATCTCTCAGGTCGTAACCAAGGGGTCCTTCGACACCTTCATGTGGCAGACCCTGGAGCGGAAGTCGAAGTTCATCGACCAGATCATGCGCGGGCGCCTGGACGTGCGTGAGATCGAGGACGTCGGGGACAACACGCTGTCCTTCGCCGAGGTGAAGGCGATCTCCAGCGGCAACCCGTTGATCTTGGAGAAGTCGAAAGCCGACCAGGAGCTGGCCCGGTTGGAGCGGTTGAACCGGGCCTGGCACCGCAACCAATCCTCGCTGGTGTTCCGCAAAGACGCCGCCCAGGCGCGCGCTGATGCGCTGGAACGGGAGATCCCCGTGCTCCGCGCGGCGGCGCAGCGCACCACCGATGAGTTGGGTGGTGAGAAGTTTCGGATGAGCATCGACGGGGCCACCTACGACAAGCGCAGCGAAGCCGCGCAGGCGTGGCAGCAGTGGGCCGGTGTCCACGCCACCTCCCGCCCGCCCCGGGGCGGAGAGATCGACCTCGGGGTTGCCGGCCAAATTGGCGGCCACGACATCCGGGTCGTGCAGCGTCCAGGGAACCTGGCCGATCTGGGCGCTTCACCGGTGGAGCTGCGCATCGATGACGCCCCCGGTGTCGCCGTGGAAGTCACCCGCGCGACGTCGCTGAATCCGAGTGTGGGCATGATCCAACGACTCGAGAACCAGGTGCGGGCGCTACCTGAGGAAGTCACCAAACGCGAAGCCCGGCTGGGCTTCGCCCGGCAAGAAGTCGAGGACGCCCGGGAGGCGCTGGACGTGCCGTTCAAGCACCAGGACGCGCTGGAAGCCGCCCGGTGGGAGGTCGAACGAATCGGACGTGCCATGCGCGGGGAAGACGAGCCGCAACCCTCCCTGGACCCGGAGCTGGAGGCGATGAAGAAGAGGATGCGCCTGGAATCCCCGCAGTCATCGAACGGGCGCTGCGGTGGCGCCCAGCGCGGCGGATCACCTGTGGGGCACTCACGGGAGGTGGGCCGCCGGCACTACGAGCAGCGTGCCCAGGAGGACGGTCTGGGGCTGTAATCGTTCGCTCTACTGGGTCGGACGACGAACGGTGCCTGCTCCCCATGAGGGGAGCAGGCACCGTTGCTTGTGTGGTGACCACCCGCTCGGGAAGCCGTCCACAGTCGGCGACTACGAAAGTGCCAGGTGCGCGCGCGAGGTGACCTGCCGGCTGTGGGCGGGTGGTCGGATGGGGTCCCCGCTGTCCATCATGGGTGCGGGCCGAACCGCGGAGCGATGGAGTTCGGGCCGTGCACATGTGGGCACGGGGCCAGTGGCAAAATCACGAGCAACAGCGTCAGGAGCCAGCGTCAGAGCGGCACGATTATTTGCGGTGCAGCCCCGCTCTTCTTCCACATGGCAGTGTGCTCGGCGACGAAACGGCGGGATGGTTGGATCACGGCGTTGGCTTCCTTCATGAGAGTGGGGATGTGCACTTCGTCGTCACGTACCACGAACACCGTCTCGTCTGCGATGTAGCAACGCACGAAAGCAGTGTGTACTTCGGGTATGGCCCAGGAATCACGAGACTTCACGATGCAATCAAAGGCACCGACCCAGCCCGATTCGTCCTCCGTCCGGTGGGCCCATTCATAGGCCCAGGAGTCCATGCGCTCATCGAAGTGTTCCAGGGAGTTGCGTGCAGCCACGTTTTCGATGGTGGGCAAGCTTGGGTTGCCCAATAGGTTCTGGATCCACGCGATGCGATCGGCCCGGAATGGGGCAAGCTCCTTTGATTTGGGCTTCTGGCCGTTGCCGAAGATGAGGTTGCGGAGGCTGGCTGCGCACGAGATTGCCTGCTCTACATGTTCGCCCAAATCCTCTCCGTCCGAGGGGGAGAAGTGCTGGCTCATGCGTAGGCGATCGCCAAGCTCGAGCACGTGACCACACGCTGCCTTGCATGTTCTAGCCTGCCGGTTGATTTCGGCAAGATACATCCTCCACACATGGCTCTCGTTGTCGATGACCTTGTCCCATCCGCTCATGGATGCTGGCCTTCTGTTTCAGCTTGGCCAGCTTCGGGACCACCGGTCGGAGAGTCTGACCGGCGTTTGCGACGCTGCACGCGCTGCACTTTTTCGGGTGCCGCCAGTCCAATCTTGCGCAGCTCCTCGGCGGTCCAGCCGCCGTTGTTCACGGCGGCCTGGAACGCCTGGGCGTCGTTCTTCTCGGCCTCCTTGAGTGCCTCACGGGCGTCGTCGAGGGCGCCGCGTGCGGTGATCGCCCGGCGGATGTAGTCCATCCGGTCGTTGAGCAGCCGCTGCGCGGCTTCCTCTGCCTGCTGGGGGTCAGTGAGCTTCGCCATGCCCCCACCTTAACGAACGCACACCGTGCGTTCCAGAGGAAGCGCCCACTCCGTCGCCGCTTCGCACCCGTGGTGTCTCAGCGGAGCAAAGCTATGTTTTATGTGCCATAAAACGGGTCCGCCGCTAGCCCTGCCGGTTTTGCGGTGGCACACTGGTCGTGTGGGGCCCACTCAGTGGGGGCGCTGCGCTGGGCCGGCAAGGAGAGGAGGTGCTGTGGTGGAGCAGGAGAATCCGCGCCACGTGTGGAAGTCGAGGCGCAAGCGGATCGAGGGCAAGACCCAGTACGTCCGGGTGTCCATGTCCGAGGCGGAGCGTGCCCAGTTGATGATGCTGGAGCAGCAGACCGGGCTGTCGCCCTCGGCGCTGATGGTCGAGGCGGTGTTCGGGTCGGCGGATCCGGTGGCGGTGCAGCTGCGGCGGAACCAGTTGGCGGAGTTGCTGGCGATGCGCCGGCTGATGGCGACGATCTCGAACAACGTGAACCAGATCGCCCGGCACGCCAACAGCACCGGCGAGGTCCTGCCCGAGACGGTGGAGACGATGCGTGAGGCTCGCCGGTTCAGTGAGGACGTGCTGGCCAAGATCGAAGAGTTGATCCCGTGATCCCGAACATCACCAAGGGTGACAAGCCGATCGGGCTGATGAAGTACCTCGTGGGCCCGGGCCGGTCAAACGAGCACACCGACCCGCACCTGGTGGGCGGCTCCCCGCTCATCATGTCCTGGCACGACGACGCGCAGCTGGGCGAGGAAGCCGCGGTGTCCATCGCCCGCGAGGTGGATTTGAACCGGCGTGCCTTCGGGGTGGACGCTGACGCCAAGCACATCTGGCACTGCTCCCTGTCGATCCCGTACCAGGACCGGGAGGTCACCGATCAGGAATGGGCCGACATCGCCCAGCGATTCATGGACGAGATGGACTTCACCGAGGCCGGGGCCAAAGCCCCGTGCCAGTGGGTCGCGGTGCATCACGGGCGCTCCACCAAGGGCAACGACCACATCCACATCATGGCCTCCACGATCCGTGAAGACGGGACGAAGTGGGCCGACGGCAACGACTACGCCCGCGCGCAGAAGGTCACCCGGGGCATCGAGAAGGACTTCAACCTCATCCAGCTCGGCAACCACTCCGAACGGTGGCTGCAGCAGGGCGAGATCAACCGGGACAGCACCAGGGAACCGACCCGGTTCGCGCTGGAACGCACCGTCCGCGCGTGCGCGGTGGCCGCCGAGTCGGAGGCGCAGTTCGTGCGGCAGATGCGTCGGGCCAACCTGCTCGTGCATCCCCGCTTCGCCGCCGGCACCGATTCAGTGGTGACCGGGTATTCGGTGGCGGAGCGTCCGCCGAAGGGGATGCGGCCGCTGTGGTTCGGGGGCGGCAAGCTCGCACAGGACCTCACGCTGCCGTCCTTGCGCACCCGCTGGCCCGACACCCCGCACTCCTCTCAGGAGGCGGCTGAGGAGTGGATGGCGGCCAAGCGCCACCGACGCATTGTGCACCCCGACGCCCCCGGCGCTGCCCTGGACGAGGAGACCGCCCGGCGGTTGGCCGGGGAGTTGAAGGAGGTCCGCCGGCGGCTGGTCAAGATCGCCCCGGACGATCACCAGTCGTGGGCGCACGCGGCTCGGGAAGCCTCCGGGGTGTTCGCGGCGTGGTCTCATGCGACCGAGGACGGCCAGGGACCCTTGGGGCGTACTGCCCGGGTGCTGGCCCGGTCCGCGCACCGTTCCGGGGTGAAGATCACCACCCCGCTTCAGGCGCCGCTGCGCACCAGTGGCACCACGGCCTTCCTGCTGGCGGCCACCCGGGCTCCGTCCCCGGTGGCGCAGGCGCTCATCATGCAGCAGATGCTGCGGATGACCCGGGCGTTCCAGGACATGCACCAGGCCAACAAAGAGCTGCGCGAGACGCAGCTGATCGTGGACGCCTTCCAGCAGCACCTCGCGGTCGTGGCGGAGCCCCTGCCCGATGTGAAGCGTGAGGCGAGGCAGGGTGCCGCGCACGCCGGTCCCACCCGCCACCGTGGTGCGCTGCGTGAAACCCAAGGCCCGACCATCGAGCACCCCTACGTTGACCACACCCCCCACACGGACCACGGAATGGAGCTGTAGAGATGAGCACACAACCCGACGGCGTGAACGACCTGCTCTCCCGAGACCTCCAGGCGGCGATGGCCGTGGCCGGGCGCTGGGGCGAGATGATGGCCCGCCAACGCGCCGAACAGGCACGCCAACGTGTCACGGAGCAGCAGCACCGGCGGCGTGAGCTGGAGGAGCGCTTCGAGGCCGAACGCGCCGTGATGCGCACCGAGCTCGCGCCGGTGGACCAGGACCGGTTCTGGGAGAACGCCAAGCCGGAAGACATCGCTGCCCACTACGGGCTGGCCCGGCAGTGGGAACAGCACGACGAGGCCGCCCGCACCGCGCGGGCACGGATCGAGTCTCAGGTGAAGGAACGCCACGGGTTGAGCGTGGAGAACTACCTCGAGGAACGCGCCCCAGAGCATCAGCGCACGGAATCCGCCGAGCAAGAGACCGCCGCACGCGAGACAGCGGACGCCCAACGTGACCACACCGCCGCCGCTCTGAACGCCGCTGAGGCCGGCCGTGGCGATCTCCAGAACGACACCGATGCCCGCAATGCTGCCGCTGAGGCCGAGGAGCTGTGGGACTCCGGGGACCGGCGCGCCAACCTCGCCAAGCGGCTCATGGACGCCCTCGGCGGCACCGAGGAAGGCCGTGATGGCGTGCGCGCACGCCTGGCGGCGGACCGGGACCAGGGCACGCCCCCGATCGACGCCGTGCGATCCACCCAACGCGGCCCCAAGGCGCGGAAGAACACCGGGCGCGCAGCGGGACGGGAGAGGGGCCTGGAGCTGGGCTGAGGCCCTCCAAGCACAAGAGAAGGGGCGCAACCTGTGCCCTAGCCCCAAATCTGTAACTTACGCAGAGGTATGGTTACGCGCCGGTCAGCTCTGTAAGTTCTACCGAACCAGGTAGCGCTATAGGGGGATTGCCAATGTTCAGGATTCGTCATGTGATCGCCGTTGCCGCGCCACTGATCCTTACGGGAGCAATTGCAGCGCCTCCGGCGTATGCGGACCACACGCGGCAGCACACATGTGAGCAGGCAGGGGGAGTCTTCACAGCCGGCGCGACGCGGGGCGCGGACCGCTGCGTTGTCACGGAGGAGAGCTCTGTCACCGGACCGTACGGCAGGCCGACGAACACGAGCAGCGAACCGCGGCCCGACGACACGAGTCCGATTTTCATCGACGGTCCGACGACTCCCACCGGCGAGCCCACGACCGACTCCGAGTTGCGCGACGTCGGCGATCCGACCAGCGTCGTGACGGTCGTTCCCGGCGATCCCATGACGTCTGAGCGCACCGAGCGCGGCACACCCACCAGCACCGAGGCCCCCGGCACGCGTAACTGTGAGCGTGTCAATAACGAGAACGCCAAGAAGCCGGTCGAGCAGTGTGAGCGCACGGTCGTGACCACCACGACGACTCCCACCACCGTGGTCACCACGGTGACAACCCCGCAGACCGAGCGCACGGTCACGACGCAAGCGCGCGAGGAGTGCACCACGACGACGCAGCCGACCAGCTTCGTGCGGACGACGACGCAGGGCCAGGAGCAGGACCAAACCATCTCTTACCAGCAGCGCACCATCACCACGACCATCACGACCACCTACAGATACGACGGCCGCGACGACCTGCAGCTCATCGTCTTTCCTGGGGGCGGAACGAACCCGCGCACCACGACCCGGACCACAGAGGCGGACCCGTACGTGGTGACGACCACCGTTCCGATCCAGCCCAGCACCACCACGGAGACGCTGCCCGGTGAGCCGATCGTGACCGGACCTGTGTGCGCGCCCGCTGACCCCGAACTGAGCACGACCGAGCGTGAGCTCGAGCCCCTCAGCGCCGAGACCAGCCGCCCCGGCGAGCCGATCGTCACCACCTCGACGCGTGGCACCGGTGAGACCTGCCAGAACAACCCCTCCAATGCGGAGCAGCGCCGTAACGCCTGCTCGTAACGCTGGCACGAAGGCCCGCCCCCGCTTATCTGGGGGCGGGCCTTCGCAGTGTCTGCGTCCGTCGAGCCAGCCCCGCGGCCGTGATCGTCGTCACAGGCTCCGGTCGCGCTGACCGCTGACGGCGCAAACGGAAAAGAGGATGATGACGGGACTGCCGCACCGGTACGTGATAGGTCACCTATTCGTGCGGCAATCCCCACGCACGCCTAGCGTCGGTGCGGGCAACCGCATTGGGTGCAGTTACGGGGCCGTTGGTTGTTGCCCACGTTCTATAGCTTCCAGTGGTGCAATCGCTGGTGAAGGTCACTGCCGGTCTGACGGGCGGAGAGGCTCCTGCAGAGTCCACGTGCTCGGCGCCGGCGTCAGACAACCCAGTTCTGAGGCCGGGTCTTGGTTGCGGCGATGGAGCTTGCTCTCAGCGCGGATGACTTTGTCGATCAGTCAGGCAATATTGCAGCCTAAGTGGTTTGGCGCGGGTCAGAATGCCGATTTTCGTGTGGCCGACGAAGGCGAAGCGGATGCCTGGAGTAGTGACCCCGATGAGGTGAGGTCAGAACCTAAAGCGTCCATCAGCGCGAGAAGGGTTGAAAACGCGAGCAGCGGCGTCATTGGACCTTTCCGGAGTTTTGGCGGCGCGACTGGTGCATTTGCCAGGGTTGCCGAGGAGGCACTGTGGATCGGGGCGGTCAGCGTGCGCGGCAGGAACACCGAGGCCAGCAGACAGAAATATCGTGGCCGCCGCAGTAGCCAAAGCCTTCTTCAACATCTTTCCTCCTTGCATGGTTGAGTACCCACTCGTTATCGGGCTGACACGACGAAGCTAGCCGCCTGCGCTCTGCCTACTTAGGGGTAACTGATCACTGTGACCCATCCGTAAGCTGAAGTCGGCTGGTGTCGAAAATGTTGCCACTGGCCAAGGAACCGCCGCCGGTGGCGGTTCTTGGGCAGTCGCAGGCGACGGGCCATTGGCAGTTCCGCCGCGGCCCCACCCTCGCCCATTAACGGAAGTTCCAAGCGGGAACCGGGGGGCGCGAACTCATGGGACAGGCCCTAGAGGTGGACCGGCCTACGCCTTTCCGGAACGTCCTCGACCACGGGTGAGATACCTGAATCAGTCGAACAGACCATCCGGTGGCGGCTCCAGGGCCAGGGGCACTCCCTTGGGGCTGTGCGTCCTGGGGGTGCAACCGTGGAAGGGCCCTTTTTCCTCGAAGAGCACACGCATCGTGGGGTCGGCGTAGTCACGCCACCACACGACCAATCCCGTGGACGGGTCGGTGCGTAGTTGCTCCCACGCCCGCCACAACCCCGTCAGGCGGCTCACCGCTTCCTCATGTCGCCACCACTGGGCGCACCAGGTGAACGTGGTCGAGCGGCCCGCAGGGTCCAGCTGACGTCGGTACACGGGCGCCAGTTGCTCGGTCACGAACTGGGCCACGTTCGCGTAGAACAGCTGTGCAGGAGGCTGTTCCTCGACGTCCTCGTTGCCGTCGGCGGCTTCCTCTTCCCAGTTCATGTCTACTCCTTCACCAGCGCCGCCCACCGGTTCCCGGCAGGCGCGGCCGCGGTTGCCCCAGCAGCCGGCTTCTCGGGCTCGTCGCCCTGCTCGGCGGTGGCCGCAGTCGGGTTGTTGTGGGCTTCTTCGGAGGCCCTGGATGCTTCCGCGTAGGGGCGGTGGTCAATCGGGATGGTGCGCAGCAGCACGGCCCTCGCCCCGGAGCCGAACATCACGGCCCTCCCCTTGGGCAGGGCGGACAGGTCGGCCACCGACATGATGTCGTCGGTGGCGTCCTGCCGGGAGGTGGACCCGGAGTCCTTCTGCCTCGAGGAGGAGACGGAGGTGTAGGTGTACTTGCCGATCAATTCGACAAGCATCTTCAAGTAGCCCTCTTCCTTGACGTTGCCGCCGTAGGTGACGACGTTGGCGGTGGAGAACAGCTTGCGCATCCCGGACTCACCCCACACGTCCACGCCCTGGGACCAGGACTGCAGGAACGTGGAGACCACGATCCCGCGAGACCCATAGTGGCTGTAGAGGTTGGGCAGGTTCATCCAGCGGCAGACGTTGGCGGCCTCATCGAGCACGCACAGCATGGGGGTGGCCAGTCGGCCCCCGGCCTGGGTGACGGCGTGCTCCTCGGCCGCCGTCACGGTGGCCACGGTCAGGGCGGTGACCAGGGGACCGGCGGTGCCGGCCCCTTCCTTGGACAGGGCGTAGAGGGTGTGCTTGCCGCGCACAAAGGCTTGGGGGTCGAACTGTGGCCGGTCATCGTCGGGGCCGATGGGGTTGACCCAGGCGGCGATCTTCTCGTTTTTCAGGCACGCGGCCATTTGCAGGGCGGTGGAGTAGACGCTGCCCCGGTACTTCTCCGGTTGCTGGATGGTGCTGGCCACCGAGTCGGCTTCCTTGGTCCACCCGTGCTCATCGAGCAGCAGTGCTGGGGTCTCATCGGTGGATCGGGTCAGCCAGTAGTGCACCCGTTCGATGGGCTCCCCACCGGCGGCGGCCGCGAGCAGCAGTCCGGCCAGCAGGTCCTTGCCGGCGGAGTCGAAGTGACCATCGCCCTTGGCGCCGACGTCTCGGGAGCCAGCGGCGAAGTTGTTCGCCATCTCGGCGGCGCGCTCACTGTCGGTGACGTAGGTCAGCGGGTTCCACCACCAGGTCGGTTTCTCCCCGGCCACACCTTGCGGGTCGAAGACCCACACGTCTCCGTTCTCGGCGCGGATATCGCGGGTCAGGTCGGAGAGATCGCGTTTGTTGGAGGTGGCGATCACTGGGCCCGGGGCCTCGATGATGGACGGGGCCGCCTGGGAGGTGGTCTTGCCGGTACGGGTGCCCCAGATGTGCAGAAGGGTGTCCTCCCAGGAGGCGTAGAGGGTGTGACCGCCGCGGACCATCTTGCCGATCATCACCCCCGGGGCCTCGACGCCGAAGCGGGCAGCCTTGGCCTTGGCCTGCTTCTCGGTGAAGGGGGCGACGTCGCGCACCGAGGCCATGCGCACGGCCGCGCGGTCGTGCTTGACCACCTTCTGGGCCTTCTGATGGCGCTTCCACCCCCACAGCGCGAACAGCCCGGTCAGGAGCAACCCGACCGTGGCGGCCAGGACGACCTCGGTGGTGCGCCAGGGGAGGTCACCGGTGAAGGTGCCCAGGGACCGCTCCCAGTACCCGCTGGGCAGCGGGTCGGTACGCGGGGTCAAGGCATGGCCGGCGCTGACGATCACGTAGAGGATGGCCGGGATGCCGACCAGGGCGAAGAGCAGGGTGAGCAGCAGGGCGATCTCCCCTCCGCCGGCCTTGTACTTACGGTCCAGGGAGCTCATCGTTGGCCCCTCTCCTGGGCGGCGCGGGACTTGGCCTCGTGCCACTTCTTCTCGGTGTCGTGGACCTGACTGCGGCGTTCGGTGGGGGTGAACTCCATGGCGAACGGGATCCCGGCCCGGGAGCCGACCTTGATGAAGAACTTCCCCTGGCCCGGGGGTGGGGTGGTGGTGCGGTCGTCGAAGTACCAGGCGGCGTTCTCGTCGTCGGCCAGCCACTGAGTGAGCTCGTCGTCGGTGAATGCCTGGTCGGTGGGGGCGTAGACGTCGTCGTTGGTGTACTCCATCGCCTCGTCCCCGCGGCGGTTCCAGGCGGGTGGGTCCTGCCAGTTCGCGAGCTGTTCCTGCTCACGCATGCTCAAGGGCACGGATTCGGTGAGTAGCGGCATCTCGGATTTGGCGAGGCCGCCGAGGATCTTGATGCCGCAGCGGTCCATGATGCCCTTGGCCTTCGCCCGGTCCTCCTCGCCGCGGACGGCCATCAGGTCGGAGGGGGTGTGGGAGGCCATGATCTGTCCAACCCCCCATTCCCGGTTCAGACGGGTGAGGGCGTTGACCTGGTCCACGATGCCGGGCCCGGCCGCCAGGGTGTTCCACAGCTCATCGAGGATCACCAGGAACCGCTGGCGCTCGATCACCCCGTCATCAGCCAGCATGTTCGAGGTGGTCACGGTCCCGAAGCCGGCCGACCAGCACGCCATCAGCGTCGCGGCCCGCAGGTCGGACTCGGTCTGGGAGATGCGGGAGAGGTCGAAGACCATCGGCCGGGAGGCGTCGATCCGGTTGGTGGAGGGGTGGGCGAACATCTGCCCGAACGCCCCGGAGCCGCACAGGGAGTTCAGCGAGGACTCCAACCCCTCCGTGATGGCCTCGTACCGGGCGTCGTCGCCGCGGTCCAGGGCGACCTCGCGCACTTCAACCGGCTTGTCCTTCAGGACCCGCCGCAGGTCCGCCATCACCGGCACCGTGCCCGACTCGGCGTGGCGGGTCTCGAGGACGGTGAGGCACCGGTCCAGGATCGATTCCTCCCGCTCATCCAGCGGCTTCTTGCGCAGGATCGCGATCAGCGAGGCGATCAGCGACCGGCGGCGCGAATGCAGTTCATCCAGCAGCTCCTCCGCCCTGGCGGGCGAGAGCAGTTTGGCGGCGGCGACCGCCCCGCAGTCATCGAGCGGGTTGATGTGGCCGACCCCGCGCCCCAACGGGAGGACGGCGCCGCCGAGGGCTTCGATCATGGTCACGTGTTCGCCCTTGATGTCGCCGAGGATCAGCGGCCACACCCCGAAGGCAGCCAACCCGATCGCCATCCGGCGTAGCAGCGAAGACTTGCCTAGACCCGGGTTGGCCATCACGAAGGCCGAGGGGTTGGAGATCACCCGCAGCTTCAAAAACCAGGAGATCGGGTCGCAGCACACCGGCTCCCCCGAGAGCAGGTTCCGCCCCAACGGCACCCCCTCCAGCGGAGAGCCGCCGCCCATGGGGAAGGGGAAGAGCCCGCAGACCTGGTAGTTGGTGCCGCGCATTTCCCGGATCGGGTGCAGCAGCTGCGCCTCGCCCAGTCCCCGGCCCTTGTGACCCCGCGGGCCCGGACGACGGGTGGAGGAGGCAGTAACCGAGGTGCTGCCGGTGCGCTGGGGCTTGGCGAAGACCTTCCCGAGCCTCACGCGGGCGAAGGCCCGGTCCAGGACGGTGGTCGAGGCGTTTCCCCGGCTGGCCGGGAGGATGATCTGGTCTCGCTGCTTCTGCTTCATCACAGGGCGTTCCTCACGGTCGAGGGCAGGGCCAGGTGGTCCGGAATGACCACACCCAGCGGCAGGCCGGCGGCGAAGGTGGAGTCCTGGGCCCCGTAGGCCTCCTCCAGGCGGATCCGCGCCGAGGTGCCGAGGTTCTCGATGATGGCCTCGGCCTCATCGAGCTCGCCCTTGGAGCGGACGGTGGCGGTGACGACGAGCCCGAAGTTCAGCAGCCCCGCCCCGTCGGCCTCCTCCGCTGCGGTGGCCTGGGCCGCACGGGTTTCGCGGGTGTCTCGGGCGGTGGCGCGGTTGCGGGAGGAGGCGTTGAAGGTGGCGGTGTTGATGTCGTTCTCCACCATCTGCGCCGCCCTCGCGGGGTCGATGGGGCGGTAGAGCAGGGTGACGCGCTTGCGCACCAGCTCCGGGGTCGGGGCGATCAGGGCCTGGAGGACGTTGGCCTGGACGGTGGAGCGCGGGGGCACGGACATCGCCCAGGACTTCGACCAGGAGTTGTTGTGGTGGTAGCAGTCCCAGAAGGTGTCGGCGGCCTGGGGGCCGACCTCACTCCAGTCCAGCTCCGGGGCCACCCCCTGGGCGTGGGCCCGGTCGAAGAGGATTGCCTCGGCCGGGTCGTAGGCCACCCGGATGACCTCGCACAGCTGCTGGGCCGTGAGCGGTGCGGCCACCCCCGCCCCGGTGTCGTTCAGGGACAGGGTGAGGTTGGGCAGGCGCGCCGCCAGGTCATCGGCGACCTCATGGGCGTTGCGGATGCGCCCGCCGGCCCGCACGGAGGCTTTGAAGGTCACCGCGATGTAGGCCCGGGTGACGGTGGCCCCGGTGGGCAGCATCTGCACGGTCTCGTTGATCACGTCGCGGGCGAAAGCCGGGGCGGTCTCGGCCATGCGGGCCTCGATCTTGCGGGCCAGGCGGTACCCGGAGTCCGGGGCGGTCTCGATCGTCACCGACGCCGCAGTCAGCCCGGGCTCATCGGTGAGCATGCCCAGCCAGTGCGCCCAGCGGTCCACCCACCGGTTGATGTGCTCCTGGTCGACCATGCCCCCGCCATCGGGCTCGGAGGAGAACACCACGGTGTAGTGGTGTTTCTGCGGGACCTCGACCAAGGCGAAGGGGCGGCCGTAGCCGTCGACGTGCTCGGTGATCCTGGAACGGGCCGAGACCCCGGGCAGCTTCGTGGTCCCTGAAGGCACCCGGGACACCGGCCCGGCCCGGTAGACGTTGGCCCCGGAGTAGACGGCGTTGGCCCACCCGGCCCGGCGGACGATGCGCTCAATCAGGGTGCGCCCGTGCTTGTTCTTCTGCATCGACAGCGCAATCAGCGTCAGGATCACCGCTTCGAAGCCCAGAGCCACCAGCCACAGATTGAGCATCATCAGCAGGATCCCGCCGACCACCCCACCGATCAGCAGCACGGTGCCGGCGGTCGACAGCCCGGCCAGGCCCTTGGAGGCCGGCGTGCGGAAGTTGCCGTACACCCGCGGACGGTTCTCGGTTTTAGCTTCGGTCTGCGCCATCAGGGCGGGCCTCGTTTCCGGTCTCGTTGGCGATCTGCGCCTTGAACGCACGCGCCTGCTGCTGGACGGCCTTGGCGGTCGGCTTGGCGCCTGCGGGGCCCGTGGATCGTGCCCCAGTGCGGGGTGGCGCGCCCGCGCCAGCACCGGCCCCCGGGGTGGAGCGGGCCCCGGTGCGAGGTGATGCCCCTGCTGCCCCGTTGCCCGGGGCCGGCTGCGCCCCTGTTCCCGCAGAGGGCTTCTGCGCACCGTCCTGGCCGGGTGTGCCCGGGTAGGGCGCGCCTGCCGTTCCGGTGCCGGCGGCACCGCCTCCGGTGCTGGAGGTGCCGGCGTTCGCGCTGGACTCGGTGGCCTGGGAGACGGCTTCCCCCGTCTTCTGCACGGCGTTGGCGGCCGCCATGCCTGCAGCTACGGGAGCAACAGCTGCGCCAGCCGCAGCAGCACCAGCAGTGCTCGCAGTGCCCGCAGTTCCTGTAGTGCTGGCCCCCGTAGCACCGGTGGCACCAGTGCTCGAGGACGGTCCAGACGCTGGGGACATGGGCCCACCCTTGGAGGAGGCGGAAGACTGGGGCGAAGAAGTGGACGAGGAATCGGAGCCGAAGCCACGCCCAGACCGCGCCAGATGGGACGCGCCCTGCGGGATGGCGGCACCCATCGCCGCGATGCCTAACGCGCCGCCCCCGCCTCCGGAGGAGGACATCGAGCCCAGCACGGGGCTGAGGAAGCCGATGAGCACGGGCAGGGCGAACACGGAGGCGACGATCATCATCAGTCCGGCGGCGAACTGGATCAGCCCGCTGCCTCCGTCCTCCCACACCCCGGTGGTGGACATCTTGATCGCCAACCCGTAGATCAACGCGGCGGCGGGTTTGTAGAAGGCGAAGGCCAGGGTCCAGGCGATGACCTTCTGGAAGAAGTTCTTGCCCGTCTCGGTGTTCAGGAACGCAGCGGATAAGGGGAGGATCCCGGCCATCAGGAACAGCATTCCGGTGCGCAGCACCATCAGCATCAGCTGGATGAGGTTCACGATGATCGCCACGACCCCGCCGACGATGATCAGGATGACGTTGCCCCCCAACCACACCGGATCCGCCGCACCGGCGCTGGTGGCGTTGTCCAGGGCCAACAGCTTGAGCACATCGGTCTGGAAGTCCTCGCCGATGGCCGAATCGATGATTTGGACGGCCAGGGCATCGGTGCCGGCCACCAGGACGTTGAGGATCGTCACCCCCGAGGCCGTCACCACGGCCAGGGTGAGCAGATTCTTCAGCAGGTCCCTCGCCGGTTCAGCGCGCTGGGTCCAGGCCATCTGGGCCCCGGCGATCATCACGCTCAGCGCGGCCACGGCCAGGGTGAGGTAGAAGGTCTGGTCCTGAATGAAGCCCACCGACCCGCTCAGATTTCCCGCCCGGGCCGGGACGAGGAAGCCGATCAGGCTGGTGGCCCCACCGATCAGCGCCGCCCCGGAGGCCAGCACAGTGGCCGTGTTCACCAGGCCGGCCCCGTCGCCGCGGCGGGCATTGGTCGCCAACACGATGCCCAGGAACAGCACCCCGAACACGCACACCCCCAGCCCGATCCAGCTCGCGTAGCTCAGCAGCAGATCGATGTAGGCGTTGAACTCACCACGAACCGGAGCCTGCGAGGCGGGTGCACTGTCGCTGGTGAGGTTCGCGCTGCCGATCCTCGTCCACATCGACCCCAGGGAGGCGATCGTGTCGACCACCGCAGCGGTCACGCCGTCCGCGATCTGATCCAGGGCATCTCCGGCCGCCCCAGTCAGGGCGTCACTGATGCCTTCCTTCGTCTTGCAGACGCCGTCCCAGAAGCCGCATTCCTGCTCAGCCATTGCCGGGGCCCCACACGATGTAGCCGCTTAGGTCCGAGACGCGCCCAGAGACGGGGCCACCACTGCCGTCGTCATCAAAGGCAAAGCGCCAGTCCCCTTCATGCCACACGAGGTTGCCACCGGTGGTGTTGTACACCTTCTCTGATCCGTCATCGCCGGCCAGCACGACCTCCACGGTGGCCGTGTCCCCGGTGTAGGAGAGAAGCCGGAAGCCGGCGACCTGCACAGGCACTGACGTGTTATCCCCTCCTGCGATCCGTTGCTGGATCTGCCCGATTGCAACGTCCTTGCCGGGGCCCTCCATGCCGAGCAGGCGTGTGGTCTCCAGTAGCAGCTCGGGGTCGCCACTGGCTGTCAGCATGTTCGTGGCGGCGAGGAGTGCCCCTTCGGGGGTGTGGGAGTAGCAGGAGCGGACGCCGGTGGACTCATCCACGGTGCCAGGCCCGTGCTCCTTCGAGGACGGTGCGTAGATCGCGCCCAGGGCGGTCCATTCGACGTCCTCGGGTGCTTTCGTGAGCGTGGTGCCGCCGGTGGCGTCCAGGCCGCACACCGACTCCCCGCCCGAGACCGATTCGGCGGTCGTGGCCGGTGCCGGGGCGGCCTGGGTGGGCTCCTCACCGTCGGGCCACAGCCACAGAACCACCCCCAGCACAATCAGCAACGCGACCAGGACCGCTGAGATCAGGAAGCGGGGGGCCTTCCACCAGGTGCTGTTGTCGTCGGTCTCGATCTGATCTGTCACCTGCTGCTCCTCTGATGCGGGGGGTTGGTCTTGCGGAGGTCAGAGGTCATGCCCCGGAGATGAAGGAGAGGATCGAGGCGCCGCCGGAGATCAGGGCCACGGCCAGCACGATTTTGATGATCCCGGAGACCTCTTCGGTGGTCTCTCCGCGGCGGGCGTCGAAGGCCATCTTTCCGCCGACCACCAGCAGGCCCAGCACGGCGATGCCCAGGGCGATCCACTTGCCGACACCGACCATGCGGTTCCAGGTGTCGCCGATGCCGGGAGGGGCCAGCGGGTCGGAGTCGGGCAGGGCGGCCGGCAGCGCGAGCACGGTGTCCTGTGCAGCCAGTACGAGGTCGATCATTGGGGGGTCCTCTCAGAAAGTGCTTCATCGGCTGCCTCACCGAGGGCGGTGAGGACTTTTCTCGGTTCCCGGGCCATGGACTCCCAGTCCACGGTCCCGGTGAGCCGGAGCTCTTCGATCCAGGGCACCACCCAGGTGGCGGGCACACCACCGGAGATCACCCGGGTCGCTGCGGCCAGGGACTTCGGGGTGCGCCCCGGGGCATCGGCCACCAGGACCAGGCCTTGGAGATCGACATCGGGGTGGGCGCCGGCCGCCCAGTCGCGGGCGGCGAGACGGGCGGCGTCGAGGCCCCGCTTGTTCTGCCGGGCCACGAGGAAGACCGGCGCGGGGGCGTGCTGGGTCTCCTCATCAGGGCGGGCGGGCCACCGGTGATGGCAGGAGGTGCCGCCGAGCAGTTCGGCCAGCACAGACTCCCCGGCCCCACCGTGGACACCGAGCCAGAACACGTCGTGGGCGTCGGTGAGAAACCGCCCCAGTCGCCCCTCGTCCTCGGGAAGTCCGATGACGCCTCGCTGGGGTCCCGAGGCGCCGTGCAAGACCGTGACGGTCTCCTCGGGGACGTCTTCGAAGATCGGCCGGGTCTGCTCCTGGGTGGAGGGCGATACCAACTCAGCCCAACGGTTGTCCATCACACCTCCTCGGTCGTAGGGCCTCCAATAGACTGGACCCTATGTGCATTAGACAACACTGAGAAAGGATTAGCAATGTTAAACAACACTAGACAACAAACGAGTATGACTGTGTACAGTGCCCAGTATGAGGGCGCAGGTGATCGTCGTGTCTGACGCGCTGGACCGGCTCTTCGAGGGCCTGCCCGAGCGGCTGACCGTCGACCAGCTCGCGCAGGTGCTCGGACTCGGTGATCGCACCATCACCTACCGCTGGTTGCGTGACGGGATCGTGCCGGCGATCAAGCTCGGCAAGACCTGGCTGATCCTGCGTGACGACATCAAGGAACACCTTCGCTCTCAGTACAACGTCCCCCATTCCACCGACAATGACGGGGCGCACACGAACGAGGAGTAGGGAGAGCACCATGGCTCAGGCACTGGAGCGGCCGGTCTGCACGGCCAGGATCGCCGCCGACGACAGCGTGGAGGTGACGATCGATCGGGTCCCTTACGAGTTCGCCTCGATGCCCGCAGCTATCGCCCACGTCGTCTCTATCGCTGATGACTTGGGGCGACCGGTGAAGCTGACGGCCATCGACCCGGCCTCGGTGAGCGAGCCGGAGACGCGACTGATCGTCGCCGCGGACGGATCCGTGACCGCAGATGCCAGTGCCTCGGCCAAGAAACGGCCCTCCCGTGGAGGCTCTTCACGTGTTGTCACAGTCGACGACCTCGTACCGGAGCCTGAGCAGACGACACGCCCAGTGGTGGCCACCGAACCAACCGCTGACCTGAGCGAACACCAGCCCGCGGAGCCTTCCATCGATGCGGAGACCCCGCAGACGCTTCCCAAGGCCGATGTCCCCCATTCGGGGGACGCATCCGAGCTCTCAGCTACGGACCCACGGCCCGAGACCACCGCGGGCGACACGCCCGCCGCCGACCCGGCGCCCAGCAGCTCCACACCGACCCCGGTCGTCGCCGAGGCCGGAGATCCCCGCCTGCAGCTGCGCCGGGAGACGACCACGGAGACGCCCGAATCCCCCGCCCGCCACGGCTGGCGAGGATGGTGCAACCAGAGGCTCGGACTGTCCCTGGCGGCATCGCCCGCCGAGCAGGCATCTCGTGCCCGCCGGGTGCGGATTCAGCGGCCGCTGGAGACCCACCGCACCGTGGCCGTGCTCCAGCTCAAGGGCGGGGGCGGGAAGACCACCACCGCCTACCACCTGGCCGCCACGGCCGGACGGGTGCGCGGGGGCAACATCCTGGCCGGGGAGTTCAACGAGAACCAGGGCACCCTGGCCGAACGCTCCCTGGCCGGCGGCCACGACCGCACCACCCTGGACCTAATCCGCAACCTGGACACCGTCACCCGCCGCACCGCCGACCTCGTGCGCTACGTGCGCCCCCAGGGCGACGACCGGATCCACGTGCTCGCCTCCCCGCCCGAGGGCACCGACCGCACCCGGGTGGAGGGGCGCTCCGTACGGGCCGCCCATGAGACCCTGCGCTCCCTCTACAGCCTGATCCTGCTCGACACCGGCAACTCCGCCCAGTCCTCCACCTGGCGCGCCGCCGTGGACGTGGCCGACTCCCTGGTGCTGGTGGCCCACAACCGCGAGGACGACGCCCGGTTGCTGGAGGCCACCGTGGCTGCCGTCGCCGCTGAAGGCCACGGGCAGAAGCTGGCCCGGTCCGTGCTGGTGGTCTCCAACACCGCCACCAACAACACCGAACGTCTCACCCGGCTGCGCGAGTACGCCCAGGCGGTCGGGTTGGCCGGGACTGTCGTCATTCCCTTCGACAAGTCCCTCCAGGAGGGCCGCGCCTTCCACTATGACGCCCTGCACCCGGGGACCGTGCGGGCCTATGAGGAGGCCACCGCCACGCTGATCGACCAGCTCTGACCCCCAGCCCTCCCATCCCCCCAGGAGGCTGTGATGTCGGCTGGATCCCCCCGTGCCCTCGGCGCCGTCGTGGCGCTGCTGCTGGTCCTCAGTATCGGCTCGATCGTGGCCCTCGCCGTGCTCGTCGCCACCCTGGCCGAGGACGAAGAGCAGGCCTCAGCCAACTCCTGCACCGTCACCGCCGTCACCACGGGCAACGACAGCGGCCAGCAGCGGGCACCGAACATCCCCAACGGTTGGGCACCACTGGTCGAGGACGCCGCCCGGACCGCCGGGTTGCCGGTGAGCGTGGTGGCGGCACAATTGGCCCAGGAATCCGGGTGGAATCCGGACGCCACCAGCCCGGCCGGCGCTCAGGGCATCGCCCAGTTCATGCCCGCCACCTGGGCCACCTACGGCGAGGGCGGGGACCCCTTCGACCCCGACGACGCGATACCCGCCTATGGCCGCTACATGGCCGTCCTCAAGGACCAGGTGCAACCGATCGCCGGCGAGGACGCCGGTGACCTCGTGCGTCTGACCCTGGCCGCCTACAACGCCGGACCCGGGGCTGTGGAGCAGCACCGGGGTGTGCCGCCCTACCAAGAGACCCGCGACTACATCGACACGATCCTAGACACTGGCCAGTCCCAGTTTTCCGCCAACTGTCAGGTCCCCACCGGGGCCCTGGCCTGGGACGGAGACCTGGGCGAGGGCGAGTGGACCACTCCACTGCCCGGGGGCGTGTTCACCTCCGGCTACGGCGGCCGCGCCCTGGCCGGGGTCCCGGGGTGGGCCAACCAGCACGAGGGCGTGGACATCGCCACCCCCGGGGCCGGCAACGGTCGCGGTGGAGTCGTCGTCGCCCCTACGTCCCTGCGGATCACCGGGTTCAACACCACCGATGGGTGCGTGATCGCCAAGGAGAACGGGGACGATCCCGACTTCGGCTTCGCCTTCTGCCACCTGCACTCCTGGGACGTGTCCAAAGGCCAGCAGCTCAAACGCGGTGACGTCATCGGCACCGAGGGCAACCGCGGACGGTTCGGCATGGCCACGCACCTGCACTTCGAGATCTACAAACCCGACGCCCCGGAGATGGTCTTCCCCTACCAAGGGCACAACCTCGATCCCGAGCCCATCCTCAAACAGAAAGGAGCATGGCCGAAATGACCCGACACCGCCTGATCACCGCCCTCACCCTGTGCCTCCTACCCTTGACCGCCTGCGGGCCCGATGCAGCGCAACAGGCCAGCGAGCAGACCACCACCCCCGCCACGGCTACTCCCTCCCCCACCGAGCACACCCCCGGGCAAGGTTCTTTCCCCGACCCGGACACCGTGGACCGGGCCGATGTGGAGGCCACCGCCGAAACCGCCGCGCTGATGCTGCACTCCTGGGACACCGCCACCGACCGCACCCAAACCGCCGCCGCGATCCGCGCCAAACCGCTGATGTCAGAGGATTGGGCCGCTAATCAGGTCGAGCCGGAACGCAACGGCAACCAGGCCGCCTGGCTGGAACCCGCTGAGCACCAGGCCTACAGCGCACCCAGCCTTGTGCCGGCCGTTGGCGACGTCTCCCGCGACGTCGCCGCGGACAAAGCGATTCGCGCCTACGACCTCACCTGGCGGTGGATCAGCCGCGACGGTCAAGAAATCGAGGCCACCGGCCAACGTCAGGTCGTCATCTACCTCGAGAAGCACAACGGGCATTGGGACGTCGTTGGCCACCAGACCCATGACATGGGCACCAGCAAGTAACCCCGACACGGACACCCGATGCTGTTCAATGTCATGTACATGTGGCAGGCTGAGCCCATGAAGGAATACGAGCCCCCCAAGATGATCGGGCGCAGAGTCCCGTTCAGCATGCGGGTGCTTCCTGAACAGCACCGCCGCGCTTTCGAGAAGGCGGCCGCCCTCGGCCTGTCCCAGGCTGATTACATCGGTGCACTGATCGACCGTGACTACGGATTACCGAACGCGATAGACGACCGGCAGAACGCTGAGGAGCTCCCCATCACCAAAACCGCTTAAACGACTGACGGCCCGCCGTGGAGGGCGGGCCGTCGAAGTCAATCAGCTGTCGCAAGTTTGCCGACCGAGACAGCTGGTTCAACAGAAACCGGATGAGAACCGCATATGAACCCATTACCAGGGGACTGCTGTGTCCCCTAGTGTACCTGAGGCGCGTCCGCAAGTGGACCCCGCCTTGCTGGATATTGCCCTTTTTTGCCCCGAGACCCCGGCCCGCCGGTTCCTTGAGCACCACCGGATCGAGTACTTCCGGTGCGGTCAGACCAAGTCGCAGGCGTTCCCGAACCGTGGGCGGCCTGCTGGTGACTTCGCGTTCATTCAGCTCAATCCGGCCGATTGGTTGAACTTCCTTGTCGTGGACGTTGATGACGAGGACGCGTTGTTGAACCTGATGCACCCGGCCGTGCCCGAGCCGACCTGGATCATCGAGAACCCGCAGACTGGTCATGCTCAGGCCGGGTGGGCGATCGAACCGGTCTACCGGGGCGAGGGTGCTCGGTCGGGTCCGATCCGCTACGCGGAGGCGGTGCAGCGGGCCCTGGACCGGTTGGTCGACGGGGACCCGTGCTTCACCCGCTACCTGGTGCGCAACCCGGCCGCTGCGTTCCCGGCCGGGCGCGTGTGGTGGGGCCGCAGAGCCAGCCCATGGTCCCTAGGGGATCTCAAGGCGCACATGGTCGAATACACCGATCCGTTCTACGACGAGGCCATCGACGGGCCCGCCACACCGGCCTGGGACCCGGGCACGCCCCTGCTGGGACAGTCCGACATCCCGCGGGTCCCGGTGGTGGACACCGCGATGGAGGTGGGGCGCAACACCGCGATCTTCCGCGCCACCCGACGGTGGCTGTGGGACCAGCGGCAGGCCCGCCAGCAGACCCCGACGGAGGCCGCCTCGATCGCCCACGCTAGGGCGCTCAACGCCCAGCTACCCCACCCCCTGGCTGATGGGGAGGTGACGTGTCTGGCGCGCTCGGCCGTACGCCAGGTCAACGCCGGCAAAGGACGCCCCACCTCCAGCAGCGGCTCTGATGCGGCACACGAGTACCTGTCCCGGATGGGACGGCGCGGTGGGAAGGCGAGGACCGAGGCCAAGGTGCGTGCGGCGGCGGACAACGCCGCCCACGCCCGCCAGGCCCGCACCGACCGTGCGGGGCAGCTGCGGGCCCAAGCGGTGCGGTTGCGGGCGGCAGGGGCGACCTACCGGGCCATCGCCGAGGCCGTGGGGCGTACCGCCCGCACCGTGATGGCCTGGCTGAAGAACGCGCCCATCTACGACACCATGGGAGAAGGTGAAGTTCTCCAAGCAACAGGTATTGGTCTCGCCCCCAGAGTGCGCCCCACCCCCTCCCCTAGCCTGGAAGTGCCCCCCGGACCTGCCGATGAAGAGGATGCCCCCGTGACGAGTGAACCCGCCTACCAGTGGCCCGAAGGCGTCCTGCCTGGAGAACCAGACCCCGACTTCCGGGATCTGCTCCTCCCCGGGCACCGCGGCCTCACTCTCTGGGTGCCCCTGGACTATCTGGAGGATCATCCCATTGGCTCCGGGTACTGGTCTTTTACGACCGCCTCCGACTACTGGGAGACAGTCAAGGCCGGACCGTTCCATGGTGCTGCGCTGGGTGGGCGAGAACTGCATGTCACTGAAGTGGGGGCCCGTGTCGGAGAACTCCACGGACTGCGCTTCCCACACCTGACCGCGGTCTCCTACGAAGTCACTCGAGTCGCTGGCGACTCCCGGTGGTCAGCACGGTTCCCCGGCTACATCGTCCACTGACGCGTCGCCTCCAAGGTCAGTGTCACAGTGCTCTCAGGGACTTCGCTGTCCCCGGGCTTGTCCGACCGCTAGCTGTAAGAGGGCATGACGTTATTGGCACGGGCCGGGACGCGTGAGGCCGGGGGATGATCGCCACAGGCGGTATGGGGCCGATGGTAATTGAAGTGGTTCACCCACACCCCAATTGCGTCCCGGCGGGCCTGCTCGCTGGAATAGGGGCGGGCGTAGAGGACCTCGTCGGCCAGCAGGCGGTTGTATCGCTCCACCTTGCCGTTGTGCCGCGGCGTGTAGGGCTTGATGCGCTGGTGGCGGCCGGCGAGGGCTTCCACGCAGCGGGTGAAGTCGCGGGCCCGGTAGTTGGCGCCGTTGTCGGTCACGACCCGGTGCAGCCGGGAGATGCCGTGGGCGGCGAAGAAGGCCCTGGCCCGGCAGAAGAACCCGATCGTGGTCACCGCTTTCTCGTCGGCGAGGGCCTCGGTGTAGGCCAGCCTAGAGAAGCCGTCCACGGCCGAGTGCAGGTAGGTGTAGCCGACCTTCGCTCCGGGCCCACGCTTGGACTTCTTCGCCTGAGCGCTGCCACGGCCGTGGGCGTGCCAGCCGCCGCCGTCGGGGATCTTGCCGACCTTCTTCACATCCAGGTGGACCATGTGCCCGGGCCAGGCGGCGCGAATCCGTCCCGGGGTCCTGCGGGAGTTCTCGCCCTCAGGGGTGAGGTCGCGCAGCCGGGAGATCCCGAGTCGGTGCAACCAGCGGCCGACGGTGCGCAGACTGATCGTCACGGCAAGGTCGACCAGGTGGCGGTGGATGCGCCGCGCCGACCACTTGCGGCCCCGGCGGAGCGCCTCGATGAGCTCGACGACCGCAGCCGGGGTGCGGGTGCTGCTGCGTCGCGGGGTCGAGGGCCGGTCGGTGAGTCCGGCTTCGCCGGACTCGAGGTAGCGGGCCACCCAGGTGGCCACGGTCGGGCGAGAGACCCGGAACTCCGCGGCCACGTGGGCCATCGGGATCCCGTCCTCGAGGTGGCGCAACACCATGCGCAGCCGGCCGGTCGGGGTCAGGGGTGCATTAACGTGGGTCATGAACGGGCTCTCTCGCGCGGATGGACGGTGTAGGAAATTCCATCCTGTGACGAGGAGCCCGTTCCTCATCTCATCGACGCACCCGCGCCAAGAACCTCATGACCCACAACAGCTAGCTGGTCCGGTCAGGAACGCGGCCGACGGTGGTGAGGTGCGGGAGTGAGGATCACCGTGAACATCTCCTGCAAGGCAGCGAGGTCATGGTCCTCGGCTGCGGCCCGGGACGCAGCGTCGTTGACCGCCCCGGTGATCTGGGTCCAGTCCAACCACCAGCCGGCGGCGACGGCCACTGAGTCGAAGAAGAAGCGTTGGGTGCGTCCGTTGCCCTCCCGGAACGGGTGCAGATAGTTGACCTGGTCATAGTGATAGGCCAACCGTTCGATGAACCGCTCCCGGTCCAGGTACTGCAGGTAGCGGTCCCGGCGGAGCTGATCGAAGACGAAACCGGCCGAGCGGTTGATCATCGACACCGGCAGGAACGGCTGGGCCCCCGGGACCGTTTTGCGCAAATCCACGGTGCGCAGCTGCCCCGCCCAGGGATAGACGTCCTGGAACAGGTGACGGTGAATGGCTTGCAGTTCGACCAGATCTCGGCTGGGCGCCGGCGGATGGCGCCACAGCTGCAGGGTGCGAACCGCCACCAGGTCAGCTTCCGCGGCGGCCAGCTCTACGGCGGTGCGGGCGCCGATCAGATTGGTCAGAATCCCGGTGTGCGGGTCCAGATACGGGTCACGGTGCGGGCCGGGGGCCTCACTCAAGGCCGTAGCGGGCGCGCGTGCGCCGAACCAGCTCCTCGACCTCGAGCCCACCCTCGGCGAAACGATCCAGCTCCGCCCGGGTCGCCGCAGTGACGTGAAGTCCTTCCATGGCCGCACTGTGCACCACGGAAGCCACCTGCTGCGCCCGGTTTACCGCACGAGCCGGCGGCAGAATGTGCTGCTGCGCCATGGAACCTCCCCGGTCGTGTGTTGGGCCGTGCTATGCGCTCTAGCCTACCAAGCGCCCCTGACCAGCACCTGGCGTCATACGCGCCGGGGACGCCAGCCTCGGTGGCGAAACGAACTCTCTGGCCCAACGTCCCTGTCCACGACGACACCCCAGAAGCACGACCTGCATAATTAATGGTAGATAGCTACCTAGTGAGCATGCTATATATCTAGCTAGTAAGCTATATAGCAATCCAGCTAACTAGGGAGATGGCTTGATGGCCCGCAAGCTTGATAGCTTGAAAGCATGCAAACCCTCATGGTGTACAGCGAATCCGGTGGAGTCACTAAGACCACCACCGCCGTCTCCCTAGCAATGGTCGCCGCCGCCGAGGGACGTCGAGTAGTCCTCGTTGACCTCGACCCCCGCGCGGCCAGCACCAAGTGGTTCGGGGTGGAGCCCTCGGCTGAAGGAATGCACGTTGGGGCAATCCTGGGAGATGAGAACCCTGAAGGCTGGGCTGAAGACCTCGCGGTGCCCAGTGGGTGGCACCCCAACCTCCGGGTCATTCCCTCGGCCCGCAACGTCTCCAACCGGGAAGCCGACCGGGCCGATCACGCAGAGCTGCGGCTGAAGATCTCCCTGACCGGCCTTCAAGCGGATGTGGTGGTCATCGACTGCCCCAACCGGCAGGGCGGCCCTCTGACGCTGTCGGCGTTGAACGCGGCGGACACCGTGGTCTACGCCGCCACCGCCACCAGTGATGGCATCGACGGGGTGGACGGGGCGAGGCGCACGGTTGCCCAGTTCCGCCGGCACCGCCAGCAGCTGGGCGCCCCGGACACCCTGACCGAGGCCGGCATTGTCGTCGGTGGGGTGAAGGAAACGATCATGAGCCGGGCGGCGGTGGCCAGCCTCGAGGAGCTGCGTGCCACGGGGTTGTTTTTGGAGCCGTTGATCCCGGACCGGGCCATCGTCCAGGAGGTGCGGATCTCGGGGGAGTGGTACGGCCAGTACCGCAAGGGCGCCCGGGTGCTGGAGGCCTACACGGCGATCGCGAAGAAGGTGCTGCGATGACCGACCAGCCCGAGCGTCCCGCCTCACTGGCCCGCCGCCGGCCCCGTCCGGCACCGGATGAGCACATCGACCCGGTCGACTACACATCCCCACGCGCTACTTCACCCCAGCCGGCGACACCGGTGGTGTCGACCCCGCCGGTCCAGGCGGCACCGGCGGCGGAGCCCCCGGCGGCGCCGAAGCGCGGCCGCGGCCGGCCGCGCCGGGAACCCACCATCCAGCTCGGGGTGCGGGTGGCCCAGGACGTTTCCGATCTGATCGAAGAGCTCGCCGAGCACGACGGCACCGCCCGTGCGGTGATCGAGAACGCGGTGCGTGCCTACGCCCAACAGCTCAACCGATAGAACCGGCCCCCGGTAGGGGAGGGGTGCGGCTGCGGGCGGCTTTCCCATGGTCCAGGACGAAGGAACCCGGCCCACCGTTGCTGGTGGGCCGGGTTCTCTCATTCTTTGGACAGGCGGCGGGATCCGGTGGGTGGTTCCGTGGGTTGTCGATCGACGCGGGTGCCCACTCCCCGTCTGCAAGGGGCCAGGGCCGACCCCCAGCGAGGCCTGTTCCCGGGCGCCGAAGGGACGACCAACGCTGTCCAGACTGGACGCGGGGCGTCCCGACGGCCCCGTACCGCGGACAGGGGCCGTCAGCCCGTCACCAGCTGCTCACCACGAGGAAAGGCCACGGTGACGGCCCCCCGTGCTCGAGCCGTGCCCCAAGACGTTCCATTGCGATGTCGCAGCGGTGACCGGCCAGCACCTGGCCCGCTGTCACGGAACGCCCGGAAGGCCGACTGCTGTCCGGTGGGGGAGTGGGGCGCCTACTGGGCGGCGTAGTAGGCATCCTTGACGGACTGGTGAATGCGGCCGCGGTCGGAGACCTCGTACCCGTTCTCCTTCGCCCAGGCCCGAATCTTCGCCGTCTCCGGGTTCCCACCGGAGGAGGAACGAGGCCCGGCGGTCCGGGCGGGCTTGCTCTGGGCTCGCCGGCCAGCGGCGGCGTAGGGGCGCAGGGCCTCCCGCAGCTTCTCCGCGTTAGCGGTGGAGAGATCGATCTCGTACTGCCGGCCGTCCAGACCGAACTGGACGGTCTCCTCAGCAGGACCGCCCTCGAGGTCGTCTTCCAGAATGATTTTCACGCTCTGCGCCAACTCAGCACCTTTTCATTGATTTCATCATGGCTTGCACCGGGATATATCCGCGGCGGGATTACTCTAACCGAACCCACTTTCTATGGGCTAGCTGAAAATCTGCTCAGAAACCCTCCCTGTCAGGGTCTCGAGGGCGTCCCATCATTGGAAGAGACCCTCATCAGGTGTTTCTCCTCGTCCCAGAACATCAAGTCCATGCCCACGCCCAGGACAAATTGGCGCAGGTCTTCCCCGGGGTCTTCGGGTACCACCACGACGCACTTAGGCTCATCACCGGCGCTACATCGCCGGTAGTCCAGGAGCTGCCCTACAGCCATGCGGACGCTTTGCCGGCACGCTGAGCTCTTCACTCCAAAAGGCTCGCGTTTATCGGGGTCCCAGAGATCGGTGTAGAGGATGGTGGATGAGCTGGCAGTCTGGGTCGGCAGTCGTAGGTAAACGTAAAGAACTTCGCGTAGGCGGTTCTCAAGTTGGCGCTCTGTCCGAATAGTTTCCGTGGCCGCGGTTTTGATGCGGTGAACGATGCTCGCTCGAGTCTGCTCGGCGGGGGGCTTCCGTGACAGTGAGGGTGCCCGTACTTTTGCCGACCATGTACTGATCGGGCTGGGGGTCTGCCGCCGGGGCGGCAACGCCGCGCGTCAGCGTGAAGACGATGACTTTTCGGGGGATGGCGTAACGGTCCGGAGCTGGTCCGTATCGCCATCCGGCTGTAGGATCCATTCTAAATTGACCGATGTAGCGATGAATGCGGCTTTGTGTACTGAGATGTATTCCTTGGCGAGAAAATTGCCCATAAAGCTCGCCGCGCTCAAGATTTCCAGGGTGATGCCGAGACCCCGCGCCCATTTTGCCCCATTTTATACAACACGTAGACCAGCACATGCAGGCTAGCCAGCAACACCAGAGCGACAAGTCTAAGGCCAACGAGAAGCCTTTCCTTCGCTCTAACATGACCCTGGCCTGGGATGCCCGTTCAGCCAGCATGCCTATGCGCTAGTGCATCCCAGCGACGTCCATCGTGGCGAAGGTGATCGCGATGAGCGTGGTGGGGATTCGTCCGAACAAGTTCGCGCGGGTAGGGTTCGACTTGAGTTGGTGCCACTGGGTCTGCGTGGGGCACCAACTCCACTCATGTAGAAGTAAGGATGGGGATGTCGCGGCTCACTGACCTTTTGCGCGCTGCTAAACAACTTGACCCGCAGCTTGGCAAGGATTTAGAAGACGAGATCCAGCCGTTGCAGCAGCGTCTACCTTTCGGTCTCAATTTCGAGAGGCACGCACCTGAAGCGGTCGAACTCGCGGGCCACAATATCCGTAAGGGAAGCAAGGTTCGGGTCCTTCCTCCAAGAGGTTCCACTGCGTATGGTGATAGGCGGCTTTGGCGCGTCGACGCGATCCGCGGCACCGCCGCTGAGATCTCGCTTCTCGACAGCCGTGAGGGCGAGTCCCTTACCGTGCAGGTAGATGACCTCATCCTGGTTGCTGAATTCCGTGACTGGATCTATCCTGGCTTGCGCCCGGATGGAACTGCCGAATTCGGTGGAGACAAGCCGTTTCATACGGTGATCAATGGCGAAAATTTTCACGTTCTCGAACAGCTCACGTTCACCCACGAGCACACAATCGACGCAATTTACATTGATCCGCCATATAACACCGGCGCCCGTGACTGGAAGTACAACAATGACTACGTCGAGGGCGATGATTTGTACCGGCACTCGAAGTGGCTGGCGTTCATGGAGCGACGGCTCAAGCTAGCGAAGCGTCTCCTTAATCCAGACGACTCGGTTTTGATAGTGACGATCGATGAGAAGGAGTACCTTCGGCTTGGGCTTCTGCTGGAGCAGATATTCCCCGAGGCTCGTATTCAAATGATTTCGTCTGTGATCAATCCTGCGAGCTCAGCACGTCGAGGTGAGTTTGGGCGAAGCAACGAATACATCTTTTTTGTCTATTTTGGCGATGCTGCGCCGTCGCCGCTGGTCCTAGATTCGACTTGGTTCGGCAAGACTTCGGGAAAGCGGAAAGATCGTATCCGCTGGCAGGAACTCTCTCGTCGAGGCGACAATGGCCGGCGCATTGCGCGGCCCAATCTTTTCTATCCGCTATTTATCTACGAAGATGGGTCGTCGGTTCACTCCGTGGGCGATGCCATCCCTGCCGACGCAAACATCGAGTCGGTCAAAGCGCCCGCGGGAACCATCGCAATCTGGCCGGTCCGGCAAGATGGATCTCACGGCACTTGGGGGCGCAATCCTGAGTCATTGCGGACAGCCTTAGGCCAAGGATTCGTTCGACTTGGTGGATTCACGCCCAGAGGAATGGCGCTCTATCACTTGGCGGCGGGCGAGCAGAGGAAGGTCGTCGACGGCACCTACCCCGTGGTCGGCCACCGGCCGGATGGATCCGTAATTGTTGATGACTCCGAGTACCGTACAGCCCTTGTGCCAGGTACCCAGTGGGATGTTCCGTCTCACGATGCGAGCTCGTTTGGGTCAGCGCTATTGGCGCGTGTTTTGCCGGGGCGTCGCTTCCCATTCCCCAAGTCGCTGTACGCCGTCGAGGATGTACTCCGCTTTTTCGTCGCGAGCAAGCCCGACGCTGTCATCGTCGACTTTTTTGCCGGATCCGGTACTACGGCACATGCCGTCATGCGTTTAAACAAACAGGACGGTGGTCGTCGCCAGTGCATCTCGGTGACAAACAACGAGGTTTCAGCGGAGGAACAGTCCCGGCTACGCAAGCAGGGGCTACGGCCTGGCGATGCTGAGTGGGAACGGCACGGTATTTGCGACTACATAACCAAACCCCGGATTCGAGCGGTGATCACTGGACTCACGCCAGCCGGCGAACCGATTAAGGGCGACTATAAGTTTGTCGACGATTTCCCGATGGCCGACGGCTTTAAGGAGAACGCCGCCTTCTTCACGCTTACCTACGAGTCTCCGTGGCGAGTCAGCACCGACCGTGCGTTTGCCGCTATTGCACCAATGCTATGGCTGCGCGCTGGCGCCAAGGGACGATGTATTGAACACTTTTCGGATGGGTGGGCCGTCGTCGAGGCCTATGGCATCGTCAAGGACCTTGACAGGTCAACGGACTTTATCGCTGCTTTGCAGGCGCAAGATGATGTGCGGGTCGCCTTCATCGTCACGGACGATGAAGGCCGCTATCAGCAAATTGCGAACGAGATCCCTGGCATTGAGACCGTTCGTCTTTATGAGGACTACCTACGAAATTGCGAAAGCACCGGTGACATCTGATGCGCTTCACGCTCAAGGACTACCAGGCGGACGCCGTAGGTGACACGTTGGCGGAGCTCGCTGATGCCCGTGAGTTCTACCACGGCGCTCGGCCAAGAGTTTCGTCGGTGGCTCTCACAGCCACCACTGGTGCAGGCAAAACTGTGATGGCTGCAGGAGTCATTGAAGCGCTCTTCTGGGGTAGCGAAGACTTCGAAACGACCCCTGATTCAGGCGCAGTCGTCCTGTGGTTTAGCGATGATCCCTCGCTGAACCAGCAGACGCGACACCGCTTGGAGCAGGCATCCGACAGGCTCCGCAATCGACTCGTCACGGTCGAGCACCCGTTCCGATATCGAAAGCTTCAGCCCGGTCACGTGTACTTCCTCAACACCTCAAAGCTGTCGCGGAACAGTCTACTGATACGAGGACACGACGCAGATGGCGTTTTGCCCGGCATGGAGTCGAACCCGGATACCGTGCCGTTCACGTTTTGGGACACCCTGCGAAACACTATCGATGACGAGAGCACCACGTTGTATATGGTGCTGGACGAGGCGCATCGAGGTATGGGGCGGCGTGCCTCATCGGACACGCCTACTATCGTGAAGCGCCTGATTAATGGTCACGGGTCGGTCCCGCCAGTGCCGATCGTGTGGGGTATCTCCGCGACGGTAAAACGGTTCGAGGACGCGATGAGCGCTGCGGAGGTACAGGACAATCGAGTCCATCTCCGAACAATCACTGTGGACCCCGTGCGCATTCAGGAGTCAGGACTGCTCAAGGATGACATCGTCCTGGACTTCCCTGCGGAGACTGGAGACTTCAACACCGTCCTTCTACGGCGAGGCGTCCGTAAGGTGAAGGAGCTGTCATCAGCTTGGGCAGCATATGCCACTGCTGAAAATGAGCCAGAGGCCATCCAGCCACTTTTAGTGCTCCAAGTGCCGAACAAGCCGTCGCCGACCGAGGTGGCCTCCGCCATCGACGTCATCCGGAACGAGTGGCCTCAAATTGGCGCCGACGCCATCGCACACGTCTTCGGCGACCACACCGCCCAAACCTTCGGTGCGCACAGCATTCCGTACATCTCTCCCGAGCGGGTCCAGGACGCAACCTACATCCGCGTGCTGCTAGCAAAGGACGCAATCAGCACCGGATGGGACTGCCCGCGCGCAGAGGTGATGGTGTCTTTCCGCCCGGCTGAGGATGAGACACACATCACCCAGTTGCTAGGTCGTATGATCCGCACGCCGCTTGCGCGCCGTGTCGAGGGCGACGACCTCTTGAACAGCGTCGAGTGCATACTGCCTCGGTTCAATAAAGCCACAGCCAGCCGCGTGCTCGAACAGATTATGGGTAGCGATCTCTCCGAGACTGGAACGGGTACGGGGCAGCGTGTCCTGGTCGACCCGCAGCTCATGACGCCGAACGATAGGGTGCCGGACTCGGTATGGGCGTTGTTTGCCGACCTCCCGGCGGAGACTTTGCCGCGTAAGCACGCTAACCCTATTAAGCGCCTGACTTCTCTTGCTCATGCGTTGGCGGCAGACGGACTGGTGCCCGAGGCCGGCCGCGAGGCCCATGGGCGGCTACACGGTGTCCTCAACGGGCTCGCTGCGCAGTACCCGAAGGAGCTCGGCAAAGCTGAGGCGGATGTGCTTACGGTTGCTGGTGGCACTGTGCGCGGGCATGCGCGATATGGGTTGCGAGCCGATGAGGCATGGACTGAAGTAGCCGACGACCGTGCGATCCAAGAGGCTTACCGTCACGGCTCGCGCGCCGTGACGCCCGACGTTGCTCGCACTTATGTTGACCATTTGGCTGCCGAGGCGGATGACGAGGACCTGCTTCGTGACGCACACGTGCGTGTAGCTGGCTTAGCGATATTGCCGCAGACGCGGCCGGCTCTCGACGCTGCTGCTAATGGCCTCTCAGCCGAGTGGTTGGGTCAGCACCGGGTGGCGATCAAGAAGCTTTCCGAGTCTCGTCAAAGCTTGTACGCCGAGATTACTGCCATGAGTACGGATCCTCAGCTGATCTCGATGGCTCTGCCGAAAAACCGTCAGGAAGAGACTCGTCGACTGGTCGGCGACATTATGCAAATGCTCGACCAACGCCCACTCCATCTGCTCGCTGACGAAGAGGGCATGTTCCCCATTGGAAAGCTCAACCCCGATGAGGTCCAGGTGCTCGACACAGAGATTCAGCGCGGTGACTTGCTCGCGTGGTATCGCAATCCCACGGGTGGTCGGGACTCGATGAGTATTGCCTACCAGGATGCGCACGGAGCCTGGCGAACTCTCCGCCCCGACTTCCTGTTCTTCGTCGACGGTCGTGAGGGGGCGAAAGCCAACATCGTGGATCCGCACGGATCGTGGCTACCCGATGCACTGCCCAAGCTACGAGGTCTCGCTCGGTTCGCAGAGGTGTACGGCGACAGCTTTCACCGCATTGAGTCAATCTCTCGAATAGACGGCGAGCTACGGGTCTTAGACATGACTTTGCCCGAAGTTAGAACGCACGTACTGGAAGCCATTGATGCCGACCACGCCTATCGCGAGGTCTCAGTCGCGTACTAGACGATAGGGACTGCCGCACCGATAGGTGACAGTTTGACCTATCCGTGCGGCAGTCCCGAAGACCATGCAGTCCCGTTGAAGAGGGTGCACGCAGAGACGCAACAGGTGTGCCCGCCGCTAGGCTGGATCACAGTCGAGGCCTTCTGCGGATGCGGTGTCGACGTGGTCCCCACTCACGCTGCAGAGGACCCGGAATCCGCTAATCTGCGAAAAGCCACCAATTGCACATCTATCCGAAGTGGCGGCGCAGTCAATACGAAACTAGGTGGAACCCAGCAACATGGCAGACATGCACGACCCCGCCTCCACAGGCAATTTTACACTGCCTCAACCAAAACATTTCCGATGGGACGAAATACCCAACGAGCATTTTCCTATGAGGGAAATCAGAACAAGCCGCAGAGAATCGTCGCCGTCCATTTCGTCGCCCCCAAACGTAATGGGCCCTTCAGGCGTAAAAACATCCGAACTCTTCGATGATCAGCAAGCTGGCTCCAAGGGAGGGTGGATACGGACGCCGGCTCCTCCCACAGTCGATCAAGGCGTCAAGGAAGTGTGGCACTATACGGATGCCGCAGGGGTAATTGGTGCGGTCTCTAGTGGGTGCATTTGGGCTACATCAATCAGCATGCTTAACGATTCTGCCGAATACCAACACGGCAGGGATATTTTAAATCGCGTGCTCCATCTTGTGGACGACTCTCAGCATGTACATCCGCTGCAAAAACAATTTATTAGTGATGTGATTACATTATCGGACGGACTAGTCAAAAAGTCTGACCTGTTTATTGCTTGCACGTCTTTGGCGCACAACTCTCTGGCTCAATGGCGTGCCTATGGGGGCAATGCTGGACACGCATTGATTATCGACCCACACGAGGAACTCTCCATCGTAAGCCCAATAATGCCGAGCACACATATTTCTATTCGGCCCCGTTGGCGAAAAGTGCTATATGATGTCAATGAGCAAGCGGAGTTTCTGCGTGAATGCCTTGGATTCGTCGCAAACTTTGCGCCCGTGGAAAGTGAAGAATTCATTGATAATGACAAAACCCGGGATCTGGCTTTAGTATTGATTGAGGCTGTTGCATATTGCAAAGATCCTAGCTTTTCGGAAGAGCAGGAACTGAGGATGGTCGTGCAGTCTCCAGGCCCAGAGGCTGTGAATTTTAGGTCTTCCCGCTTGGGCGTAACTCCATTCCTAAAATTGACGGCTGCTGCTCATTTTGACGAGCGGACCACGGCCGAAAGTCGACAACTTCCGGTTGTGGGTGTGGCGGTAGGACCGTTTGACGGAAGAGACGTTTCCGGTAGAGGCGTTGCTGCCCTTCTCAGGAGATACGAGTATTTCGCCACGCCAGTATACGTATCTACTTCAACTTTGAGGTGATCAAAGTCTGGATGACATAACAGCCTCCGAGCCTAGATTAGAAAGACATCACTTCATTGGTGCGGGTCGGATGACGAATTCAATGTTGCATGAGACTTTTATCACTTTTGCAACAGATCCGTCTTCACCTGCAATTTTGTGAATCGCAGTAGCGAGTTGCAATTTTCTGGCGAGGGCAGGCGCGGCTCGTCCCGGAGTCGGCCCGTGATCACGCCAGAGCAGCAGGTTGCAGAGCGGAGAGAAAGAATTTGCCATCAGCGGTTGGAGATAGCATCCAGGACGTTAAGAGGCTGACGAATCGGGCGAGGTGGTTTACGGTTCGGGCTGCGACCTCATTTGATTCCAGTCCGGTGTACGCCCGTACGGCATCGTGGATTGTGTTCCCTGTTTCAAGGCTCGATGCAATGTCCTCGAGCCCGAGATGAACGAGCCCGTTTCGGAGCTTTGATTGCCCCAGAACCCACACGGACTCCGGTTCGTCCAGAAATGCCATCATGTCGATAGATCGAGGGGCCCGGATCCCTTTCTGTCGCATTATTTCGAGAGCTTTTAATGACTGAAAAAGAGCTATGAATCGGTGCTTGCGAGCAGCAATCTCACACCATGAGCACAGAGATCTAGAGACACTTTGTAACGCGGAAAAAGTAGTGCAATGCACAGTCAAGAGAGCTGCCGCAAGAGGAGGATCGAGCTCTCCTCCGAACAGTCGGGGCAAAGCGATTCTGCTATTTCCATCAAGCCATCTGAACGGTGGGATGGGTCCGTGCCGATGGGGGTCGATAGTGGAATCTTGTAGGAGGGTGCCTGCGAGATTACCAATACCAACGCTTAGCTTCCCGATGGCGGGACCAACAGTTGCCAAGTCTCCGACCTGACTAGATCTAAGGCCGACCAAATAATGGGCGCTAATGAGACTTGTATACGGAATGCCATGCAGAGTTACAACAGAAAGGTCGTAGCGGAGAAAATCGAAGGGCTTGCCTCGTCGGTTGGGCGGGAAAAAGGCGCCATGGTTGGCTTGCAGAAGATCTTCGAAGTGAGTGATTACACCTTCCAGGCTGCGTTTGGTATCAGCAAAGAACTTGCCACTCATTCGGGCGGCTTTCGCCGTGTCCGCATCCCACTCCGCGGACAGGCGCCAACCAAGCGTTTTCTCAAAGTGGAGCTTCGCCTCATAGGCGGCCATGGCCCCGTACTGCAGGAGGGCGATCTCGGCGGCGGCGGATGACGAAAGGCCGAGCAATGAGGTTGTCACGTAGTGCATGTCAGCCCGGGCAATATCGAGGGCGATGGCTTCGATTGGGACGAGATCGCTCAAGGTCATGCGCCTAGTCTGCATGCTGTGGTAAGGCACGCTGGCGGCATCTGTTGCTCTGGCAGTGCCGGAATAGGGCGCATCATGTGTCTTTTAAGGCAGGGGTTGTGCGACGCCTTGGTTGCGAGACTGTAGCCAGTAAGAGAAATGCCTGCCTTGGTGCCAGCTTGGAGCCCTTGACCTTGTAGCAACGTCAGGGGATCCTGACGATGTCAGGGTTTCATGACACCTCGGAGGTAGACGTGCTCGAGCACGACGGACAGCAAGGCGTGACGGCGCCGCACGCAGCGTGGGAGCTGGGGGCAGCCCTGGCTGATCACTCCGTGCCGGTGGATGGCCGTGACGGGGTGGCTGTAGCCCAGTTCCTGCGCATGGCCGCCGATGCCTGGGCGGCCGCGAAGACCGAGGAGAGCTCCGACCGTGCTTTGGAACGAGTGAGGTTCCTGCGCCTGCTCGAGCGCGGGGCCGGCGTGGCGCTGCGCGACGCCGTGGCAGACGCCCGGGGGAGCGGGGCCTCGTGGGCCGGGGTGGGGTGGGCGTTGAACACCTCCCGGCAGAGTGCCTATGAACGGTTCGCCGGCTGACCCTGTCTCTGGTGAAGGTTCGCCAGCGGGTGAGACCGAGTCTTAGGGGCTTTCGGTGCGTTGACGCGTATCGCAGGCCATGGGATGCAAGACGTCTCGTCGGAAAAATTTGCGGCCGCATGTTTCCGCGGTTCGGCCTGTCTCGTAGCTATGTGCTTTATCTATGCCCCTAAAATCAGGTACTCAACGTAGGTTGCGAGACACATTGGGGTGCACATGGCAAAGCTGGTCGGGTACGCGCGCGTTTCGACGCGGCAGCAGGACGCAGACCGTCAGGTGTCCGACCTCTTGAATGCTGGCGTGCGGCACGATGACCTCTACGTGGATCACGGAGTGTCTGGGGGACGTGCATCCCGTCCACAGTTTGACAAGGCGGTAGCTGCGCTCGAGGAGGGCGACACTCTGGTGATCACCACGCTGGACCGTCTGGGCCGGTCCACGCAGAACATGCTGGTCTTCGCAGAGGCGCTGCGGGGCCGGGGCGTCGGGCTGCGGGTGCTCAACCTCGGTGGGGGAGACGTGGACACGGCAACCCCGATGGGTTCGATGGTCTTCACCGTGATGGCGGCCCTGGCTCAGATGGAGCTGGAGATCAAGCGAGAGCGGATCACCGACTCGGTGGCCAAGCGGAGAGCGGCTGGCAAAGACCTCGGCGGTCGCCGCCAGACCTTCACCGACTCCCAGATCCGTAATGCCGTGCGCCTGATCGACAGTGGGGAGCCGGCCACCCAGGTCGCCCGTGACCTCGGCATGTCGCGGGCCACCCTGTACCGGCGCATCCGGGAGCTCCCGCAACCGACCATCTGAGGCCGTTTAGGACTGCAAACCGTGATGCATATGTCGCCCACCGGAGTCTGTTGATAGATCTAACCCCTTTTCCGGAGTGGTGACAAACGTTAACGGTGAGGTTCTGTGCGGAGCGGAGTCGACGGACTCACCCACTGGTCATCGACGTTGTCGAGGGGTTTCGGTGGCCGGGGGCCGTCAAAGCGACACGGATTCGGTAGGGTCCAGGGATGCCAACACAGCAGGCAGCATCATCTGCGGAAGCGGCCTTGCCCGCACTACAGCCACGGCCTGGAAGAGCAGGAAAGCCAGCCATAAACTTTTCACCGCCATGCCCCCGGGTGCGTAGCCGCAGGGTGCCGGTGACGGATGCGACATCGGACGCCTCGGTGGCAGGCCGCCGCGCGTGAGACGTCCGGGCCGCGGACCCGCCGCTGTGGCGGTGGCCGTTCTGGTGACCGTTCTGACGAACATGCCGGTGTTTCTCCTCGGGGCGCTGGCCACGGAGATCACCGCAACGGTCCGCGTCCCGGCCTACGGGATCGGCCTGGCGGTGGGGGTCTACTGGGCCGCGGCCGCCCTCACCTCCGCGTGCACCGGTGTGATCGGTCGTGTGCTCAGCGAGAAGGGCATGGGCATCACCGCCTTGCTGCTGGCGGTACTGAGCCTGACCGGCAGCGCGTCCTGGATCCCTGCGTGGCCGTGGCTGCTCGTGTGGGCAAGCCTGGGGGGACTCGGGAACGGTCTGGGGCACCCTTCCTCCAATCACCTGCTCGTCACGCACGTCCCAGCCTCCTCGCGCGGTCTGGCCTTCGGGGTGAAACAGGCCGCGGTCCCTCTGACGGGACTGGTCGCCGGCGTCTCGATCCCGCTGGTGGCGCTGACCCTGGGTTGGCCCGTGGCCTTTCTGCTGATGGCCGCCCTGGGCGTGCTCGTGCTGATTCCCGCGACCCTGACCCGGACAACGCGTGTCGCCGTGGGCGCGGCACGGCCGGCGGGGCAATGGGATCCCCAGTTGCGTCCCGCGTTGGTGCTGATGGCCGCGATGACGATGTTCGCGGGCGGTGCCGTCACCTCCGCCGTGGCCTTCGCCGTGATCGGCGCGCTGGAGCGGGGGATCGCAGTCGGCCCGGCTGGTGTGCTTCTGGCCCTCGGCAGCGCCTCAGGAGCGTTGACCCGCATCGTGATCGGCCGGGTCGTCGACCGAGGCGGCGTGTCGGCTCTTCCGCTGATCCAGACAGCACTCGTGATCTGCGCTGTCGGGCTTTCACTCATGGCGATCCCTACCACCTGGAGCTACGTAGTGGGTTTTCTGCTCGCGGCGGGCCTGGGGTGGGGGTGGCCGGGCCTGGTGCATTTCCTCATCTCGCACATGGCACCTGGGGCCACCGCGGCGGCCACCGGCATCGTCCAGACCGGCACGTACATCGGCAATACCATCGGTCCCGTGCTCACCGGGGTGGTCCTCAGCCTCGGTAACTCGACACTGACCTGGGCGATGCTCGCCACTATGGCAGCAGTCGCCGTGGTCATCTCCTTTTTCTTCGGGCACCGACTGCGGAAAATCGACTCTCTGGAATGACCGCTGAGCTGAAGCGGTCCTGTCCACGACCCCCACCGTCGAGATCCCTAGACGAGCAAGCCGTGGATGTCTTTGGCGGCTGTCTCGAGCATGGCCCCGAGTTCTGTGCGGAGTTGTTCAGTCATGCGGTGAGCGGGCACGGACACGTTGATCCCGTAGTACTTGCCGCTCGGGCTGGTGAGGGGAGCAGCGACTGACATGACGCCGTCTTCGCTTTCTTCCCGGCTCGTTGAGTATCCGGTTTGCCGGATCGTTTCGAGGGCACGCTCCAGATCGGAACGGGAGGTGATGGATCCCTTGGTGAGACCCGGGAGCCTCTCCTGCGGGTAGAGGGCGTGCAATTGTTCCGTGGTGAGTAGGCTCAGCATTGCTTTGCCCGTTGCGGTGCAGTTGGCCGGAAGCATCGCGCCCTGACGTGAGGCGACGCGGACGGCGCGTTGGCTCTCAATGGCCTCGAGGAAGTGTGCGTTCGAGCCCTTAAGTTCGGCAAAGTGCACCGTCTCTCCGGTTGCCTCGAATAGCCGCTCCATCGCTGGACGGACGAGGGTCCCGATGTCGACGTGGCGCCGTATGGCAAAAGCGATGGAGCTGAGTGCTTGACCGGGTTCGTACGCTTTGGTCTGGGGATTCTGCCGTACGAAACCGCGATAGAGGAGCATCCCCATGAGGCGATGGGCCGTGGATGATGCCACTCCGAGGTACTTGCTGGCATCGGTGAGCCGGATGCTCGGCCGGGTTTCGAAGAGCAGCAACAACCGGAGGGCGTTGTCGACGGATTCGATGGGGTACTGCGGAGGAGGGCCGTACCTGGAGTTGTCCTCCGTCTGTGATGTGGACATGGGCTTCATGGTACTGAGCTGGGGCTTCGCTCCCAGCCCGGCTATGGCGCCGGCTGTCAACGGCCCTCACCAAGTCGTGCGAGTTCGTGTCTCCAGGCAGTCCCGGTGTTGAATGCTCCTCCGAGGTCGGGCAGCTCCGCCATGTCGGCGTCGGGCAGGTCGGCGAGGCGCCCGCCCGCGGAGGTCACTTGCAGGGCCATCCCCGCCAGGCCGTCCACGCTGATGGCCTGGAGAACTGCTTGCTCGACGGTTTCGGCTGCACTCGTGAGGCCGTGTCCCCGCAGTACCACAACGGGTTTGGTTCCCATGGCGTCGGCCATTTCGGCGGCGAGCCGACGGGTGCGGATGAGTACTCCGCGGGGGTAGACGGGTACCCCGTTGGCGGCGAGGCGTGTCCCCGGAATGTCGTATGCCCCCACGATGGGTCGTACTGCGAGTCCTGCCAGGTCGGCGGCGACCACCCGCGGGGGGTGGGCGTGCACGACAGCCCGGACGTCCGGGCGGCGCCGGAAGAGTTCGGTGTGCAGCGGCAGTTCGTTGGGGACCGTATACCCGCCCTCGAGCTCACCGTCGGCGGCGGGGTTGCCGTCGAGGTCCACCATGTGGATGTCCTCGGCCTGTGTGTACCCCAGGCCGCGTTCGTGCGGGCCCCGGCAGCGCACCAGCAGTGTGCTGTCGGTGATCCTCAGGCTGATGTGACCTAGGATCCCCTCGGCCAGGCCCCGATGGGCCAGGACCCGGCAGGCGAGGGCGATGTGTTCCCGCGCGGCGCTCTCGGTCTGGGGCAACGAGTTCCCGGGCGTCATGACGCCCTCGTCGGCTGCGGCTCCAACTGGGGTTCGAGCTTGGCGCGCAGTTCCTGCACCGTGATGCCCTTGGCCATGCCCAGCCGGCAGGCGATGAGGGCTTTGGGCCAGTTCACGATGGCTGCGCCCCGGACGGTGGTGCCGTCGGTGGTGTAGAGGGCGACGAACTTGCCGTGGACCTGCGGATGTCCGATGAGCACGTGGTCGACATTGCCTCCGACGCGTCCCACGACCTGGATCTTCCAGTCGTGCTGGTCGCTCCACACGTATTCGATGGGTGTGTAGGCGCGCGGCTGATCCGGGTGAGTGATGTTGTAGGCCACGCACGTGGCCTGTTCCACCGCGTTGGTCCAGTGCTCAATCCTGACGTCCTCGCCGTGCTTCTGGTGGCGCCAGCGGGCCACGTCCCCGACCGCGTACACGTTCGCGGCGTCGAGGGCTTGGCAGTACTCGTTGAGCACGACCCCGTTGTCCACGAGCAGGCCGGAGGCGCTGAGCCAGGCGTCGTTGGGGATGACGCCGATGCCGACCAGCACGGTGGCCGCTTGAATGCTCTCCCCGTTGGTCAGGTGGACGGAGAAGTTGCCCTCTTCGCCTTCGATGGATTCCACGCCGGTGCCGAACATGGTGTTGACCCCGTTGTCCTGGTGCAGGTCTGCGAACCATTGGCCGATCTCCGGGTTGAAGATGCGGCTCATGGGCACGGGTACCGGGTCGATGACCGTGACGTCGAGCCCCAAGGAACGGGCAGTGGCGGCTGCCTCGGCGCCGATGAACCCTGCCCCGATGACGGCCAGTGCCCCGCCCCGGAGAAGGTCCCCACGTAGTTCGCGGGCGTCCTCGAGGGTGCGTAGCACGTGGATCCCTGGGGGCCGGCCCCAGGGGGAGGGGCGGGGTGAGGCTCCGGTGGCGATGACCAGGTGGTCGTAGTGAAGGGGCTCGTGCCCTTCCAGCTTCAGCAGGTTCTCGGCGACATCCAGGCCAATGGCGCGGTGTCCCAACAGGAGACGGATGCCGTCGGCATCGGCCTGGTCCTGGGTGAGCAGTCGGATGGAGTTCTCATCAGCGGAGCCCGCCAGGACGGATTTCGACAGGGGCGGCTTGTCATAAGGGAGTTCCGTTTCCTCCCCGACGAGGACGATCTCCCCCTTATATCCTTCCAGGCGGAGAGACTGCGCGGTGCGCACCCCGGCAATGGAGGACCCGACGATGACGGTGACCGGGCTCATTCGTCCTCCACCACCAGTGCGGAGACTGGGCAGCTGCGGGCAGCTTCGGTGACGCGGGCGCGGTCGGCCTCGGGGACTTCGGTCTGGAGTAGCACGACGACCCCGTCGTCGTCCAGGTCGAAGTAGTCAGAGGCTCCGACGATGCAGTTTGCATACCCCTGACAGGCTTCCAGGTCAGCTTTGACTACAGGCATGGTCACATTCCTTCGTGAGGCGGTGGTGCTCTGGCGGTTGCGGGTGTCTATTCGTCTTCGGTCACGAGCGGGCCGAAAGGGTGGCCGATCATGGCCGAGAACGTGGCCGGGGCCTGCCAGGTCAAGGACTCCAGTTCCAGCGGGCAGAGCGTGACCCACTGGCCCGAACGAGGGGATTTGATCATCAGCCGCGAACCGTTGCGGGTCTCGATGCGGGTGACCTGGACCTCGGAGAACTCGTTGGCGATCACGATCGGCGTTCCGGTGACGTGCTCTTCGAGCCGGCGGCGTTCCTCCGTGGCCTGGATCGCCGCGAGGCGGTCTTCCTCCTCGCCTTCCCATTCCAGTTTCACAGGAAGATCGCCAAGTTCTGCATGCGGATGACCGACTCGTCGACCATGATGGTGCGACGGGCCAGCTCCCACCCGGACCCGGATGCGGTACGGCGCAGGAGGTCCTCCCGTCCTGCCGAGACTGTGGCGGACTCCCCGACATCACCACGGCTGCGGAAGAGAAGGACCGCCGAGTCCACGATGATTTCGTCGGGGTTGGGGGTGCGGAAGGTGCGCACGTTGGTGATGTAGTGGCGCAACCGCGACGGCGGATCTTCGGTCCACGCGTGCTCGGTGGCGAAGCGGGCCACGCGGCGGCTGAGCGAGTATTTGTTCTCGTCCCAGTGCGCCATCCCCGGTGAGGTGGTGTAGCCGGCGCCCAGGGCGGTGGTGACGCGGACGGGCATGAGGTAGTGCACGTCATCGGCGATCCGGGAGAGCCACTCGTCGTAGTCCTGGGCGTCCAGCAGGTACGCCTCATCGACCAGCCAACGGTGCGCCTCCAGGTGTAGTTCGTCGTTGAAGGGCAGGGTCTGCCCCGTCCGTTGGGTACGCGGCGCGTGGGCTCCCAGTGCCGACTGTTCGGACAGCGTCAGGTTCTCGTTCTCGTGTGCCGTTCCAACACTCATGTTCAGGCCTCCTCGTGAAGGGTTGCTGCGGGCACGGTCTCTGCGCTGCCGCTGGCGGGCCGGGCGGGCCCTGATCCCGCGGCAGGGGGCGCCTGCACCGGGTCTGAGCCCACGTGCACCTGCGCTGCGGCTTCTACCGGACGCTCGAGGTGATCGGCCCACCGGCGCAACAGTTCACGCTGGTTGTACTCGCTGTAGCCGATACGGGTGGAGCCGGGTCCCGAATATTCCTCGGGGGACAGGGCCTCGACGACGTTCTGCCCGTTTTCCAGCATGCCCATCCGGCTGTTGAGCAACAGGCGTCGTGCCATGGACCCGGCCGCGGTGTTGGTGAGGGACACCCAGTTCTCGACGTCGTCCTGCTCGAACATGCCACCGCTGCCGAAGCACATGAGATACGCCTTGTAGGAGAGCGCTTTGAACTCTTCCGGGGCGTTCTTGTCGACGGCGAACCACGAGAGGATCTCGGTCTCGTTCTCGCTGACCGGCTGCCACATGCGGATGGAGATGAAGGGGAGCACCTCGTCGGAGTCCTCCTCGACCCGCGGCCAGTTGTGGACGAAGCTCATGTTCGGGAACAGTGATGCCGCCGACACCATGAACCCGTCCTTGCCGACCACGTCGAGCTGCTGCTGGGTCCACTGCTCCTTCATCCGGGCGATCATCTCGTCCGGGTAGCCCACGTAGCGCAGGCGGTCTTCCAGAGTTCCTTCGGGCAGCTTGTAGGTGGTGCCACCGCCGTTGCCGGCCCAGTAGGTGGTGCCGTCCTTGCGCTTCTCCGCCTTGGGCTCACGGAAGAGTCCGATCTCCACCACCGAGGTGTGGGTCTGGGGTGTGTGGTACATGTCCCCGGCGAAGTTCTCGGCCCCGATCTTCCAGTTGGCCTTGACCCGCCAACGCTGCGGGCCGCGCAACTCGATGCCGTCCGCGCTCTGCTTCGTGTAGTAGTCCAGGTAGAACTTGAAGTCCCCCAGGAACTCCTCGAGGGGTTCGGCGTCCGGGTCCATGCTGATGAAGATCAGCCCGTTGTATGTGGCCAGCGAGGGAGCCGGCAACAGGGTCTGGCCCTTCTTCTTGAAGCCTTCCTCCCCGCCGTAGGCCTCCTTGTGGAAGGGCAGTCCGACGATGCGTCCGTCGTTGCGGTACGACCAGCCGTGGTAGGGGCAACGGAAGTGGGAGGCGTTGCCCATTTCCGCCCGGCAGACCTGCATGCCGCGGTGAAGACACATGTTGAACAGGGCCCGGACCTGGCCTTTTTCGTCCCGGGAGATGATGAACGAGTCCTCGAGGACTCTGCGGACCACGTAGTCGCCGGCCTCGGGGACTTCCGACTCATGGGCGACGAACAGCCAGCTGCGGTTGAAGAGCCGTTCTTTCTCGAGTTCGAAGATCTCTTTGTCGTTGTAGATGTGGGCAGGGATCATGCCCCGCCGTACGTCCTCGAGGACACCGTTGTGGTCAGCCATGGGAGAGCTCCTTGTCGATCCGCGAGCAGTAAGTCTGCAGAGCAGAGGTCTTCTCTGTTATGAAGAGGTTTCCGTATTTTGTGATCTACGTCAACCCCTGCCCCTCTTTGTGACGGGCGAGGGAAGGTGCGGCAGGGGTCAGTGTCCGTTCTCGGGAGAGTCGGAGTCGCGGGCGGCGCTCTCTCCGCGGTCCAGTTCCGCCAGGGCTTCCATGTCCTCGGTGGTCAGGGAGAAGTCGAACACCGAGATGTTCTCGACCAGCCATTCGGGTTTGGCGGCTTGCGGGATGGGGACGATTCCGTGCTGGACGTGCCAGCGGAGCAGGACCTGCGCCGGAGTCTTTGCTACCCGTTGCGCGATCTTCGCCACGATCGGGTGGTCGCGCAGACCCGATTCGCGGCCGATAGGGCTCCAGGCCTCGGTGATGATGCCCAAGTCCTGGTGTACGGCTCGTGGGGACAGCCGCGCGAGATCGGGACTGAGCTGGATCTGGTTCACGTCGGGAACCACGCCGGTTGCGGCGATGACCTTCTCCAGATGGTTCGGCTTGAAGTTGGAGACGCCGATCGCTTTGACGCGGCCTTCGTCCAGGAGCTTGACGAGGCCTCTCCAGGCCTCGGTGTATTGGTCCAGGGCTGGCACGGGCCAGTGGCACATGAACATGTCCAGGTAGTCGAGACCGAGGGTTTGGAGGCTGCGGTCGTAGGCGCGCTGGACACCGTCGATGCTGTGGGACTCCTTGTTGAACTTGCTGGAGACGAACAGCTCCTCTCGGGGAACGCCGGCCGTGCGGATACCACGTCCCACGGCGTCTTCGTTGCGGTACTGGAACGCGGTGTCGACGAGCCGGTAGCCGCTTCGAACGGCGTAGCGGACGGCCGTTTCGCACTCTTCCCCCACCAGCGGCCAGGTGCCCAGACCCAGATGCGGAATGCTGTGCTCGTGCCGCAGGTGGAGCCTCGGGACCGTTGCGGGGTCATTGCTCGGATAGGGTTCCGTCGTCATGGACAGCCTCTCGTCGAAACGTCTTGTTTTCCTGTCACCGGAGGCACACAGCGCGAGCCTCGGGGTCTGTGCCGGTCAGGCGACATCTCTGTTTGCCCTCCAGGTGGTTGCGGCCGGGGTGGTGATGAGAAGGCCCGCGGCAAACAGGGCGGCCGTCACCGGGGCGAGGGTGACCAGCCCTGCCATGGCCAGCGGCGAGAGAAGGAGCGCCGTGGCGCGGAAGGTGCCCGTCAGTGCGAGGGCGTCTCCGCGTTCTTCCGGGTGCACCTTCTCCGCTGCGATGGCCGGACCGACGGTCTGCAGGATCCCGGCGCCAATGCCGGAAACAGCCAGGGCAACGGCCACCGGTGCGGTCAGACCGGCGAACGGACCTACTGCGGCCAGTCCCAGCCCGGTCGTGAGCACGCCGATGACCAGCGACGCCCTGACGCCTTTGCGGCGCACCCAACCGCTGAGGGTACTGCCGGCGAGAACGGTGGCATTGGCGATGGACAGCAGAATGCCGATGACTGCAGCCGGTTGGCCTGCCAGGGACAGGGCGAGAGGGACGTAGGAATCCAGGAGGCTTTTCCAGGCCCCTGCGCCCGTATTCATCCAGCAAGCCGCGTTGACACCGGGTCGCCGCCACAGGCGGACGTCCCTGCCCGTGGGCGAAGAAGGCCTGGCCGCGAACGGGGGAAACCTGATCAACAAGGCCGCGGGGACGACAGCAACGGAACCTGCCACGACCCCCACCATGAGCGGCAGTTGCACCGAGACCTCCCAGAGGGATCCGGCCACCGCGGGGCCGAGAAGCGCACCGATCCCCGCCGCCAAATTGACGTCCCGGAGGCCACTGACCGGTGCGACGGACGTACGAACGGCGTGGGTCTGACTGCTCGTCCAGAAGAACGCCCGGGCCACCCCCTGCACCAACTGGGACGCCACGAAAACCACGAACACGGGGAAGAGCGCCAGCAGGGCGCACGAGACCGCGATCATCACCCCGGATCCCACGAGGAAGGATCTGTCCGGAATCCGGCGCATCAAGGCGCCCATGTACAGGCGGGTGATCAGCTGAGCGACAGCAGCGACGGCGACCAGCAGCCCGATCTCGCTGGGGGTGTAGCCCGCATGCACGCCCAGCAGGGGGACGACGAGGGACAGAGTGCCCAGCGCGAAACTGAACAAGACGATGGCCAGCGCGCTCAGGGCCCTGTCACGGTTGACGGAGGCCATGCGCTTCCCCGCGGTGAGAGCTCAATCGCACAGACGTCCTCGAGGCTCCGCCGATGCACTGGCCGATGAGCTCTCGCCACCGGGGCCCGTATGCGGAGTCTCTACTGGCGGACATGCTGGAGGTAGACGCTGGCGTCCTCCAGATTCACGACGTCACCGTATTTGTTGTCGATGTCGAAGAGACTGGCAAGGTGCGGCAGCTCGGCCCGATCTCCCACGCCCTCCTCCACGACGACCGTGTGGAATCCGTAGGAGCACGCGTCCACAGCGGTGGCGCGGATGCATCCGCTGGTCGTGCACCCGAGGAGGATCACCGTGTCCACGCCCCGGGAAACCAGCCGGGCCGCCAGGTCGGTGCCGAAGAAACACGAGGCGTACTTCTTGACCAGCAGCATCTCCGTCTCGCGGCGCCCCAGTCGTTCGTCCAGCTCCACCCACTCGCTGCCCTCCACCAGCCAGCTGTTGGAGGGGATCTTACGGATCCATTTGCCGGCCTCCTGGAGGTCCGCGTCGTAGGCGACCGTCGAGAAGATCACGGGCACCTCGGCCTCCCGTGCGTGCGTGAGCAACTGCTGTGTGGCCTGCAGTTGGGTATCGAGATCCCCGGCCAGGGGAGACCTCGTGTCGGTGAACCCCCGGATCAGATCGATGACCAGCAGCGCCGGTCGTTTCCCGAACCCCACCCGGCCACCCAGGCCTTTGGCCCGGAACTCCGCTCGAAGACGTTCGTATTCTTCCACCGCAGCGCTGGTCGACATGGTGTCTCTCCTGTGGCTCGTTCGGACGGTCGGGTCTTGTGTTGCCTGGTTCAGGCTTTTTCGCCGAGCTTGCGTTCGGCGGCCCAGAGGACCATGTTGCCGATGAGCGCGATGGCTGCGAGCAGAATGATGATCCCGTACATGGACGGCAGGTCCAGCCGTCCGTAGGCGCGCAGGGCCAGCAGGCCGAGGCCTGCCCGAGCAGCGAAGAACTCGGCAATGATGACGTTGATGAAGGCGATGCTGAAGCCGATCCGGATGCCGACCATCAGTGACGGGGCCATCGCAGGTACGTAGATCTTGGTGACTGTCTGCAACGGGGTCAGGCTCAGCGACCGCGCGAGCTTGGGCAGGAGCGGGTTGATGGCGCGGACCCCAGCAGTGGTGGAGACCATGATGGGGAACACCGCAGCCAGGGCGGCCATCGCCGACTGGGCGCCGACTCCTACCCCGAAGATCTGCAGAAGAACGGGGAAGAACACGATGCGCGGGATGGCGAAAGCGCCCGCCACGATGGGGTCGAAGACGGCGCCGAGGAACTTGCTTCTGCCGATCGCGTAGCCCAGCGGGAAGCCGATGGCTGCTGCGACGAGGAAGCCGATGGCCACTGCTTCCAGTGTGGTGCTCAGGTGCCGGTAGATGGATCCGTTGGCGAAGAGCTCAGCCAGAGCGGCAAAAGAGGCAGCTGGAGACGACACCAGATCCGAAAGGAGCGACAGCACGGCCCACACGGCGAGCAGTCCCAGGATCACCGCGGCGCGCCACAGGTTGTCCTTGACGTTCGTGGACTTCTTGGCTCCGGAAGGTGCGGCGGTACCAGGTGCGGCAGGGGCGCTGACGTCCGTGCTCATAGCATGTCCTTTCTGATCCGCTTCTCCGACCATGTGAGGATGCCGTTGACGATCACGCTGAGCACGATCACGACGGTGATGTAGGCCCACATGTCCGCGGTGTTCAGCTCGCGGTAGTAGAAGCCGGCGCGGAATCCGATGCCTTGAGCCGCGAGGATGAACTCCATGGCGATCGTGCCGATCACGGCATAGATGAATCCGAGTTTCACCCCGGGGAAGACCAGTGGGGTCGCAGCCGGGAGCAGCACCTTCAGGTAGTACTGCGACGAGGAAGCGTTCACCGATTTCGCGAGCTTGTGCAGGATCGGTTTGATCGAGCCCAGGGCGACCATCGTTGTGAGCGCTATGGGGATGAGTGACATGGTCGCGGCGATGACGACGATGGGGCCCGCGTTCAGTCCCATGACCGCCAACAGGACGGGGTAGAACAGCAGGGTCGGCATCGCATACCCGGTGACCAGGAAGGGCTCCAGGACGCGCCCCACCGCAGGAAGCCGCCACAGGAGCACGCCCAGCGGTATTCCCCCGACGAGCCCGATGGCGAAGGCGGCCAAGATGGTCGTCAGGGTGCGCGCCGCGTCCGCACCGAACTCACTGGTCGGGACGATCGAGGCCAGCCGCGCGAGGATCTCCGACGGCGGGACCATGAGGTTGCGGTCGATCAGCCCCGTCCTGGTCGTTGCCTCCAGAACGGCGACGAGTCCGATGATGATGGCCCAGCGGACGACCCGGGGCCGTCGCCACAGAGGATCCGGCCGGAGCTGTGATGAGGCCTTGTCTGTGACCGTCACGCCGCCTGCGCTCCTGGGCCCAGGGTCTTCTCGGCTTCCACCTTGACCAGTTCCCACAGGTGGTCCTCGATCTCTCGGAACCGCGGCATGGCATGGGTGCCTGCGGGCCTGGGCCGGGGGAGGTCGATCTTGACGACCTCCTTGACCACCGACGGCCTGGCGGACATGACCCAGACCTCGTCCGAGAGGTAGACGGCCTCTTGGATGTCGTGGGTGATGAACAGGACCCGGTTGCGGGTCTTCTCCCAGATGTTGAGCAGTTCCCGGCCGACGAACTGGCGAGTCTGCTGATCCAGCGCTCCGAACGGCTCGTCCATCAGCAGGACCCGCGGCTCCATGGCCAGCGCTCGGGCGATGGCCACTCGTTGCTTCATGCCTCCGGAGAGCTGGCCCGGGCGGTGGTTCTCGAACTGTCGCAGCCCGACGAGTTCGATCATGGCACGGGCCTTGTCGTGGCGCTCAGTCTTGGAGATCCCCTTGACCTCGAGTCCGAACGCCACGTTGTCCAGCACGCTGCGCCAGTGCAGGGTCGAGTCCTCCTGGAAGACCATCGCGGTGTCGCGTCGCGGTCCGGTCACGGTCTCGCCGTCGATACTCACCGTCCCCTGGGTGGGCTTGAGCAGGCCGCCGACCATGTCCAGAAGGGTGCTCTTCCCGCAACCACTGGGCCCGATCACGGAGACGAACTTGTGCTCGGGGATGGCCCCGCTCACGTTCGCGACGGCCTGGGTCACGCCGGTTGCGCTCTGGAAGGTCATGCCGATGTTGTCGAAAACGACGTCGTGTTCCTGCGCGGCCGCAGGCTGGGTGGAAGTCTGGCTCATGAGAAGAAGCCCCTCATAACGACGGCGTCCATGTCCGGATCCTGGGTGATCTGGTCCTGCTCCTTGCCGGCTTCGACGACGGCATTGAGCTGGGCGTCGGTGAATTCGAGACTGAAGAAGTCCTGGGAGTTCCTCAGCGCCTCCAGGGCGACCTCCGGTTCGTACTCGATGGCTCTGGCGTACACCTCCGCAGCCGCCTCCACGTCGTTGGAGATCATGTCCATCGCCTTCTGCAGGGCCCGGCCCCATCCGCGGAGGGCGTCGGCGTTCTCGTCCAGGAACTGCCCCGTCGCGACCAGGCACGTGTCGGACCAGTCGGTGACGTAGTCCCGGGACCGCCAGATGACCTTGCCGCCGCTGTCGTTGGCGATCAGTTCGGACAATGGCGAGGCCGTCCACGCCACGTCGACGACGCCCTGGGACACCTGAGTCCACGAATCGCTGGCTGAACCGACACTGACGAGCTCGACATCCCTGCCCGGTTCCAGCCCCGCCTCGCGCAACGTACGCTCCGCGAAATACGAGGAGTTCGATCCCGGAGTGCTGACGGCGACCTTCTTGCCCCGCACGTCCTCGATGCTGTTGACCGGAGAGTCCGGAAGCGCGATGAAGTCGACGGACGCGGCAGTGTAGACGTTGCCAAAAATCCGGACATCCATACCGCTTTCTGCAGCGATGAAGACAGGCAAAGTCGAGGAGGTGCCGAACCCGATCCCAGAGTCGATGCCGCGCACCGTGTCCAGTCCACCGGGGAACTGGATGTGTTCGAGGTCGAGTCCCTCTTCTTCGTAGAAGCCCTCCGACTGGGCGATGAAGAACGGTGCTGAGTGGATGAGGCTCGCGAGACCGGTGACGGCAACGTCCCCAGAGTAGCCCCCGCCGCCGTTGCCGCCGCCGCCTTGCCCGCACGCCGTCGTGGAGCCCAGAGCGACAACGCCTCCTGCTGCGGCTGAAAGCTTCAAGAAGCCTCGACGTCCCATGGGGCGAAAGATGGTGGTCATGCGGTTCTCCCTCGTCGTGTGTGGCGCATGTCCTGGCAAGTGAACCACGTCACTTTACTGCTGTCCAGACCCTTCCTCTGCTGTCCAGATGGGCCTAGGATCACCTCCATAACGCGAGGGGGCCGAGCAACGCCCAGGCGTGCTAGCCGCGCAGGCTGAGCTGCCGGAGGACTCGTGTCATCTGACCGAAGGACTGATGTATCCGATGGACAACAAGCTCTACGACTACAGTCCGATCATTGATCGAGCCCCCCTCCACTGGCCCGAGGGCAAAAAGGTGGCCTTCTACCTGGGTCTAAATCTCGAGCATTATCAGATCGACAAGCCCTCGACTTCCATCTTCGGGGGCACAGCGGGGCTCCACCCCGATCCGCTCAACTACGGGTGGCGCGATTACGGACTGCGCGTGGGGCTCTGGCGGATGGTTGACTCTCTCGACAGGCACGGCATTCGGGCAAGCGCTCTGGTGAACGCGGATGTGTGCAGGCACTACCCGCAGGTTGTCCGGGCCGGCCTGGAGCGGGACTGGGTCTGGGTTGCCCACGGGCGCGACAACTCGACCTTCCAGGCGGGAATGTCCCGAGAGGAAGAAGTTGACTATCTGGAAGACGTGGTCCGCACCATCGAATCGCACACCGGCTCAAGGCCCAAAGGTTGGCTGGGACCCGCCCTGACGGAGACGGGAAACACTCCCGAGATACTCGAAGAACTCGGTCTGAGCTACGTTCTCGACTGGTGTGTAGACGACCAGCCTTTCCATCTCAACGTCGCTGGCATGATGAGCGTTCCCTACTCGATCGAGGTCAACGACATTACTCTTTTCACGAACAGAAACCTCAGTGGCCCCGATTTCCTGCAGATCGTGAAGGATCAATACGAGCAACTTTGCGCGGACGCGGGAGAGAGTGGGCGGGTGATGTCTTTGCCGCTCCACCCCTTCATCATCAACCAACCCTTCAGGCACAAGTACCTGGACCTCGCGCTCGAGTTCATAGCAGGCCAGCCTGACGTGTGGTTGACCACCAGCGACGACATCGCGATGCACTTCCAGGACATGCCTGGACGTCAAGGCAGCTAAGCGCGCAGGCGCCTATCCCAGCCCCGTTGGTTGGCGTGTACCGTCCGTGTTCACCCCCGTGGGGCGACGTCTTGGCTGAGTACCGGAACGGCTCCGACCGACGAGAAACCGCCCGTCTGGAACGCCGCATGGAGCGCAAGGACCGTATGGGCCAGCCGCAGCGGATGAACGACATCTGCCGGGCCGAACAGAAAGGAATCTTCTATGGGTAGGTTGTTCGACAGCCCCTTCATGATCCTGATCATCCTGCTGGTGATCCTGCTGCTCTTCGGCGCCCCCAAGCTGCCGGGCATGGCCCGCAGCCTCGGCCAGTCGATGCGCATCTTCAAGTCCGAGGTCAAGGAGATGAAGAAGGACGACCAGGCCGACGGCTCCGGCGTTGTCATCGACGGCAAACCCGTGCACGACGGCCAGGACGTGACGCCGGACCGCGCCCCCGGCCCGGGCGCCACCGGGCAGCCTCCCGGAAATCCGCCGGCCTGACCCGTGCGAGCGGTCCGCCTCCCGTGCCGGGGTGCGGACCGCTCGCACGAGGCCACCGCACCACCCGGCCCCGACGTCCCGAAGGTCCCC